>JASHOV010000668.1 GCA_030038495.1 Streptosporangiaceae bacterium
GAGCATCGACGCCGCCGCCCTCAGCGGCAAGCTGGCCGTGGCGCCGCCCTGGCAGGCAGGTCAGTGAGGCTAGCCCAGTGAGGCCAGCACGGTTGAGGCCAGCACGGTTGAGGCCACCGCGGTGAGCCCTGCCCGCACCTATCACCAGCTCCGGGTGGAGTCGGTGATCCCGGAGACGGACGAGGCATGCTCGCTGGTTTTCGACGTGCCCCCGGAGCTGTCCGCGGCGTTCGCCTACAAACCCGGGCAGTTCCTGACGCTGCGGATTCCCAGCGACCGCGACGGCTCGGTCGCCCGCTGCTACTCGCTGTGCAGCTCGCCGGTGACCGGCGAGCAGCACGCCGTTACCGTCAAGCGGATGCCCGGCGGCTACGCGTCGCACTGGATCGCCGACAACGTGAAGCCCGGCATGGTCCTGGACGTGCTGCCCCCGGCCGGCACGTTCACCCCGGCCGCGCTCGACGGCGACTTCCTGCTTCTCGCGGCGGGCAGCGGCATCACGCCGGTGATGTCCATCCTGACGTCGGTGCTGGCGGCCGGCCGCGGCCGCGTCGTGCTCGTGTACGCCAATCAGGACGAGAGCTCCATTATCTTCGGAACGAGGCTGCGCGAGCTCGCGGCATCGGCCGGGTCGCGGCTGCTCGTGGTGCACTGGCTGGACTCCGTCCAGGGCCTGCCGACCACCGAGGGGCTGCAGCCGCTGCTGCGCCCTTTTGCCAGGTACCAGATCTTCGCCTGCGGGCCCGACCCGTACCTGACCGTGGTCAGGGACGCTGCCGCCGCGGTCGGCGTGCCGCCGCGCGCAGTGCGGGTGGAGAGGTTCCTGTCGCTGCAGGACAACCCGTTCGAGACACCCGCGCCGGTGGAGGGCGGCGTCGAAGCGACTCTCGAGGTGACGCTCGACGGCCAGACCACGTCGCTGCGATGGGCGCCTGGCACCCGCATGCTCGACGTGCTGATCGACGCCGAGCTGGACCCGCCGTACTCCTGCCGCGAGGGCATCTGCGGCGCATGCGCCTGCCAGCTGGTGTCCGGTGAGGTGGAGATGGCCCACAACGAGGTGCTCGAGGACGCCGACCTCGCCGACGGGCTGATCCTGGCCTGTCAGTCGGTGGCCCGCACGTCCGAGGTCCGAGTGAGCTACGAGTAGCCTCCGGGCGCCGGGAGTTGATTTGACCGTCTGCGGGCCTAATGCATGACGGCTTTAGACGGAATATCTATCCTTTTATCGCATACCAGATACCATCTGTTTACTTAAACGTCGGCAGCAATGTCACCAGCTGTGCATCTGCCGTCCTCTTGTCCCCCGTGTCCGGGCCAATCACAATGTCGGCGGGAGTGGCTTCCTGGTCGAGTCTGACCGGAGGGGCTGCTGGTTCTCAAGGGGAGCGGGAGCGGGACCGTGCGCCAGTTCAGTAGGGGTCATTTTGCCGTGCGTGCGCGGCGCGGGCGCGAATGAGCGCCAAGTACGCCGCGCTGCCGAGGCAGGCAGAGGCTGCGCATTTCGAGATCTACAGCGTCCGCGAACGGGTGCACTGGCGGCTGCTGTCGCGCAACAACCGCGACGGTGGCCAGTCCAGCGGCGGATTCGCCGACGTCGCCGCGTGCCGGCTCGGCCTGGCCAGGCTCATGGACGTCGTCGATCAGCTTCAGCCGCAGCATGTACTGGCGCGCGACAACCGGTGGAACTGGGCGCTGCTGCTCGGCGACGAGATCCTGGCCCGGTCCTCGCACTCGTTCGACCGCCGCGTCCGCTGCGTCGCGGCCTGCGAGTGGTTCTACCGGACCGCTCCGCTGGCCACGATCCGGGACGGCCTCAGGGTTGTCCGTTAGCCCGCCGTGATGGTGACGCTGATGCCGATGCGGGACACATCGGCGAGGTAGATCGTCCCGCTGACGGCTCCCGCCGCCACCCGGCGGCCGTCCGGGCTGAACGCCACGGCGTCGATCGGCCTGGCTGCCCGGACGGGCACGAACTCGACGACCCGGTAGATCGACAGTGCCCAGAAGAACAGGTGGCCATCGGCGTCAGCGGTGGCGAGGAATCGGCCGCTGGGCGTGAAGCCCTCGGCCTCGATGCCCCGGCTGACCGGATCGTTGAGTACGCGCGGCCGCGCTCTGCCCAGCGTCCACAGATAGTCGCTGCCGTTGGCGTCGGCGATTGCGATGGTCCGGCCGCTCCGCTCGAACGCCGCCGACCGGACTCCCTTACTGCCCGGATCGCGCAGTGTTTGCTGCAGCCGGGCTCGGAGCGTCCGGGGCAGTGCCCAGACATAGGCGGTGCCGTTGGCGTCGCCCGTGGCGATGGTCGCGCCATTTGGGCTGAACGTGACCGTGTCGACGCCCCGGCTGCGAGGGTCGTGCAGGATCGCGACGACGCGGTCCGTTCTCATCGACCAGATATACGCGCTCCCGTTTCCGTCGGCCGTGCCCAGGAGCTTGCCGTTAGGGCTGAAGGCCAGCGCGCGGATGCCCCGGCTGGGGGGATCGGCCAGGCGGCGTGGCCTGGCCAGGCCCGGTGCCCAGAGATAAACGGAGCCGTTGGCGTCTCCCGCCGCCAGGATGTCGCTCCGCGGGCGGTAGGCGACGGCGTTGACGCCCCGGCTGCGCGGGTCGTACAGGGCAGAGACGATCTTGTGCGTGGCCAGGGACCACACGTAGACATGGCCGTTACCGTCGGCGGCCGCCAGGAACGAGTCATTAGCACAGAATGCGATTCCGCGTATTCCCCGGCTCCGCGGATCGTGGAAGGTGAATTGCGGGGCAATCGGCTTCGGGAGCCTGTACGGAACACCGCAGAGCTTGCGGCCGGCCGACGCGGGCCGGTTGTAGGCAGATGTCAGCATCTGGTCATAGTCCGGAGCGAAGGCGGTGGCCGAAATTGCAACTATGGCCAGCACGGATCCAAGCGCGAACGCGGGTGTGCGGCTCCTCGCCGCCCGCCTGGCCCTGCCGCGCGCGGTGGCCCCGCCGGGCGGGGCTGACTCGCGACGACTGCCGGTCATCGGGTCCTCCCAGGGACTCGGCGGGGAATACGGTGCACAGGGCTCCGACTCAGATGCTGCCGCAATGACCGTAAGAAAGCTACCTGACTTCTCCCGGCAAGCGGTCAAGGTAACGATTGCGCTAACTGCCTGGCCTGATCCCCGCGCCGATGCGTTCCGATTAGCCAATTTTCACCGGATATTAACGCCGCGAACTCCTTTTCCGGCGT
The DNA here is from genome assembly GCA_030038495.1 of Streptosporangiaceae bacterium. Lineage (GTDB taxonomy): Bacteria > Actinomycetota > Actinomycetes > Streptosporangiales > Streptosporangiaceae > JAJYUU01. The sequence goes on from JASHOV010000668.1 coordinate 3,215, forward strand.
TAACACAATACTCATCTGTTGTTTCCCTCATGTGCGCCTATCGCGTTGTCCGATGCGGTCTCATGGTCGGCATACCGGTGGCGCGCCGTGCGGGACTGTGATGAGGAGGGGAGCGCGTGACATCGCCGCGTTTCTTGCTGTCTGGCGGACCTTCGTGACTGACGAGCAGACAGCGCCCACCTTTGCCGCACCGGCGCTAGATCTCACCGACACCCAGAGCTACGCGGCCAATCCCACTGGGGCGCAACTGGACGCGGACCGCGTCTCCGCCTGGTTCGGCACGAACAAGGTGCTCGATCGCGTCTCGCTGGCCATGCCGCCAGGCACCGTCACGGCGCTGATCGGACCGTCCGGCTGCGGCAAGTCGACGTTCCTGCGGATCCTCAACCGGATGCACGAGCTGGTGCCGTCGGCGAAACTGGCCGGCGAGGTTCGCCTCAACGGCCTGGACGTCTACGCGCCCAATCAGCCGATCACGCTGACCCGCAAGCGCATCGGCATGGTGTTCCAGAAGCCCAACCCGTTCCCGGCGATGAGCATCGGCGAGAATGTCGTCGCGGGCCTGAAGCTGACCGGCACCAAGGTCGGCCGCAGCCAGCGGGCCGCGCTGATCGAGGACTGCCTGCGGCGCGCCAGCCTCTGGGCCGAGGTCAAGGACCGGCTGGGCGACGCCGGCGGATCGCTATCGGGTGGCCAGCAGCAGCGGCTGTGCATCGCCCGGTCGCTGGCCGTGCGGCCGGACGTGCTGCTGATGGACGAACCCTGCTCGGCGCTGGACCCGACATCGACCCGGCGCATCGAGGAGACGATCGCGGTACTGCGCAACCAGGTCACGATCGTGATCGTCACGCACAACATGCAGCAGGCGGCACGGGTCTCGCAGCAGTGCGCGTTCTTCCTGGCCGAGCAGGGGACTCCGGGCCGGATCGTAGAGTCCGGAGCCACGAAGGAAGTCTTCGAGAACCCGCGCGACCCGCGGACCGCCGATTACGTGCACGGCCGGTTCGGATGACCACCCTCATTGACGTGCAGTCCGCCGGCTCGGCACCCGAGCCCGGTGACAGCCCGCGCCCGATCCGCCGGTCCCTGAGCCGGGCGGATCGCGTCTTCCGCTGGAGTACCACCCTGATTGGCGCCGTGGTGCTGGCCATCACCGGAGCGATCGGGGTATTTCTCGGCTACCAGCTGATTCCAACGCTGCGTGACTACGGACTGCGCTTCTTTACCGAGAACGAGTGGTCTCCGAATTCCAGGCTTCTCGGCATCTCCTCGGCGCTCATCGGCACGGCCGAGGTTGCGATCATCGCGCTCGTGTTCACGTTCCCGCTGGCGCTGCTCACCGCGCTCTATGTCAGCGAGTACGCGCCGTCCTGGCTGCGCGGCTTCCTGGTGTCGATGGTCGACCTCATGGCGGCGATCCCGAGCATCCTGTACGGGGTGTGGGGCTATTTCCTGATCATGCCGCACGCCCTCTACCTATCCCGCTGGATCAGCGAGTACTTCGGCTGGATCCCGGTCTTTCACGTCCCGGGCGGTGACCCGACCGCGCCGGCCTTCAATCTGCTCGCCTACAACCAGTCGCCTTTCATCGCCGGGATGATCGTCTCGATGATGGCGATCCCGCTGGGCTGCGCGGTCATGATCGGCGTCTTCAGGCTTGCGCCGCTGAGCGAGCGCGAGGGTGCCTACGCGCTCGGCTCGACCCGGTGGGGGATGATCCGGACGGTGGTGCTTCCCTTCGGCCGCGGCGGCATCATCGGCGGGACGATGCTGGCGCTCGGCCGCGCGCTCGGCGAGACCATCGCGGTCCTGCTCATCCTGACCGAGAACTTCGACATCAGGTTCCAGCCGCTCGCGGCGGGCGGGGCCACCATCTCGTGGCTGATCGCGAACTTCTTCGGCGACGCGACGTCCGGCCAGTTGCGCGCGCTGGTCGCGGCCGGCTTCGTGCTGTTCGCCATCACCATCCTCATCAACACGCTCGCGGCTATAGTCATCGGCCGCAGCCGCAGCGGTGCGCAGACGGAGATCTGAGCGCCGTGACGACCTTTGCCCCCCAGGATGTCCGGCAGCCGGAAGCCCGCGAACAGGCGGACCATCCTCGGGCGGTCTCCGCGTGGACGACCGACTTCTGGCTCACGCTGGTGGGCTCGCTGGTGGGCTCGCTCGGACTCGTCTGGCTGCTATACGAGAAGGTTCTGCCGTTCAGCGGCTCCATCGGCTTCCTGATCTGCTGGTATCTCGGCTTCCTGGCGATGTTCGCGACTGTCACCGCCATGGCGCACAGCCGCCAGATTGTCGTCGACCGGCTGTGGATGGCCATCATTACCGGGGCCGCGGTTCTCGTCGGCGCCGCGCTGGCGTGCGCGATCGGGTACATCGTCTTCCGCGGCTGGGCCGCCGCCCACTTGCTGAACTTCTGGTACGAGCCCGAGTCGGCCAGCAGCCCGGGTCAATCGCCGCTCACGCAGGGCGGAGTCGCGAACGCGATTGTCGGCTCGGCGTTCGAGCTCGGCGTCGCCACCGTGGTCTCCCTGCCGCTCGGCATCATGACCGCGGTCTACATGGTCGAGGTGGGCGGCAAGTTTTCCCGCGTCGTCCGGACGGTGGTCGAGGCGATGACCGCGCTGCCCGACATCCTTGCCGGGTTGTTCATCTACACGGTCCTGATCCTCGGCCTTGGCTTCGACCGCAGCGGGTTTGCTGCTGCCATGGCCCTGAGCGTGATGATGCTGCCGATCATCGCGAGATCGGCGGACGTGCAGCTGCGGATCGTGCCGAGCGGCCTGCGAGAGGCGAGCTACGCGCTGGGCTCCACGCAATGGCGGACCGTCTGGCGGGTCGTGCTGCCGACCCAGCGCTCGGGGCTGGCCACCGCCGTGATCCTCGGCATGGCCCGGGCCGTGGGCGAGACCGCGCCGGTACTGATCACCTCGGGCGCGTCCACATACACGAACCCGAACTGGGCTGAGCTGGCGTCCTGCTTCCACCTCGGCACGGCCGGCTGCACGCCGTTCACCGAGCCGATGAACTCACTGCCGCTGTACATCTACACCGCGGTGCGCAGCGGCGAGCCGCTGTTCATCGAGCGCGGGTTCGGGGCCGGTGTCGTCCTGCTGGTATTCGTGCTGGTCCTGTTCGTGACCGCCCGCCTCCTGGCCCGCAGCAAGGTGGCCAGTCGATGAGCGCGCGCACCCGCACCGCTCGCCGCCTGTTGCGGGCGCTCGAACAACCGACAACCCGAGGATCTGTCATGCGCCGCCTGTTTGCCTGTGCCGCCCTCGCGGCGCTGTGTGTCTCCCCGCTGCTCGGCCCGGCCGTCGCCAGCGCCGCGGTCAGCGCCAAGCCCCCGGTAAGTGAACCCACCGCGCAGATCAGCGGTTCCGGGTCGACCTGGGCCGAGAATGCGATCAACCAGTGGATCACCGACGTCACGGACCAGAACCTGGAGGTGGACTACACCGGTGAAGGCTCCGCCGACGGACGTGCGGACTTCCGTAACGACACCACCGATTTCGCCGTCAGTGACGTCGGCTTCCTGGGCTACGACTCGGTTGCGCAGACCTGGGACACGAACTGCCTGAACAACGACCCGCCCTCGGATTGCAGGCCGTACGCGTACCTGCCGATCGTCGCGGGCGGCACCTCGTTCCCGTACCAGATCCGCGTCGCCGGGCAGCTCGTGGAGAGCCTGCGGCTGTCGGGCGAGACGCTCGCGAAGATCTTCACCGGCCAGATCACCAACTGGGATAACGCGGAGATCGCTCAGGATAATAACAACCGGTTCGACCTGGCGAACGGCTCATACGTCACCCACCTGCCGCCCACGCAGATCATCACCGTCGTGGACTCAGAAGGATCCGGCGCGAGCTACCAGTTCACCGCGTACCTCAACGCGCTGTACCCGAGTATCTACCGGGCGTACGCCGGAATATCCACGCCGACCGAGTACTGGCCCCAGGCGTCGTATGGGGAGAGCCCGGTCCGCGAGGCGGGCTCGGACGGCATCATCAACGAGATCACCTCGGCGGCGGCCAACGGTTCCATCGGGTATGACCAGTACTCCTACGCCCTAGGGAAGGACTGGCCCGTCGCGCTGCTGGAAAACCGGGCGGGCTACTTCACCGCGCCGACGCAGTACAACGTGGCGGTCGCCCTCACCCGGGCGCAGATCAACATGGACAAGAGCTCGCCGGATTACCTGCTGCAGAACCTCGCCAACGTGTACACCAACCCCGACAAGCGGTCCTACGCGATGTCGTCGTATTCCTACATGATCATTCCGACCTCGCCGACCGATCCGCGGATGTCGACGGCGAAACGCGACACGCTCTCGTTGTTCATCCGCTGGTCCATCTGCGGCGGCCAGGCGGAGATAGGGCCCATCGGCTACTCGCCGCTGCCCATCAACCTCGCCCAGGCGAGCTTCGAGCAGATGTACAAGCTGCACACGGCCGACCCGGCCGTGCCTATCAGCACCCTGAACGTCGGCACCGATTGCGGTAACCCGACGTTCTGGGCCGGTCATGCCAGCGACATCAACCATCTCGCCGTGATAGCGCCGGAGCCGCCGACCTGCGATGAGGCCGGCCAGGGACCGTGCACGCCGGGCACTGGCGTCGGTCCCACCGGCAACCCGCAGGGCGGCAGGGCCCCGGCGCCGACGAGCACGGGCACGCCGGGTACGTCGTCCAGCACCGGCACGTCGGGCAGGAATGCCTCCGGGAGTCCCTCCTCGGGTACGTCGACCAACACGGGCGGCTCGTCCTCCGGTAGTGGCGCGCCCGGAGCGTCCACGGCCCCGAACGGCGAGACGCTGGTCGGCACCGCGAGCAATATCGCCCCATCCGAGGGCAGCGGCATCGGCGGCCTGCTCGCCGTCCTGGCGGTGGCGGAAGTCCTGCTGCTCCTGGCAATCCCGCCGATCATCGCATGGCGCCGTCGGCAGCGGGAGGCCGGCAAGTCAGCCGCTGCGCAACAAGCCTCTGGGAGCGCGCCATGACCCGTCGCCGCATCTCCGGATTCCTGCTGGCGGCGGCCCTGCTGGCCCTCGCCGTCGGCGCCGGCGCGGCGGGCAGCCCCGCGGGCGCGACCCAGGCTTCGGCCACCGGCCCGGCCTTCACCGCGACCGAGAAGATCAGCCGGGTCAATCTGATCAACGGCCAGAACGTGGTCGAGGACACCCGGACGTTCTCGCTGAGCGTCGGCCAGACCCGCGACCTGCGCAACCGGCAGGAGATCGACGTCTCGTGGACCGGCGCGCATCCGACGGGGGGGATCGCTCCCCAGGAGACCTCCGAGGCGGCTTCGCTCGAGGAGTACCCGGTCGTGCTCATGATGTGCCGGGGCAGCGCCTCCGCAACCTCCGGCAGGGATCTGATCACGCCCGAGACGTGCTGGACTCAGACGCCAGATGAGCGCGTGCAGATCACCACTACCTCCGCGTTTCCTTCCTACCGCCTGGACCGGTACGCATCTGTTGCCGACCGCGCAGACCAGGTCGGGGTTCCGAGCCCGCCGGGGGCGTGCGCCTCCGTGATCGACAGCGCCGCCGCTCAGCAGTGGGTGCCGTTCGTCGCCGCGGACGGGACCGTTTACAACTATGGCCCGCAGGGCTGCGGATCGCTGCCGCCGGAGGCGTCGGAAGGGGCGAGCGTGACGCAGCCCAGCAACACGACGTACGGGGTGACGGACCTGCAGGGCCAGGGTTCGGACAAGTTCGTCATCGCTACCGCGGAGTCCAACGCATCGCTCGGATGCTCGGACACCGTGCCCTGCTCGCTCGTGGTCATCCCGATCATGGGTATCAGCTGCGACCCGTCCGGCGACAGCCTGCCGCCCGTCGACCGGCCGAATACGCCGGCCGAGATCGCGGCTGCGCTCGCCGAGTGCTCAGGGACGGGTTACTACGCGCCAGGGGAGCTCAATAGCGGCCCAGCGCCGAGCCCGGGCGCGCAAGCCGCCGAGTCCCTCACGTTCACCGGGCAGCTGTGGTGGAGCGCATCGAACTGGCGTAACCGGATCATGGTGCCGCTGACCTTCGCGCCGCCGTCGGACGCGTGCGCGGCGGTCAGCTCGTCGACGGACGTGCCGATCTACGGCTCGTACCTCCTGCTGGGAGCCACCGAGCAGTGGGCGCCGCACTTCTGCCTCAACTCCAAGCTGTTCACGCTGGAGCACGTCATCACCGGCGAGCCCGAGGCCCAGGAGCTCCTGACGGCCGGAACCATCGACGCCGCCTTCGAGGCCGAACCGCCGCCGACTCCGTTCCCCGGCCACGTGGCCCAGGCCCCGACGGCCGTCACCGGCTTTGCCGTCGTATTCGACATAGTGAACAAATACGACCGGCAATACACGACGCTCCGGCTCGACGCGCGGCTGCTCGCCAAGCTGCTGACCGAGTCCTATCCCGAGCGACCCGAGATGGATGCCGACCCGGCGCTGCAGAACCCGGTGACACACCAGCCCAACCCGCTGAACATCCTGGCGGACCCCGAGTTTCAGGCACTCAATCCGGGAGTCTCCGCCCAGGTCGCCGGGGGGGCACTCGCGTCGGCAGCGACCATGCTTGTGCAGTCCGCCGACTCCGACGTCATGTGGGCGCTGACCTCCTACATCAATGACAACCCCGAGGCGCGGGCGTGGCTCAACGGCGAGCCGGACCCGTGGGGAATGGTCGTCAACTCGCACTACAAGGGCATCAAGCTGCCGGTGACGACGTGGCCGCTGCTCGATGCCTACACTCCGTCGGCTCTCACCGGAGGCGGCTACGCCTGTCTGGCCGGCTCTCCGTGGCTGTCGCTCGTGGCTTCGCCGGTCGAGTCGATGGCCACGATCAGCCTCGACCTGCAGTACGACATCAGCGACTCGGAGATTATCTGCAGTGTCAATACCCCGCCGATCCTGGGGTCAGTGGGGCCGGAAGACCCTGGCAACACCTTCATCCTCGGCCTGACCAGCCTGTCCGACGCCGAGCAGTACGGACTGGATACCGCCGAGCTGGAGACGCAGGGCGGCTCGACGTCGGACGCGAAGTTCACGACCAGCGCGGGCCGGTCTTTCGTCGCTCCGACCGACGCGTCCCTGCGCGCCGCGCTGGCCATGATGAAGCCCGATGACCAGACCGGCTCGTGGACACTGCCGTACGCGACGATGCAGACCGAGCCCGCCGGTAAGTCGGCGTATCCGGGCACCATGCTCATCTCCACGGCCGTTCCCACCAGCGGCCTGAGCAAGCCGCTGGCGCGTGACTACGGCGAGTTCCTCGACTTCGCCGCGGGTACCGGGCAGCATCCGGGATACGGTCTGGGCCAGCTGCCGCCCGGCTACCTGCCGATGACCGCCGCGAACGGGGCGGCCAAAATGCTGGCGTACACGAACGCGGCAGCGCGCGACATCACCGACCAGAACAGCGAGGTGCCGGCGCCGACCGGCGTAAGGCCCGCACCTTCCTCGTCCTCGCCCAGCACGTCAACGACCACACCCAGCACCTCGGCCGGAGGCCAGCCGACGTCGTCGGCGACCACGCCGGCCGCTACCTCGACGCCCACGCCGTCGACATCCCAGACGCTGACCACGACTCCGGCGCCCGCGAAGACCCAGCGGATAGCCACGACGGCGCTCGTGCATTCCTCGGTTGCCGCCGCGGTCCTGCCGCTGGTGCTGCTGCTCGCGCTGATTGGGGCCACTATTGCGTTCGCGGTCTGGCAGATGGCGCGCCCGATGGAGCCGAAGTGACGGGCTCTGCCGTCGGTC
>JASHOV010000070.1 GCA_030038495.1 Streptosporangiaceae bacterium
TCAACAAGGTGGACCGCCCGGACGCGCGGATCGCCGAGGTCGTCGACGCGTGTTACGAGCTATTCCTGGACCTGGACGCGACCGAGGAGCAGATCGAGTTCCCGATCGTGTACGCGTCGGCGCGGGCCGGCCGGGCATCGCTGAATCGGCCCGAGGACGGCACCCTGCCGGACTCGCCGGACCTGGAGCCGCTCTTCGCCGTGCTGCGCGACACGGTGCCGGCTCCGACCTACGACCCGCATGCGCCGCTGCGGGCGTGGGTGACCAACCTGGACGCGTCCTCGTACCTGGGCCGGATCGCGCTGTGCAGGGTGTTCAGCGGCGAGATCAGCAAAGGCCAGCAGGTCGCCTGGTGCCGCCGGGACGGCTCGGTGGAGCGCGTGAAGATCACCGAGCTGTTCCGCACCGAGGCGCTGGAGCGGGTGCCTGCGCAGACGGCCGGGCCGGGCGACATCGTTGCCGTCGCAGGCATCGGCGACATCATGATCGGCGAGACGCTGGCCGACCCGGACGATCCCAGGCCGCTGCCGCTGATCACCGTCGACGAGCCCGCCATCTCGATGACGATCGGCGTGAACACCTCACCGCTGGTCGGCCAGGTCAAGGGTTCGAAGGTCACCGCCCGGATGGTGAAGGACCGGCTGGACCGCGAGCTGGTCGGCAACGTGTCCCTGGTGGTCGAGCCGACCGAGCGGCCGGACACCTGGGAGGTGCAGGGCCGGGGCGAGCTCGCCCTCGCGGTGCTGGTCGAGCAGATGCGGCGCGAGGGGTACGAGCTGACCGTCGGCCGGCCGACGGTACTGACCCGCGAGATCGACGGCAAGATCCACGAGCCGGTCGAGCGGCTGACGGTGGACTGCCCGGAGGAGTCCCTGGGCACGGTCACGTCCCTGCTTGCCGTGCGCAAGGGCCGGATGGACAACATGTCCAACCACGGCACCGGCTGGGTCCGGCTCGACTTCACGGTGCCCGCCAGGGGCCTGATCGGATTCCGCACCCAGTTCCTCACCGAGACCCGCGGCACCGGGATCGCGCACCACGTCTTCGAGGGCTTCGAGCCGTGGTTCGGCGAGATGCGGGGACGGCCTACTGGCTCACTGGTAGCCGACCGGACGGGGACCGCGACGGCATACGCGATGTTCGCGCTGCAAGAGCGCGGCAGCCTGTTCGTAGAGCCGGGCACTGAGGTCTACGAGGGCATGATCGTCGGCGAGAACTCCAGGTCGGACGACATGGATGTGAACATCGCCAAGGAGAAGAAGCTCACCAACATCCGCCAGTCGGCGGGTGAGGAACTGGAGCGGCTTATCCCGCCGCGGCTGCTGAGCCTGGAGCAGGCGCTGGAGTTCTGCGCCGACGACGAGTGCGTCGAGGTGACGCCGTCCGCCGTCCGGATGCGCAAAATGATCCTCGACGCGAAGGAGCGCGGCCGTCAGCGCGGCCGCCGCGCGCGTGAGGGCCAGTAGCTCGGACGGCTAAGGCTGCGAGTTCAGGTCGGGATGCAGCTCTGCGGCGGCCTCGGCCTGCGAGATCAGCTGCAGGACCGCGGCAACGCGCATCGACTCCCAGTCCGGGTCGGCCTGCCCGTCACCTTCGGGCCACCAGTCCCTCGTGACGGCTTCCTCAAGGAATCCGCAGACGTAGTGCAGGAGCAGGACGAGCGGCACGCTCTCCTCGGACCTGCGCGCATCGCATGCGAAAGGCACATCGGGGCAGCTGCTGGCCATGGCCGACAGCAGTTCGCCCAGGCCCTGACAGCCGGCCTCGCCCACGCGCGCATCCACCGCCGCGCGCCCGGCGATCGCGGCGTTCCTGCGCTCGCCGTCCATCGGGTACTCGGCGATCGCGGCCCGGACCGCGGCCACGTGCTGATCCAGGTCGGCCCGCAGCGCGGATTCGCCGGCCGCGACGCGGTCCAGGGTGTTCTGGCCGACCTCGCCGGCCAGCCGGAGGCTGACCGCGGACAGTGCGCCCGATCGCGAGGCTCCCGAGGCGGACGACGACCACGACGTCGGCGATGTGCCTGACTTTTCCGGCATAACGTTAATAATACGTAAGTTTGCGTGTTCGCCGCACGCGAAAGCGCCTACTTCACCTGCAGGTAGATGATGCTGCCAAGCCCGAACAAGACGCAGTAGATCGCGAACGGCGTGAGCGTCCTGGTCTGGAAGTAGCGCACGAGGAACCGCACGGAGACGTACGCGCCGACGCCCGACAGGATGCTGCCGAGCAGAATCTGCCCGTGAATGCCGTTGCCTAGCGGTCCGGTCAGGTCGCCGACCTTGAGGACTCCGGCGGCCAGGATCACGGGCGTAGCGAGCAGGAACGCGAACCGGGCCGCGTCCTCGCGGGACAGGCCGCGGAACATGCCCGCCACCATCGTTACGCCGTCGCGGCTGATGCCCGCCAGCAGGGCCAGGATCTGGGCCGCGCCGATGACGACCGCCTCCACGTAGCCCACCGCGGCCAGCCGCGAGTCTGCCTGCTCGGCCCCGGCGATTTCGGCCTGCCTGGTGGCCTGATGGCCGGAGGCGTGCGCCGCCATGTGTGCGGGCGCGCGGGCCCCGGCGACGGCACCCGCTCCGGCGTTAGCCGGGACTTGCTCCTGCTGCGGGCTGGCCTGCACGCCGGCCCGCTGAGCGGCCAGGTCCGCATCGGCCTGCAGCGACCTGCGCGTCCTGAACTTCTCGCCCGTGTAGAGGATCACGCCGTTGATCACCAGGAAGATCGCCGCCCTGATCGGCTTGCCGAACAGCACGCGGAATTCATGCTCGAACGCGACGCCCACCAGCCCCACCGGGATCGTTGCGAAGATCAGCATCCACGCGAGCTTCTGATCGGTTGTCTCCAGCTGGAACCGTCCCGTGCCGGGGGCGGGCCGGGCGAACTGCCGGAGCGACTGGAAGAAGCCGCGGATGATGCGCACCCAGTCGCGCCAGAAGTAGACCATGAGCGCGAGCGCCGTCGCCACGTGCAGCCCGACGATGAACGCCAGGTACGGGGACTCCGGCGTGGCGACATTCAGGTCGGCCGCCCAGCTCCCGCCGACCAGCGCCGGGATCAGCACGTTATGGCCGAGGCTGGACACGGGGAACAGCTCGGTCACGCCCTGGATGAGGCCAACCACGGCCGCCTCGGGGTAGGTCATGTGGGACACGGGTCAACCTCTCGTCGCTTGACTCAGAAGCGGGGCGCTCCGCCAGACTAGCGAGGCCAAAAGTACCGCGCGGACGTGTCTGTACCTTGCGGCCGTTCAGGTTCGGCAAAGGCAGCCGGACACCGCGTGGGGCCGACCGGAGCCGCGCTCGGTGTGGCCGACCCGACAGCCCCGCTTGACGCGCAATTATCCAGTAAAGCATGGCTAATTAGTGGAATATCGCACATCGCGGCGGCGTGATATGCCTCTCGCCCGCCAGGGCGGCGCGGACGGGTACCGCAATCGGGCTGCCATCACCGCGGCGGCGCCGCCGTTCACTGCCGCGCTGAGGCTCGGATTTACAGCCAGCTGGCCTTGTCATAACTCAAGCGGACGTGTCCTAATAAATCTAGAGAGAATAGGGGGCTCTCGGAAACGGGGAAACTTCGTGTTAACCAACAGGCTGAGGGCGGCTGTCTGCGCCGCAGAACCGGGTTGGGATCTGGCGGTACAACCCCTAAGACACCGGAACGGCGGCACCGCGGGAGCCGGTCCCGCGCCCGTGCGCCGCCTCGTTCCGGCAGCACGCCGAGCGCAGTCTCTGAGCGCTATCGGTCGAAGGAAAGGAGCCCTGTTATGACCGTTCGATGGTCCCGACTGCGCTGCGTCAGCGTGGTCGCGACTGCCTTACTCGCAGCTAGCGTCGCGCCGGCGGCAGCGGCCAACGCGGCACCGTCGAGGGCGGTGCCGTCCCGAGCGACATCGTCGGCGTCCTGGCGGGTGATCGCGAGCATCTCGAGCCGGTCGGCGTCAGTCCGGCTCAGCGGTGTCGTGTCGATCTCCGCGCGCGACGCCTGGGCAGTAGGAACAGTCCAGAAATCCGGCCGTACCAGCCCGGAGGTCGTGAGGTGGAGCGGTCGCAGCTGGCGCGGCGTGAGCCTGCCAGCGGCGGCAAGGCGCGCGCTGGGAGCCGAGTTTAGCTATGGCATCGCGTCGTCCGGGTCCACGGTCTGGATCTACAGCGACAGTGGCTGGGCGAGCACGGACGGCGGCAGCTGGCGCACCGGCAGGCTGCCAGTAGCCGAGCGCGGCGAATCGTCACAGACAGGCACGCTGCTCGTCTTCGGCCGGCACGATGTCTGGCTCGTCGGGCAGGCCACGTCGGGCGACCTGGTTACCGCGTTCGCCCGTCGCTACGACGGCCGACGCTGGCATGTCATGCCCGCGCCGCCGATCACCGGCTTCCTGGTCGGGGGGTCATCGTCGTCGGACATCTGCGCGGTCAACGGGCTCTTCGGCGAGGCAGACAACGTCACCACCAGGGTGACGTGCTGGAACGGCCGGGCGTGGCGTGAGCTTCGGCTGCCGTCCAGCCTTGACCAGCAGAACGCGATCATCGGCAGCATCCTGGTCCGGTCGCCGCATGACATCTGGCTCGGCGGCGGCGCACCAGCGACAAGCGGGATCGTGGGGCTCGCCGCGCACTGGAACGGCAGTTCCTGGTCGGTCAGGGATCTCCCCGTCGTGCCGACCCTCGGCACCGACGTGCTCGGCCTGCTGACCCCGGACGGCCAGGGCGGCCTGTGGGCCGAGGGCGTGTGCGACTGCGGCGGCCCGGCCTGGCGGCTGTGGCACTACACAGGACATCGCTGGGCTGGCCCGTTGCTCCCGTCGATCGGCGGCACCTACGGACAGATCGGCGGCATTGCCGCGATACCGGGGACGAAGTCGGCCTGGGCCGCCGGGACTCGCGGCACCACAACCGGTTCTGACGGTGTGATCCTCGTCAACGGCCGGACTCCGTGACCCGGCGAGGTCGGGCAGGGCACGGCCGGTCCGGCCCCTAACGGCATTACAGCGGAACGGCGGCTCGTGCGGGACGCTGCCCCGCGACGGGCCGCCGTTCCGTCTATCAAGGAGTCAGGCCTTCTTGCCGGGCACCTTCGGTGTGTCGTCGGCGCCGCGGGGGCGGCGGGAGATCTTGCTGCCCAGCCAGACCAGCGGGTCGTACTTGCGGCCGACGACGCGCTCCTTCAGCGGGATCAGCGCGTTGTCGGTGATCTTGATGCCCTCGGGGCAGACCTCGGTGCAGCACTTGGTGATGTTGCAGAAACCGAGCCCGAAGTCATCCTGGGCGATCTCGCGCCGGTCGGCGGTGTCGGCCGGGTGCATTTCCAGCTCGGCGATCCGCATCAGGAACCGCGGGCCGGCGAACGCGTCCTCGTTCTCGGGGTGGTCCCGGATGACGTGGCAGGTGTTCTGGCACAGGTAGCACTCGATGCACTTGCGGAACTCCTGTGACCGCTGCACGTCGACCTGCTGCATGCGGAACTCGCCCAGCCCGACGGAGGGATCCGGGGTGAAAGACGGGATCTCCCTGGCCTTGGCGTAATTGAACGACACGTCGGTGACCAGGTCCCTGATGACCGGGAACGTGCGCAGCGGCGTGATCGTGAGCACCTCGTCCTCGGCGAACGTGGACATCCGGGTCATGCACGCCAGCCGGGGCCGGCCGTTGATCTCCATGGAGCAGGAGCCGCACTTTCCGGCCTTGCAGTTCCACCGGATCGCCAGGTCGCCGACCTGGGTCGCCTGGAGCCGGTGCAGGACGTCGAGTACGACCTCGCCCTCGTTCACCTCGACCGTGTAATCGGCCAGCTCGCCGCTGCCGTCGTCGCCACGCCAGACCCGCAGCGCTGCCTTGTAAGCCATCAGTGCGTCTCCTCGGTAGCAGCCGTCGCCGCCTTCGGCGCCTCCGGCGGGAGGGCAGCCATCTCCTCCTCGCTCAGGTACTTCTTCAGCTCGGCCCGGTCGAACAGGGCGATCAGGTCCGCGCGCATCGGCGGCGTCGGCTGCCGGGTGATCGTGATCTCGTCGCCCTCGAGCGCGCAGGCAAGGTTGACCTTGCGCCACTCCGGCCGCATGCCCGGGTAATCGTCGCGGGTGTGACCGCCTCGGCTCTCCTGCCGCTCCAGCGCCGCCAGCGCGACGCACCGGGCCATCAGCATGATGTTGCGCATGTCCAGGGCCAGGTGCCAGCCGGGGTTGTAGGCACTGCCGCCCGCGGCGGAAACCTCGGCCGCCCGGCCGCCGAGTGTATCCAGCTCGGCCAGCGCCTTCTTGATCTCGGTCTCGGTCCTGATGATGCCAACCAGGGTGCTCATCGTCTCCTGGACATCGGAGTGCACCGTGTACGGGTTCTCCCCGCCGGTCCGCTCGAGCGGCGCCAGCGCCTCGGCTTGCGCGGCCGCGATCTCGCCCTCGTCGGCGACCGGCAGCTTCGGGCCCAGCCTGGCGAGGTAGTCGGCCGCGCCCTGGCCGGCACGGCGGCCGAAGACCAGCAGGTCGGACAGCGAGTTACCGCCGAGCCGGTTGGAGCCGTGCATTCCGCCGGACACCTCGCCCGCCGCGAACAATCCCGGTACGCGGGACTCGCCGGTGTCCGGGTCGACCTCGACGCCGCCCATCACGTAGTGCTGGGCCGGGCCCACCTCCATCGGCTCCTTGGTGATGTCGACGTCGGCCAGCTCCTTGAACTGGTGGTACATCGATGGCAGCCGCCGCAGGATCTCCTCGGCGGGCAGCCGGGAGGCGATGTCGAGGAACACCCCGCCGTGCGGCGAGCCGCGGCCCGCCTTGACCTCGGCGTTGTTCGCCCGCGCGACCTCGTCGCGCGGCAGCAGCTCGGGCGGGCGCCGGTTGTTATCCGGGTCCTTGTACCACCGGTCGGCCTCTTCCTCGGTCTCCGCGTACTGGGCGCGGAACACGTCAGGGACGTAGTCGAACATGTACCGGCGGCCCTCGGAGTTGCGCAGCACGCCGCCGTCCCCGCGGACCGACTCGGTGACCAGCAGCCCGCGCACCGAGATCGGCCACACCATGTGGGTGGGGTGGAACTGGACGAACTCCATGTTGATCAGCTTGGCGCCGGCCAGCAGCGCGAGC
>JASHOV010000669.1 GCA_030038495.1 Streptosporangiaceae bacterium
CTGAACATCGGCCTGTCCGACGAGTCGGTGCACGGCCTGGCCAAGCAGGCGGGCAGCGAGCGGTTCGCCTGGGACTCCTACCGGCGGCTGATCCAGATGTTCGGCAAGACCGTGCTGGATATCGAGGGCCACGAGTTCGAGCAGGCCATCGACGCCGCCAAGCAGGCCAAGGGCACCAAGAACGACCTCGACCTGGACGCCTCGGACCTGCAGGGCCTGGTCGACAGCTTCAAGGCGATCGTCAAGGACAAGACCGGCCGCGACTTCCCCCAGGACCCGCGCGAGCAGATGGACATGGCCGTCGAGGCCGTCTTCAACTCCTGGAACGCCGACCGGGCCATCCTGTACCGCCGCCAGGAGCGCATCCCGGCCGATCTCGGCACCGCGGTGAACATCGTGGCCATGGTCTTCGGCAACCTGGGCCTGGACTCCGGCACCGGCGTGGCTTTCACCCGCGACCCCGGCAGCGGCCAGCAGGGCGTGTACGGCGACTACCTGCAGAACGCGCAGGGCGAGGACGTCGTGGCCGGCATCCGCAACACGGTCCCGCTGCAGGACCTGGAGCGGATCGACCCGATGTCCTACGGCGAGCTCATGGAGATCATGGCCACGCTCGAGAACCACTACAAGGACCTGTGCGACATCGAGTTCACGATCGAGCGCGGCAAGCTGTGGATGCTGCAGACCAGGGTGGGCAAGCGGACCGCGGCGGCCGCGTTCCGGATCGCGACCCAGCTGGTCGACCAGGGCCTGATCGACATGGACGAGGCGCTGATCCGGGTGACCGGCAGCCAGCTGGCCCAGCTGATGTTCCCGCGCTTTGACGCGGGCTCGGACGTCAAGAAGATCACGAAGGGGGTCAGCGCCTCCCCCGGCGCCGCCGTGGGCAAGGCGGTCTTCGACTCGGCCACCGCGGTCGAGTGGGCCGACCGCGGGGAGCACGTGATCCTGGTCCGGCGCGAGACCAACCCCGACGACCTGCACGGCATGATCGCCGCACGGGGCATCCTCACCAGCCGGGGCGGCAAGACCAGCCACGCGGCGGTGGTCGCGCGCGGCATGGGCAAGACCTGCGTGTGCGGCGCGGACGAGCTGGAGGTCAACGTCAACGCGCGGAAGTTCACCTCGGCGGGCGGCGTCACCGTGCAGGAGGGCGACGTCATCTCGATCGACGGCACCTCGGGCCAGGTCTATCTGGGTGAGGTCGCGGTCGTGCCGTCGCCGGTCGTCGAGTACTTCGAGGGCACTCTCGACCCGGACTCCGACGAGCTGGTCGCGGCCGTGCACCGGCTGATGACGCACGCCGACGTCAGGCGGCGCCTTGGCGTTCGGACGAACTCCGACACCGGCGAGGACTCGGCCCGTGCGGTCAGGTTCGGCGCCCAGGGCATCGGCCTGTGCCGGACCGAGCACATGTTCCTCGGCGAGCGCCGGCAGCTGGTCGAGCGGCTGATCCTGGCCGAGGACGACGCCGCGCGGACCGCGGCGCTGGACGCGCTGGAGCCGCTGCAGCGCGGTGACTTCGTGGAGATCTTCGAGGCCATGGACGGGCTACCGACCACGATCCGGCTGCTCGACCCGCCGCTGCACGAGTTCCTGCCCGACCTGACCGAGCTGTCGGTCAAGATCGCGCTGGCCGGCGACGGGGCGACCGATGCCGATCGCAGGCTGCTGGATGCCGTGCGTCGGCTGCACGAGCAGAACCCGATGCTCGGCCTGCGCGGCGTCCGGCTCGGCCTGGTGATCCCGGGCCTGTATCAGATGCAGGTGCGCGCGATCGCGCATGCCGCGGTCGACCGGGTCAGGGCCGGCGGCAAACCCAAGCCGGAGATCATGATCCCGCTGGTCGGCGCCGTCCAGGAGCTGGAGGCGGCGCGCGAGGAGACCGAGAAGGTGCTGGCCGAGGTGGCCGCCGAGACGGGTACCTCGGTGCACACGCTTATAGGCACCATGATCGAGGTGCCGCGGGCGGCCCTCACGGCCGGGCAGATCGCCCAGGCCGCGGAGTTCTTCTCGTTCGGGACTAACGACCTGACCCAGATGGGCTGGGGCTTCTCCCGCGATGACGTCGAGGGCTCGTTCTTCGGCCGTTATATCGACCTGGGCGTCTTTGGCGTCTCGCCCTTCGAGACCATCGACGTCGACGGCATCGGCCGCCTGGTGCGGATCGCGGTCGAGGAGGGCAGGGCCACGAGGCCGGACCTGAAGATCGGCGTCTGCGGCGAGCACGGCGGCGACCCGGACTCGGTGCACTTCTTCCACTCCGCCGGGCTCGATTACGTGTCCTGCTCGCCGTTCCGCGTGCCGGTCGCGCGGCTGGAGGCAGGCCGCGCCGCCGTGCTGGAGACCGCGGGAGGCAGCGACAGCAGGTGAGCCGGTGACGGGCGGTTACGACCCCCACGCGACCGAGCGGTGGGTCGAGGAGCCGCCGAAGCTGTCGGCGGGAACCGGGCGCGGACCGTTCGTACGGGACCGCGCCCGGGTCCTGCACAGTGCCGCGCTGCGGCGGCTCGCGGCCAAGACGCAGGTGGTGGCGGTCGGCTCGGACGACTTTCCGCGGACCCGGCTGACCCACTCGCTGGAGTGCGCCCAGATCGGGCGCGAGCTCGGCGCCGCGATCGGCTGCGATCCCGACCTCGTCGACGCCGCCTGCCTGGCCCATGACCTCGGTCACCCTCCGTTCGGCCACAACGGCGAGGCCGCGCTGGCTGAGCTCGCCGCCGGCTGCGGCGGATTCGAGGGGAACGCGCAGAGCCTGCGGCTGGTCACCCGGCTCGAGGCGAAGGTGCCGGGGGCCGGGCTGAACCTGACCAGGGCCACCCTGGACGCGACGCTGAAGTACCCGTGGCTCGGGCCGGGGGAGGACGCCAGCGCGGCCGGCAAGTACGGCGCGTACGGCGACGACGCCGACGCGTTCGCCTGGATCCGCGCGGACGCGCCGACCGAGCGGCCGTGCCTGGAGGCGCAGGTCATGGACTGGGCCGACGACGTCGCCTACTCGGTGCACGACCTGGAGGACGGGCTGCACGCGGGCCTGGTGACCCTGGGCATGCTGCGCGACGGAGCGGAACGGCGGGCCGTCGCCCAGCTCACCCTGGCTGCTTACTGCGCACCGGGGTTCACCACCGAGGCCGAGCTTGAGGAAGTGTTCGGCGCGCTGATCGAGCTGGACTGCTGGCCGGGCGAGTTTGACGGCAGCCTCGCCGCCGTGGCCGCGGTCAAGCGCCTGACCAGCGAGCTGATCGCCCGGTTCTGCGATGCGGCGCTGCGGGCTACCCGTCCCGACGGCCACGTTCCCCTCCGCAGGTATGACGCTGACCTGTCGGTTCCCAGGAGGCAGCGGCTGGAGTGCGCGCTGCTGAAGGGAGTGACCGCGCACTACGTGATGAGCCGGTCAGCGGTGCTCGCGGCGCAGGCCCGCGAACGGGAGGTCATCGCGGAGCTGGCCGAGACCATCGCGGCCGCCGCGCCGCGCGCCCTCGACCCGGTCTTCCGCCCCGCGTACGAGTCGGCCGCCAGCGACGCGGGCCGGCTGCGGGTGATCGTGGACCAGATCGCCTCGCTTACCGACACCTCGGCGGTGGCCTGGCAGCGGGGACTGCGGCTGGCCAGCGGCTGAGGCACCGGCGTATCCGACGGCTGCCGGGGGAGAAGCCGCGGGCTCAGACCGGGTCGGCGACCCGCTCGAGCAGCGCGGCGGCCAGCCGCAGGAGCTCAAGCTCGGTACTGGTCATCGTTGCCGCCATGGCGCCCGCCAGCCAGGAGTCGCGCTCGGCCAGGTCCGTCCGCAGTGCGGCAAGCCCGGCCTCGGTGAGAGTGAGCAGCGCCCGCCTTCCGTCCCGCGGATGGCCCGCGCGCGAGATGAAGCCGGCGCTCGCCAGGCTCGTCAGCGTCCGGGTGAGCGTCTGCGGCTGGACCCGCTCGGCGGCGGCGATGTCGCCGGGCGTCAGCGGCCCGCGGCGGTGCAGGTGCCCGAGCACGGTCAGCTCCAGGGAGGTCAGGCCGCCTGCCGCCCGCTCCAGCTTGAGCCGGCGGCCCAGGCTCATCACGCCGCGGCGGACGGCCGCCGCGGCGGCGAGGAGCGCGTCGGTCTCGTCGCTCATAGATAGCACGCTATCACGTATCAATTTTCCCTCAAGTTGACGAAAATGCCGTTAGTTCGTAAGCTCCAGCGTATGATTTCCGGCCCGTCGCGTACCAGCCAGGCAGTGGCGCTTACCCGCGCTACGCTCGACCGCCCGCACAGCCAGCATGGCGATCCGGCGGCGCAGCGGGCACTGTGCGCGGGGCTTAACTGGGCGCCGCCGGACTGGCTGCGGCCGAGCATCGAGGCCCGCACGAAGTTCGTGGATGATCTCGTCGTGGCCGCCATCGCGGACGGCGCGCGCCAGA
>JASHOV010000670.1 GCA_030038495.1 Streptosporangiaceae bacterium
GACCGGTCGCCGTCGTTCCCGGCATCTGGCGGGCCGCCTCCACGGCCGCATATACGTTCAGCAGGCCCGCACCCTGCTGATCTGCCTCGGCCCCGATGTCGGTTGCCGTGCTGGTGAGGATCTCCTTCACCTGGGCTGGCGTCGGGCTGGCGCCCCCGTGGCTGTCACGGTAGGCCTGGATCACGTCGGCGGCTGCGCCCGAGGTGAAGGGGGCCGACTGGCTGGTGCCGCCAAAGGCCTCAGTCGGAAGTGGCAGCGGTGTCTGGCCCGCGCCGGCGGCGGCGAGCGCCAGGTAGCCGGGGGCGACGAGGTCCACTACGCGGCCATTGGGGGCGGTGCCGCCCGACGACAAGGTGGTCATGTTGTCGTCTTCCCAGCCCTTGGTGTAGCCATCGGCCTGGGCGAGGAGCCTGAGGTCGTTCGTCCCGCCGACGTCGATGACGTTGGGGTCATCGGCGGGGGCCTCGACCGTGCCGGACGAGCCGCTGTCGCCCGCGCTCTCGACCACGACAACGCCCGCCGCCACCATGGCGTCGTTCGTCGGGGCGAGCAGGTCGTCGTTGGCACCCGGCAGCGCGCCGTAGCCGTAGGACTCGGACACGACGTTGGCACCCTCGTTCACCGCCTGCTGCAGCCCGGCGATGACCTGCGATTCTGGAGCCACGATCTGGCCCGACGAGTTGGTGTCGGAGAAGTAACCGGTGCTGACCAGCGAGGCGCCGGTGGCGTCACCCACGATCTTGAAAGTGCAGCTCGGGGAGATGCTGGAGTAGGGCAGCTGAGACGCGTAGGTGTAGGTGACGGTGCCCTGGGCGGCCATCGTGGAGACGTCCCCGTTGAACTCGTCGCTGAAGACGTTCTCGTTCTCGTTCGGCGCATCGATGATCACGTGCTGCCCGTCGGGCCGGATCAGGTTGGGGTTCCCGGCCAGCGAGTTGGCGTCGACGTTCCCGATGATGACGCCCTGGCCCGTCGCGATCGAGGACGCCTCGAACGGATCGTTCGGGTTTTGAGACGCGTCGTGGATGCTGGTGAGGGCCTCGGGCTCCACCAGCGGCTGGCTGGGAGACGTGTTGCACAATTGCTGCCCGTCGGCGGCCCTGGACGGGATGGTCGACTTCCGCACCCTGGAGGCGGCCACCGTCTTTGTGGTTGACGTGGCGTCCCCGATCACGATGGTCCCGTCGGGGACAACCTCCTTGACTCCCGTGGTGTGGCTGAGCGCCCGTGCCTCGGCCGCGGGCATAGTCGCCGCCACGGCGTTGAGGAGGGAAAGGGTCGTGACATCCGTGGCCCGGACCTGCTTCAGCTGCGCTACGAGCGGAGCCTGCATGGACGCGGCCGCTGCTTCCCGTGCGTGCCGGTGGGCCCGGTTCGCCGGCAGGCTGGTGAGCTGGTTGTCGAACACGACCACGACACGCTCGCGCTTGCCGGACGAGCGGGCCTGGACCTGGCTCGCGCTCAACCTAGTAAAGCTCGGCCCCGGCACACTGGCCTGGGCCGTCGAGCCGGCTGCCCAGATGGCGCCGGTCAGCGCGGTTAGAGCAAGCGCGGTCGCACCGAGCAACGAAGCACCCTTACGGAGAGTTAAGGACATCTGCTGCCGCCATTCCGGCCCTCCATCGGGCCCTGGACGTAACCGTACTTTCGGGTGTAGCACCCTTATCGCGGCTGGATCAAGGACAGATTAGAAGCCGATGGTCCAAACCGGCCCCGGACAGCCATGAGGCTCCATGCGAGCGCGCCCGCGCGGGCGCGGCCGCAGGCCAGAGCGCGGCGCGGGGCGCGCGGCGGCGGAGCGGAGCGAAGATCGTCGTCCGCCGCAGATCCGTTAAAGGTCGATCTGGTAGCGGATGAAACCGCGGTTCTCGGCCACGTTGTCGTACAGGCGTGTGGCCGTGCCATTGGATTCGTGGGTGTTCCAGTAGACGCGAGCGCACCCTTGGTCCTTCGCCCACTTGGTTACGGCGGCGATGAGAGCGCCGCCTGCGCCCAGGCCCCGCACATCGGCAGCCGTGAAGGGTAGCCGAGCAGGGTGATGAGTGCAGCGATGGCCGATGTGTCGGCGCGGCTGGCTTCACGGATCGCAACGCGACCGTTCCGGCTACTCATGGTGTCCTACTATGCCCATCTGCCTCATGGTCGCTGTCATAGAGTACAAACACGGACAAGAGGATGAGGAGGAGAGAGTGACCGCCAGTGGCCTCTCGTCGAAACGGCTGGCCCGCGTGCGCGACGTGCTCTCTCGTCACCTCGACGCCGGCTACGTCCCCGGTGCGGTCGCTGTCATCGCCCGGCACGGCGAGGTCCACATCGAGGCTGCGGGCAATCTCGCCTTCGAGGGCGAGGGCTCGAGCACGCCGATGGCCGCCGACACGATCTGCCGCACTGGGTCGATGACGAAGCCGATCGTCGCTGCCTGCGCGATGACACTCGTCGAGGACTGCACGCTCCGCCTCGACGATCCGGTCGACGAGTTCCTCCCGGAACTGGCGGACATGTCCGTGCTCGCCGATCCGAACGGGCCGCTCGACAAGACCCTCCCCGCGGAACGCCCGATAACGCTGCGGGATCTGCTCACCTTCACCCTCGGCACCGGCGTCGTGGTGGCCGAACCGGGAACGATCCCGATCGCCGACGCGCTGAATGCGCTCCAGGGCGACGAACTGCCGCCGGATGAGTGGATTCGCCGCCTCGGCACGCTTCCGCTGGTCTACCAGCCGGGCGAGCGCTGGATGTACCACACCGCCGCCAACGTGACCGGCGTGCTCATCGCCCGCGCCACGGGCAAGTCCTTCGGGGACGCCCTGCGCGAGCGGATCTGCGAGCCACTCGGGATGAAGGACACGGCCTTCAGCGTGGCCGGCGAGAACATCAGCAGGCTGGCGACCGCCTACCAGCGCGACGACGCCACTGGCGAGATCGTGGTCGAAGACGGCCCCGACGGGCACTGGAGCCGGCCGCCGACGTTCGAAGACGGTGGCGGCGGGCTCGTCTCGACCGCCAGCGATTACCTCGCATTCGCCTCGGCCCTGCTCGCCGGCGGCGCCCACCACGGCGAACGAGTGCTCTCGCGGCCGTCGGTGTCGCTGATGACCACCGACCACCTGACGCCGGCGCAAAAGGCAGTCTCCGGGTTCCGGCCAGGGTACTTTGACGACATCGGCTGGGGTTTCGGTATGTCGGTCCGCACTCAGCGCTCGCACCACGGACCCTGGCCGGTCTCCTACCCTCCGCCGGCCTCGGTCGGCAGCTACGGATGGCCCGGCATATACGGCACCGGCTGGTACAACGACCCTGCCGAGGACATGACGACAATCCTCATGATCCAGCGGGCCCCCGCGCCGGCCGGGCTGCCGATCCTCTTCGACTTCTGGACGGCCGCCTACCAGGCCATCGACGACTGACCATGCGGGATCCCCTGGCTGACGCGACGGTAAAGCGGTTGGCCGTACGCGTCGATGTCACTATCGTCGCTGCGTGGCCGCCTCGGAACACGTGGATTCTGTGCCTGACGGGGTGCTTGCCGCGTTCGGGGTGGCCGGGGTCGTCCCGGTGCGGCTGCCTGGCGGCCAGGGGACTACCTGGCTGGCCGGGCAGGTGGTGCTCAAACCTGCCGATTCGGTGCGGGCAGGCCGGTGGTTCGCCGAAGTCTACGACGGGCTGAACGGTCCCGGCTTCCGCGTACCGCGGCCAGTGCGGGCGGTCAGCGGGGACTGGGTAGCGCTGGGGTGGACGTGCTGGCAGTGGGTGGCTGGCACTCCCGCTGACTGGTCCGCCGTCTCGCCGCGCTGGCCGGAGCTGATCGCGGTCAGCCGGGCGCTGCACGCCGCGCTGGCCGGTGTCCCCGTGCCGCCATGGCGGGGCACGGAGGAAAACCCGTGGGTGATCGGCGATCAGGTGGCATGGGGCGAGCGTGACCCGGGCGCGCTGCTCGGCCCGGCGGCCGGCGAGCTTGCAGGGCAGGTACAGCTATTGCTGGCCGCGCTGCGCCCGGTTGACCTCCCCGCTCAGCTCATCCATGCGGACTTGGCGGGGAACGTGCTGTTCGCCGATGGGAGGCCGCCTGCGGTCATCGACTTCTCGCCGCTGGAGCGCCCTGCCGGGCTGCCGCTCGCTGTCGTGGCGGTGGACGCGCTGCAGTGGCACGAGGCGCTGCCCGAGGTGCTCGACCAGCTCGCTGACGAGCCGGAACTCGACCAGCTGCTAGCCCGCGCACTGATTTATCGCCACGTGACCGAGATCGTCAGGCGCGCGGGCACGCCCGGCATCGACAGAGTCGCACGAGCCGGGCAGCCGGTAACTGACCTGGTACTCACCAGGCTCGCCCGGTAACGCGGAGATGAAGGAGATGAAACTGCCCACCAATTTGCGACAAGTCAGGTCATGGCCAGGAAGCCTTAATGAGCTCGCTGCCACTGTGCCGGAGCGCCTATCTCGATGTCAGGACTCAGTCTGAAGGCCGACCAAGAAGTCGTGAAACGCGGCAGTTAGCGTGTGCTGACCAAAGAGATCCCCGAGAAGATGATCGAGATCTCTTCCGCGACTGAGCAGGTCTGCCATTGGCTTTGTATAGCTGCGAGGCTCAGACGTGCTTCCGCCGTCCGCATTGGGGCGCGCGTCGACCCATCGGGGCGGACATGCTCTTGAATTGTCTTACGTCAGCACAACTGGCTCTCCGAACACGTCTGGGGCTGGCACGCAGCGGGCACGAGTTCTATGGTGGCAAATCACCGGTGATCTCGGCGTTTCACTCGGGCTGCTCGGCGGGCGTACTCGATGGCCAGCGCGCGGGCGACCAGTCCCCGTCCGGGTCCGTGGTTTGCCCCACCTCGATCAGGTGACCGTCGGGATCGCGGATGTAACAGCGCTTCTCGTACTGGTGCTGTTTCGGCGGGGTCAGGAACTGAGCACCACGGCTGCTCCATTCGGCGTACACGGCCTCGATGTCTTTAACCCGGATGTTAAGGAAGCTGCTGACCCGGTCGGGATCACGCGGCGTCTCCAGGGTGACCGTTGGCTTGTCGTCGGTCGGGCCGCCGCCGGCATTGATGACGATCCAGCTATTGGCGAGCGCAACATTGACCGGATCTCCGGGACGTTCCACCCTGCCGCCGAGTACTTCGGTGTAGAAGCGTCGAGAGCGCTCGACATCGTCCGAGACAATGAAGTGGGTCAGCACAATTCCCTCTGGGGGCGGTGGGAGCTCGGCCATCCGGCACCTTTACTGGTCAGGTTTCACACCCGGCTTCACGACGGAGTCTGCAGCCCGACGCTACCACCAGTAAGCATTCGATTGCGTGCAGGTGTCCTGGACGCCCCGGACGCTCCCTGGCTGATCTTGGCATTCATGGGACGACCTTTAAGCTGTCGCGCTCGCGACGGCTGGCGACCAGATAACGCCCACTCTGGCTTATCCCCAAGAGGCCGGAGCGCTCTCGGCCGGTTCCGCTCGACGCCGGGCAATCGGGAAGCGGGAACCCCGCTGACGACGGTGCAGCCGCGAGGTGTCCTTCTCGCTGCGTAAACTGCTGGCTCGTGTGCCTGTCTGTGAGGTCAATGTGCACACTGACGGTTTCCTGTTGGACCGAAGGATTGAGCCGTGCCCGACCGACCCGAAATTGTCTGCATCTGTGGCTCTACCCGGTTCGTGGACGAGATGCGTGCGGCGAACCGCGATCTGACCTTCGCAGGTGTCATCGTCGTCGCGCCAGGCGAAGCGAACGAGTTGATCACCAACGAGCAGAAGACCGCGCTGGACGCCCTCCACCTGCGCAAGATCGACCTGGCTGACCGGGTTCTGGTCGTCAACCCCGGCGGGTATATCGGCGAGTCCACGAGCAAGGAGATCGCGTATGCCCAGGCCACCGGCAAGCCGGTCTCGTTCACCGATCCCGTCCGGCAACGCCACAGGGTCGACCTCACGACGATCGACCCCGGCATCTAGCCGCTCCGGATCAGTGTGCGTGCGGGGGTGCGGCGAGGTCCGCAGACCGGAATTTCATCTGACCTGGGCAGGCCTAGTTGCTGGTCGAGGACGTGAACTCGCCGCGGGTCGCCGCAGTTGACCGCTGTCGCTCGCTACGTGTGGCACGTATGTGGCACGACCTCGTTTCCGGTCGAGCTGGTCCATCTGGCGTAATGCCGTTCGTCGTCGAAGTGAACCGGCAGGAAGATGCCTCGGGAGCTGCTACAGATGGAGGAGAACAACGATGCAGTACCTGGTGCTCCACACGGTCGACCCCGACAGCCCCGGTACCTGGGGTGACGAACACTGGGCCACGCTCACCTCCTGGCTGGACGAGACGATCCGCGCCGGGGTCAACCGTGCGGGCTACCCGCTCGAATCGCCCGCGCAAGCCACCACGGTCAGAGTCAGGAGCGGGCAGCTCCTCGTCACCGACGGGCCGTTCGCGGAGACGAAAGAGCAGATCGCGGGTTACGACGTGCTCGAATGCAAGAGCCTGGATGAGGCGGTGAGCTGGACCGCGAAACACCCCTCTTCCTTGTTCGGGCCCAGCGAGGTGCGGGCCCTGGCCGACGGCTCCCGAGTGGAACTACCGCCGGGGCCAGTGCCCGAGCCGGACGCGGGCAAGACCAGATACATGCTGCTTGTCTGCACAGACCCGGCGGCCGATCCAGGAGGCCTCGACCGCATGGAGCCAGTCGATTCGTGGGTCGCCGACCTGGACGGCCGGGGCGTCCGCCTGTTCGGCAGCGAATTGGCGCTGCCGGGCACTGCCCGCAGCGTCCGGGTACGGGATGATCAGGTCATTGTGACGGACGGTCCGTTCGCGGAGACGAAAGAGCAGGTCGTCGGCTTCGACGTGCTTGACTGCGCTGACCTCGACGAAGCCATAAAGGCCGCGGCCAGGCACCCGATGGCCCGAGGCGGTCTGCTGGAGGTGCGGCCGTTCGGAGCGCTGAGGAAGGACTAGCGAAATAGCCGGTCGCGAGGCTGCACGCCGGTTCGGGCCGGTGGAGCGGGCGAAGGGAATCGAACCCTCATGACCAGCTTGGAAGGCTGGGGCTCTGCCATTGAGCTACGCCCGCGGGGCGACGCCAACCGCAAGCGTACCGGTTCCCGACGGCGGGACTGACCGGCCCGGACTCCGGCGGCGAAGAGCCACGATCGCCTACCTCAGGGCAAGATGTGGCATAGGCAAGCCAGCGGGAGGGCCCTACGAACATGCCTGTGATCCTGACTAGCGTCGCGGACTACACCGCGACGATCACGCTGAATCGCCCCGAGCGCCGGAACGCCCTCTCGGGCGAGCTCATCACGGAGCTGCGGCGGACGCTGGCTGATCTTGATGGCCGTGCGGATGTCCGGGTGATGGTTCTGACCGGGGCGGACCCGGCTTTCTGCGCTGGCCTCGACCTGACCGAGCTCGGCGAGCCTGCAAGCCCGCTGCGCGAGATGGGCCGCGGTCCTGTGGTTCCCGATCTGGCTAAGCCCCTCATCGGCGCGATCAACGGCGTTGCCGTGACCGGCGGTCTTGAGCTCGCGCTGGCCTGCGATTTCCTCCTCGCCTCCGAGCGGGCCCGGTTCGCCGATACCCACGCGCGCGTGGGCATCCAGCCGGGCTGGGGGCTGACGGTCGCCCTGCCCGAGGCCGTCGGGTTCCGCCGGGCCCGCGAGATGAGCGCGACCGGCAACTTCGTCGACGCGCATACCGCACTGGCCTGGGGGCTGGTGAATCACGTCGTCCCGCACGAGGACCTCCTGCCGTTCGCGCACCGGCTCGCCGCCGACGCCGCGTCCACGGACCAGGACGCCATGCGCGCGATCTTCGTTACCTACGACGAGGGATCGATGGGAACGCGGCGCGACGCACTGAGACTTGAGGCAGAAGTCAACGCCCGCTGGCATGCGCAGGGCATCGACGCGGGTCAGGTGGCCCGGCGGCGCGCGGCCGTGATCGAGCGCGGTCGCGCGCAGGGCTGACGCTGCTCAGGGCACGCCGTCGAGGATGGCCAGGCAGGCAAGTGCGGTGCCGGTGCGTCCGCGACCGCCGGCACACGCGACCTCGACCCGCTCGGTAGTGGCAAGCTGCAGGCCTCGGAGAGCACGGGCCGGAGGGCCGCCCGGTCGGACGGCAGGCCGAACTCGGGCCACCGGATCCACCGCACGGCCCCGCAAAAGCCGGCCTGAAGGGAGCTGGATGACGCCCGGTGTCCGAGGGTCCCAGGGATCGGCCACGATCCGATCGTAATGAGCCCGGATTCCCCCGCCGCGACGCCGGACCCGATAGCGCGGTCAGCGTCCGGCGCCGGCGTTACCTCCCGGCGGATGCGCTTGCCATCGCGTGCTCGACGGCTTGCTGCATCACCTGGACGGGCGCCTTCATCCCGGTCAGCATTTCCACGTTGAACGCGGCCTGCAGCACCAGCATCCGGATCCCGCCGATGGCCTCCGCTCCCGCGGCGGCCGCCCGGTCGAGCAATTGCGACCGGCCCGGCCTCGCGATGATGTCCATGACCACGCTCGCCGTCCCGAACACCGAATCCGGGACCGGCACATCGGAGGTGAGGTCGTTTCCGATCGATGTGGCGTTCACCAGAATCTGCGGCCGGGCCGACGCGGCGTCCGGGATCTGGCCGCCGTAGGCGGCGCCGAGGTCGCCGGCCAGCGCCCGTCCCCTGGCCTCGGAGCGGGCGAATACGTGCACGTCGCAGTTGCTGCGCACGAGGCCGAACACGACGGCCCGTGCCGCTCCGCCGGAGCCGAGTACGGCCACCCGCTGCCCGTCGAGATCGCACTTCTCCTTCAGCGCCTCGGCGGCTCCGATCCAGTCGGAGTTATAGCCGGTCAGACGGCCGCCGCTGTTGTGGACAAGATTCACCGCGCCAATCTCGGCCGCGGTCGGATCCAGCGAGTCGACGAAGGACGCCACCTGCTCCTTGAACGGCCTGGTGACCGTGACGCCGACGAAGTTGAGCGCGCGGGCCGCAGCCATCGCCTGGCCCAGGTCGGCCGGCTCGAAGGCAAACCAGCGCAGATCGACCCCTAGTTCCTCGAAGGCCGCGTTGTTCATGATCGGCGAGGTCGTGCGCCGGCTCGGGCTCCAGTGGCCGATGGATCCGCCCACCCGGGTCGTTGCGGTGATGATCATCCTTTGGCGTCTCCGCTCCCGCCCGTCAGTCAGGTCGAGACATGGTAACAAGTCGGTACTATCTACCTAACACGGACTAGATAGCGGCGCGCGCGAGAGGCATGCTGGGCTGGTGACTGCGGAACGGGGTGGTCGGGGTGACGCGCGCCGCCCGAGGTTCCCTGCCCTGGATCCCGAGCCGCCGCCCGCTGCCCGGTACCGGCGGGTGGCGCTGGGATCCGGCGTCACCGTCGTCGTGCTGGCGGCGGCCCTGGGGCTGACTCGCCTGACCTCTGACCTCCTGAGTCACCGCGGCCACGCGCGTGCTGCCGCCACCCACCGGTCCGTGCTCACCCGCACGGCGAGCGCCGCGCCCGTCGCGACGATCGTCTCCTTTACTCCTGACCAGTACCTGGCCGTGTCGGACTTGCGGGATACTCGCTCGACGATCTTGTCCTCGCTCGGCCAGATGATCAGCTTGCCGTCCGAGACCGCGGACAACCGCTACCTTGTGACGCCGAATGCGGACGTGATCAGTTTCACTGGCCAGGGGCATCCGCTCGTCGCGCCCATGAAGGACGTAAACGCCGACAACTGGAGCACGGTCGGCAGTGAGCCGCTGGCGGACCACGATCGGTATGCCGTGCTGGACTTTAACGAGGGGTCGCCCGGGCAGGGTAACTCCCCGATAGAGATCTCGTCGCTGGCGACGGGAACGGCGTACGCGCCGTGGCAAGCCGACGCCGCGGCGGGCGACCCCCAGGCCATCGGGGTGTTCGCCTCGGTGGCGGCGCCGATGCAGGCCAGCTCGCATCCGACGAACACGTTTCCCGACGCCAGCGTCAGGCTGCTCGACCTGGGCAGGAAGCCGGTCGTGCTGGCGACGGCGGCTCAGCTTAATCTCGCCGTCCATCTGGGAGCCGGCACTTCGACCTCGTTCCTCCCGTACCCGAGCCCGAGCGGAGACCTGGTCGCCGTGTCCGTGCAGCCGGACGTACAGGAAGGGGTGTCCGCTCTCGCTGGCGGCCTGGTGGTCCTCACGAGGACTGGTCACGTGGTGGCGGGCTTCCCCGGTGCCGGTGCCCCGGCATGGTCGCCGACAGGCACCTCGCTGGCGTTCGCCGGCGGCAGCAAGGACGGGTCGGTCCTGCACGTCTGGACCACGCAGGGCCATCTGTCGTCCCAGGACCTCCCGGCCTCGAGGGGCCCGTACTCGGACTGCATCTGGTCGCCCAACGGGGCGTGGATTCTCTGCGCCGCGCCCGGCCCGCACGGCAACGGCCAGGACTGGGTGGTGGCCTCCGCGGCCGGCGGGCCGATGGTGGTGACGCGCGGGCCCGGGCTCCCGATCACGTGGCTAGGAGCGGCTCAGTGAGACTCCCGACGACCGCTCTGCGCGGCCTGCTCCATCGCAGTCGCGCGACGATCCTGATCTTCATCCTGGCGCTCGTGGGAACGGCAGCCGCGACCGCAGGTCCGACGTACTACCAGGCCGCCAGGACGTCCATCCTGCGTGGCTCGCTGACGTCAGGTAATTTCGTCGGTCGCGGCTTCGAGGCTACCGAGACCGGACCGCTCAGCGGATTGCTGGCTAGTCTTTCCACCCTGGTCCAGGGCAGGCTGGATGCCTATCTCGGCCCGCTGGCAGACCAGCATCTCTTCGCTCCGCCGGTCGAGTCGGTCGAGTCGAGCTACGGGCTTGGGCCGAACGGGTCCGCGCCCCTGGTGTGGCGCACCGGATTCTGCGCGCACCTGCATTTCCAGGGCACCTGCCCGACCCGGGCGGGCCAGGTCCTGGCCAGCAACCTGCTCGCCAAGGTGCAGGGCTGGCACGTCGGGACCAGCCTCGGCGGCGGGTACCGGGTGACCGGCATCTACACGCTCCCGGACCAGGCCATCGACTACTGGTCCACCCGCGCTTCGATCTACTTCCCCGGCGGCTCGGTCAACGACGCGATGTTCACGCCGGTGAGCACGCTCTACGGCCAGGGGGCCATGGCCCAGGGCACCGTCGCCTTCGACGACGCGCTCGCGCCCGCACGCGTGGTCACCAGCGACGTTCCCATCCTGCTGAACGCCCTGACTGGCCTGTCGTCTGACAGCGTCCTCGCGGACGAATTCATCCCGGTCTCCACCGCGATACCCGCGACCATGGCGAGCGTCGAGGGTACCTGGCACGACGTCGCGATCCCCATAGCGCTGATCACCGGCGAGATCCTCGCGCTGTGCCTGCTGCTGCTCTTCACGGCCGTCACCGAGACGGTCGACGGCCGGGCCGGCGACGTTGCCCTGGCGAGGCTTCGCGGCCAGGGCCGGATTCGGACCATGGCCTTCGGGCTCTCAGAGCCCGCCCTGGTGCTGCTCGTGTGCCTGCCGGCCGGTGTTCTTGCGGGCTGGCTGACCGCGCGATATCTGACCGGCAGGATGCTGGCGCCGGGAACGCCCGTGATCCTGCCCGGTCTGGGCATGCTCGCGGCCGCGGGCGTCTTCGTGGCCGGCCTGGCGGCCGTGCTGCGGGCGGCGGTCCGGGCGGTACGGCGCCCGGTGGTAGAGCACCTGCGGGGCTCCGGCCAGCATCTCACCCGCCGCGGCTGGGTCATTGATTCGATTCTGCTAGCCGCCGCGGTGGCCGGACTGGCCGACCTCATCAGCAGCGGCCGCACGCAGCAGTCCAACCACAGCACGCTCGGCCTGCTCGTGCCCGGGCTCCTCGGCCTGGCCGTGGCGCTCATTGCGTCCAGGCTGCTGCCGGTCGGCTGCCGGCTGGCGTTCCCGGCTACTGCCAGGCGCGGAGGCCTCGGCCTTTATCTCGCGCTGCGGCACATCGCGCGCCGGCCCGGCGCGATCCGCACCACGATCGTGCTCTCGGCGGCGTTCGCGCTGGCGACCTACGCGATCGGCGCCTGGCTGGTGGCCCAGAACAACGCGAACGTAGTCGCGGTCACCGAGGTGGGCGCGCCGACCGTCCTGACCGTCAGCGCCCCGGCCGGGCGAGACCTCGGCGCCATCGTGGACAAGGCGGACCCCAGCGGTCATCTCGCGGCGGCGGTGCTCGAGTACACCGACCCGACCGGCACGTACTCGGTGCCCACGGTGCTGGCAGTGCAGCCGCAGCGGTTCGCGGCTGTCGCCGCGTCGACGGACGGCTTCGGCCCGGCTCAGCGGCAGGCACTGGAACGCGAGCTCGACCCGGCCGCGGCGCCGGAGATCACCGTCAACGGCGACGCCTTCCGGCTCACTGCCCGTATCGGCACCCTGAGCACGCCCGGAGCGTCGCTGACGGCGTACTTCACCGACACGAACGGCGGCGAGGAGCCGCTCGCCCTGGGCACGCTGTCGGATCGCGGCACCGTGACCCTGAGCAGCAGCGGGCTGACCAGCTGTCCGTGCGTGCTGCAGAACCTGGACATCAGCGCCCCGATCGTGTCCGGCAAGTACGTGCCGGTAACGGGCTCGATCACGATCACCGCCCTCCAGGCGCAGACAGACGGGCAGTGGCGGGCGGCAGAGCCCGGAGCGCTGCGCTCGGCCCGATGGCGTTCACAGCAGACCGGAGGTCAGCCAGGCGGCAGCGTCACGACGCCGTCGGCTGGAGGGCTCACGTGGGCCTTTTCCGCCAGCGAGGCCAGCGACGCGCTGCTGCAATCCGCGGACCTGCCGGATCCGCTGCCGGCCGTCGTATCCGGCGGAATCGCCCAGCCGAGCAGCGGGCAGTTGCAGGCCGCGGGACTCGACGGCCATACGCTGGACCTCTCGGTCGCCTCGACCTCCGATGCCCTGCCGGGTCTGATCCTCGGCGGCGCCCTGGTTGACCAGCATTACGCCGAGCTCGCGGCCGACTTCTACTACGCGGCCGCCGAGCAGCAGGTATGGCTGGCCAGCGGCGCGCAGTCGGTGATCGAGCCCAGACTGCGCGCAGCGGGCGTGCAGATCCTGTCGGTCCAGAACGCGTCGGCGGTGGCGCGGTCGCTCGGCCGTCAGGGCCCCGGCCTTGCGACCATCCTGATGCTGGCGGACGCGATCGCGGCTATGGTGCTCGCCTCGGGGTCCGCAGTGCTCAGCCTGTTCCTGTCGGCCCGGCGCCGCCGCTACGAGTACGCCGCGCTGGAGGCGTCGGGGGTCGGCCGCACGGCGCTGCGCCGGTCGGTATTCATCGAGATCGGTGTCGTGTGCGTGTTTGGCTGTGTCACCGGGATAGCAGCAGGCATCGCGGCGATCCTGGTCGCGCTGCCCGGCGTGCAGGAGTTCCTCACCGTTCCCGCCACTGCCATCCTGACCTACTTTCCGCCGGCCGAGTCGTTTGCGGTCGCGCTCCTCGCGTGCGTTTGCGTGCTGCTCGCGGCCGGCGGGCTCGCCGCGGCCGCGCTGATCCGGGGGATCCGACCTGATCAGCTCAGGGAGACGCCGACATGAGCGAAGCGCTGGTCACTTTCGACAACGTGGTCCACGTCTACGGGACTGCTGAGCAGCAGGTCACCGCCCTGCGCGGCGTCGACCTCACGGTGAACGAGGGCGAGATGGTCGCGCTGCTCGGTCCGTCCGGCGCCGGGAAGTCGACCTTGATGTGGCTGTGCGCCGGGCTGCTGCAGCCTACCGCCGGGCAGGTAGAAGTCTGCGGCAGGCGGCTGACCAGGCTCCGGCAGAGCGCGGCCACCGACATGCGGCTGCGAGACGTCGGGGTGGTACTGCAGAACCCGAGCCGCAATCTGCTGCCGTACGAGACGGCCAAGGGCAACGTCCTGTTCGCGCAGCGGCCGACTCGCCGGACCGCGAAGATGAAGTCCAAGCGCGCCCATGACCTGCTCGATGCGGTCGGGCTGGCCCATGTGAGCAGTCATCCCGCCCGGCGACTGTCCGGTGGTGAGCAGCAGCGGTTGGCGGTCGCGGTCGCGCTGGCCAACGGCCCGCGGCTGCTGCTGGCCGATGAGCCCACCAGCCAGCTCGACACCAAGTCCGCCGCCAGCGTCATCGATCTCATCAAGGCGGCGAACGAGGACCTTGGCACCACGGTCATCGCCGTGACGCACGATCCCGAGGTCGGGGCGGCTCTGGGCCGTACTGTCACGATTCGCGACGGCCGCGTCGGCTCGGAAGGACATCACGGCGCCGACTACCTGGTCGTCGGCCGGGACGGTGCCATTCACCTGCCGCAGGAACTGCTGGATACGGTGCTGCCGCCGGGCTCCCTGGCGGAGGCAATCTTGACCGAGACGGGCGTCGAGCTGCGCCGGGTCGACGTAGACGGAGGCAGTCGTGCTGAGAGCTGAGGGGATCGGCTACGAAAGCAACGGCGTGGTCATCGTCGCCTCGGCCGATGTCACGGTCGAGGCGGGCGGCAGCATCGCGGTCGTGGGACCGTCCGGATCGGGGAAGACGACACTGCTGGCGTTGCTGTCCGGTCTTTACAAGCCCACGAGGGGGAACGTCAGGTTCGACGGGGTGCCACTTGTCGGAGCCGCAGGCCCGCCGCCGGGAATGGCCGTCGTCCTGCAGAACTACGGCCTGGTCTCGCTGCTGACTGCCGCGGAGAACGTCGAGATCGCGCTGCGGGCGGCGGGCAAGCCGCCGAGCGTCGCGATACCGGAGGCGCGCGCGGCGCTGGCCCTTGTGAGCCTGGACCAGCACGCGGATCAGCTGATCGAGGAACTCTCCGGCGGCCAGCAGCAGCGGACCGCGGTCGCTCGAGCGCTCTCGCTTAAGCCGCGGCTGCTCATCGCCGACGAGCCGACGGCCGAGCTGGACGCCGGCGCCAGGGCGAACGTACTGGCCCGCATGTTCGCGGTGGCGCACGGCGGCGGTGCGCTGATCCTGGCCACCCACGATCCCGAAGTGGCCGAGCGCTGCGACAACGTCCTTGAGCTCCACCGGCTTGACTAGCCGGTCTCATTACCTGCACGGGCCGGATCAGTCGGCGACGGCCGGCGGCACGCTGACCAGGACACTTCAGTCGGCCGGCGGCCCGGCCAGGTCCGCCACGACGACCGGAGTCGTCAGCACGCGGTTGGCGCCGACAAGCCGTTCGGGCCCGTGCAGCGACAGCGAACCGGTCAGCCGTATGTCGGCCGCCGACGAGCCGACCAGGACGTCAATACGGCCAGGTTCGACGACGCGGTGGCCGGACCGGCCAGCGAACGCCGTCCTGTCGGCATGCAGCCTGAAAGTGACCCTGCGCGACTCGCCCGGTTCCAGCGGGACGCGACCGAAACCGGCCAGGTAACGGGTCGGACGCGCGACCTGCGCGACCGGGTCGTGCAGGTAAAGCTGGACGACTTCGACGCCGGCCCGCTCTCCTGAGTTGCGGATTGTGCAGCATATGTCGACGGTTCCGTCGGTCGGGATCGAAGCGCCAGATCCGCCCGCCGCATCCGCTATCGCCAGCTCCGAGTACTCGAAGCTGGCGTAGGAAAGCCCGTGACCAAACGGGTAGAGCGGCGTCGGGTCGGCCGCGCTGGCGTCGCTGCGCTCGGCCGGCCGGGTACGCAGGTAGGGCGCCGGCTGCGCGCCGGCGTGCGCCGGTATCTCCATCGGCAGCTTGCCACTGGGCGTTACCCGCCCGGACAGTACCCTCGCGACAGCGCCCATGCCTTCCTGACCGGGGAAAAACGACTGGATCGCCGCGGCGAGCCGGCCGGCCGCGCCGCCGATTGAGTAGGGTCGGCCGGTGATCAGGACGAGCACTACCGGCACGCCGGTTTCGATGACGGCGTCGAGCAGATCCTGCTGCACGCCTGGCAGGCGCAGGTCAGGCGCGTCATTGCCCTCGCCCGAGCTGCCCCGGCCGAATAGGCCCGCCTCGTCGCCGAGCACCACGACGGCCACGTCGGCAGCGGCCGCGGCCGAGACGGCGTCGGCGATGCGGGACCGGTCGGCCAGCTGGACGTCACAGCCGCCAGCGTGCCGGATGGCTGCGTCAGGAAGCTCGGCGCGCAGCGCGGCCAGCAGCGACTCCAGCGGAACGCCCGCATCCTTCTCCGGGTAGCGGTAGCCCACGTGCCGGGGAAACGTATAGCAGCCAAGGCCGGCTTGCGGATCGTCGGCGAGCGGGCCGACTACGGCAAGCCGGGCCGCGCCGCGCAGCGGCAGCAGCTGCTGGTCGTTCGCCAGCAGCACGACGGATTCGTCGGCCAGCAGCCGTGCTACCCGCCGGTGCTCAGGGGGGTCCAGGTCGATGCTCGCGCCGTCGTCGTCCGGTGCCCAGCCGGGATCGAGCAGGCCGAGCTCGAATTTCTGCCGCAGCACCCGCTCCGCCGCCCGGTCGACGAGTCGTTCTGGAACCAGGCCGGTGCGCACCGCCTCGGCCAGCGGACCGGCATAGCACCGCCGGTGCGGAAGCTCCACGTCGACACCGGACCGCAGCGCGGCCGCCGCAGCCTCCGCGGGCGAGCCGGCTACCCCCTGCACCGTTTCCAGGAACGAGATGCCGAAGTAGTCGGACACCACGGTCCCAGTGAATCCCAGCTCACCGCGCAGCCTGGCGGTGAGCAACTGATCGTCGCCATGACTGGGCACGCCGTCCACAGCGGTGTAAGACGGCATCACCGAGCGCGCACCGCCGTCACGAATCGCCATCTCGAACGGCGGCATGAGGACGTCGGTCAGCGCGCGCGGACCGATGTCCGCCGGCGCCATGTTGCGGCCCGCCCGCGATGCCGAGTATCCGGCGAAGTGCTTGAGAGTGGCGACAATGCCCGCCGCTTCGAGTCCCTGGACGTACGCGGTGGCGACCATGCCGACCAGATAGGGGTCCTCGCCGATCGTCTCCTCCACGCGTCCCCAGCGCGCGTCGCGGCTCACGTCGAGCACGGGCGCCAGCCCCTGGTGCACGCCGACGGCGCGCATGCTCTGCCCGATCGCTGTACCCATCTGCCGAACCGCGTCAGGATCGAACGACGCGCCCCAGGCCAGCGGGGTGGGAAAGATCGTCGCCATCCAGGCATTGAAGCCGGTCAGGCACTCTTCGTGTGCTACGGCCGGGATGCCGAACCGGCTTGCGGCCATGACCCGCCGCTGCAGGCTGGCCAGCGCCTGCACGCCGGCCGCAGGCGTCAGCGGCACCGTGCCGAACACCCTGGTGAGCTGACCGACGCCGTCGGCGATGAGCTCGTCCAGCGGCGTCTGATCGGCAAATTCGGCCTGCATCGGGGCGACGTGATCGCCGTCCCCCGCGTCGGCGCTGACCCAGACCCCGGTTAGCTGGGCCAGCTTCTCGGCGACCGTCATGCGGGCAAGCAGGTCCGCCACGCGATCGGCAACCGGAAGGGCCGGATTACGCCACGGCTCGTCGTCGACGGTTGTCGCAGGCGAATGCTGGCCGGCTGGCGGCTGAGTGCGCATTTACAGATGCCTCGTCTCGTTCTCAGGGGGCGGCGGGCGGGGTCAAGCCGGATGCAATCCAGCTGATCAGGGCAGTGGAGCCGATGAACCCCGGATGACCAGCTCGGTGGCCAGCTCCATCCTCCGGCTTGACAGCGGCAAGCCCTCGATAAGCGTGCCGAGCATCTCCGCGGCGACCCGGCCCATCTCGGCGAGCGGCTGGCGGACCGTAGTTAGTGGCGGTGACGACCATCGGGACATCGGCAGGTCGTCGAAGCCGACGACGCTCAGGTCTTGCGGGATGCGCAGGCTGCGCTGGCGGGCCGCCTCGTACACGCCGAGGGCCTGCTGATCGCTGCCGGCGAAGATGGCGGTCGGCCGGTCGGCGAGATCAAGCAGCGCGCAGCCGTGCAGGAAGCCGCCCTCATACTGGAAGTCGCCGTGCCGGACCAGCTCCTTGTCATATTTCAGGCCTGCCCGCTCCAGGGCCGATCGGTAGCCGTCAATGCGGGCACGGCTGCACAGGTAAGTCTCCGGGCCACCGATCGTCGCAATGCGGGTGTGGCCGCTGGCGATGAGATGATCGGTGGCGGCCATGCCGCCAGCCCAGTTGGTCGCGCCCACTCCCGGCAGGTCCGGGTCCGGCAGGTTGACCGGGTCTATCACCACGAGCGGAATGTCCTCCTCGTGTAGCTGGCGAAGCTGGTCGGTCGTCAGCTCAGAGAGGACCAGGAGGACGCCGTCGGTGTCATGGCTGGCCAGGGCGCTGGTCCAGCTGGCCGGCCTGGCGTTGCCGTGACGTACCGACGAGACGGCGGCGGCCATGCCGTGCGCCGAGCACCAGTCCTCGACGCCGCGCAGGATCTCGACCGCCCACGGGCTGTCCAGCCCATTGAACACGACGTCGATGAGACCCGCGTGCCGGCCGCGCCGGATGCCGGGGTGGCGGTAATTGCGCTCGCCGAGCAGCTGCTCTATCCGCGCCCTCGTCGCCGCCGCGACATCGGCATGACCGTTTACGACTTTCGAGACCGTAGGCAGCGAGACCCCGGCCTCGGCCGCGATCTCGGCGAGTGTCGGACGGGCCCGCCTGGCCTGCTGGCCCGGCTGTGCCTGCTGGGCCCCCTGTTCCAGGCGGGGCCGCGGCGTGACGGACCTGCCGTTGCGGGCGCGCCGATCAGGAAGCGCCACGTCAGCATCACCTTCCTAGCCGGGCCCGAGGTCCGCGCGGCGGGGAGCCGAGGCGGAATCAGTCGAAAGTTATCGTGCGGGTATCGTAGCCGAGCCGTCAGTGGACCGCGATATGCGGGCCGTACGGACCGGTGATACATGGTGCAGCCTAGAGCCCAGTTACGGCAACCACCTCTCCGCTACCAGCTATCGGGTTAAGTCCGTGCAATCTTGCGTCTTGACCGTTAACGCGGCGGTTTCTAAGATGTCGGCACGTCGAAACTTTTCTGAGTTACCGAAAATGCGGCCGGTGTCCATTTCGCGCGAGTTGGCGCTACTCTGGACGGCTTGCCGAGCGGCTTAGGGATCTGTCACGGAAATCAGGGAGAAGGGTGCCAGATGACCTACCTGGCTCGGCGCTTGGGTCTCTACCTGGTGACCGCGTGGGCCGCGATCACGATCAACTTCTTCATCCCGCGCATGATGCCAGGCAACCCGGCCGAGATTGTGTTCTCCCGGCTGTCGGCGAACGGGATCGTCCCGCCCACCGAGTACAAGGCGCTTGAGGTCGCGTTCGGCCTGAACACGCATTCCGGCCTGCTGAGCCAGTACGGCCAGTACTGGGTCCAGCTCTTCCACGGCAACCTCGGCTTGTCGATCACTTACTACCCGTCAACGGTCGCCAGTGTCATCGCCACCGCGCTGCCCTGGACCCTGGCGCTGGTCGGCGTGGCGACGATTCTGAGCTTCGTCATCGGGACCACGATCGGGACCGTGGCGGGCTGGCGCCGTGGCGGCTGGCTGGAAACCCTTCTGCCGACGACGACATTCCTGCAGGCCATGCCCTACTTTTGCCTCGGCTTGGTGCTCGTCGAATACCTGGGCGTGAAGCTGAACTGGTTCCCGGTGAATGGCGGCTACGCCCAGGGCGACGTGATCGGCTT
This sequence comes from Streptosporangiaceae bacterium, assembly GCA_030038495.1. Taxonomy (GTDB): domain Bacteria; phylum Actinomycetota; class Actinomycetes; order Streptosporangiales; family Streptosporangiaceae; genus JAJYUU01. The sequence continues at coordinate 19,523 of JASHOV010000670.1, forward strand.
GAACGGCACGTTCCTGGCGAGCGCGGCCTACCATGCCATCCTGCCCGGCCTCACGATCGTGGTGACGTCGATGGCCGCCTGGATCGTGGGCATGCGGAACATGACGGTGACGACCCTCGGCCAGGACTACGTGCTTGTCGCCCAGGCGAAGGGCTTGTCGCGGCGCCGGGTCATGATCACCTACGCGGCCCGCAACGCCATCCTGCCCAGCTTCTCGAGCTTCGTCGTCGCGCTGAGCCTCGTGGTGACCGGGTCCGTGCTCGTGGAGTACGCATTCTCCTATCCCGGCATCGGCTACGTGCTGTTCCAGGCGGTCGACAACGAGGACTACCCGCTGATGCAGGCCGTCTTCCTGATCATCACGCTGAGCGTGCTGGTCGCCAACCTGCTCGCCGACTTCGTCTACGTCCTGCTCGATCCACGGGCGCGTCAGGAGGTCTGACCGATGACGCTGAGCTCCACCACGACGCCGGTGTCGGCTGACACGCTGGCCGCCGTCACGACGGTTGAGCGGGGCAGGCGGTTGCCGCGGCTGTCCTTCAAGATCGTTCTCGGCCTCGTGCTGCTCGGAATCTTCGTGCTGATGGCGATCATCGGACCGATCGTGGCTCCCTACGACCCGTCGGCTATCGGCACGCACGTGCTCGCCCCGCCGTCGTCCGCGCACCTGCTCGGCACGACCAACAACGGTCAGGACGTGCTGTCCGAGCTGCTGGTGGGCTCCCGCGCGACGCTCGTCGTCGCGTTCGTGGCGGGTGCGCTCGCCACCGTGCTTTCTGTGATCTTCGGCGTGACCTCTGGCTACCTGGCCGGCGGCGCCCGCGGCGAGTTGCTGAACATGCTGTCCAACGTCTTCCTGGTGCTCCCGCTGTTCCCGCTGCTTGTGGTCGTGACCGCCTTCCTGCCCAATGCCAGCGCCTTGGTCATCGCCGTGATTATCGCGCTGGTCGGATGGGCGTGGGGGGCGCGCGTGCTCAGGGCGACGACGCTGGCGCTGCGTAACCAGGACTTCGTCCAGGCCGCGCGCGCGGTCGGCGAGCGGACGTGGCGGATCATCCTGTTCGAGATTCTGCCCAACGAGATCGCGGTGGTCGCTGCCAGCTTCCTGTTCACGGTGATCGCGGCGATCATCCTGTACACCGGCCTGATCTTCCTCGGGCTCGGGAACCTGAACGAGTGGAGCTGGGGAGCGATCCTCTACTGGGCGCAGAACGAGGAGGCGCTGACGGTGGGCGCCTGGTGGTGGTTCGTACCCGCCGCGTTGTGCACCGCGCTGCTCGGTACCTCGATCGGGCTGATCGGGTTCGGCATCGATGAGTTCATCAACCCCCGGCTGCGGGCTGCGGGCCTGAGCAAGAAGGAACAGCGGGCGATGAGCATGAACCAGGGCCTGACGCCCGTTGACCGGGAGCCTGAAGGGGCCGGGCGATGATGGCGCCCCTTGACCAGGCTCGCTGGCCCGTGCTCGAGGTCAGCGGGCTGTGCGTGGACTACGGGCGCGGCGCCGGCGCGACGCACGCGGTGATCGACGTCGATCTCGTACTGCACCGCGGTGAGGTCATCGGGCTGGCCGGGGAAAGCGGCAGCGGCAAGTCGACCCTCGCCTACGGCATGACCAGGCTGCTCCGCCCGCCGGGCCGGATCACCGCAGGCAAAGTGCTGTTCCGGCCCGACCCGAGCCAGCCGGTCTCGTCGCTGGACCTGCTGGACCTCGGCATCGAGGAGCTGCGCCAGCTGCGCTGGCGCGAGATATCTATCGTGTTCCAGTCCGCGATGGCCGCGCTGAACCCGGTCCTGAATGTGGAGGCCCAGCTCGCCGACACCCTGGCGGCCCACCGTCCGGAAATGTCCAGGCGGGCCCGTCGCGACCGCGCCGTCGAACTGCTGGGGCTGGTTGGCATCAGCGCCGACCGGCTGCGCAGCTTCCCGCACGAGCTGTCCGGCGGCATGCGGCAGCGGGTCATGATCGCGATGGCGCTTGCGCTCCAGCCGCAGATCGTGATCATGGACGAGCCGACGACCGCACTCGACGTCGTCACCCAGCGGGAGATCCTGCAGAAGGTCATCGAGCTGCGGGACACCCTGGGCTTTTCTGTACTGTTCATCACCCACGACCTGTCCCTGCTGCTCGAGCTGGCCGACACGATCGCGGTGATGTATGCCGGGCGGATAGTGGAGCACGCGGCCGCCGGCCAGCTCCTCACCGCCCCGCGGCACCCGTACAGCCTGGGCCTGCTGCGCTCGTTCCCTTCGCTGCACGGCCCGCGGCGCGAGCTGACCGGCATCCCCGGCTCGCCGCCCAACCTGCAGAGCCTGCCGACGGGATGCGCGTTCCACCCGCGGTGCGGCTACGCCATGCGGCAGTGCTCGGCGGACGTGCCGCGACTTGCCCCGCCGCCCGGCTCGCCGATGCGGCTGGTTGCCTGCTGGCTTCAGGACGGGCGGCAGGACCGGCCCGACGAGCTGGCCCGGCCCGACGAGCTGGCCCGGCCCGAGGATGCGGCTGGCAGCCGACTGGCCTCCGCCGCCGCGCCAGCCGCCAGTGACCGCGAGGTGGCGCTATGACCATGCACGACTCGGTGACCGCGACGGCGCAGAGCGGGGCCGCTGCGGTGCTGGTCGCCCGTGACCTCACCAAGCATTTCAAGGTACACCGCAAGGTGCGCGGGACCACGATACGCAGCGGCGTTGTGCACGCGGCGGAGGACATCAACCTGGAGCTGCGCGCCGGCAAGGTGACCGCCGTCGTGGGGGAGAGCGGCTCGGGGAAGACCACCGTGGCCCGGATGCTGGCCCGGCTCATCCCGCCGACCTCCGGGCAGATCATCCTCGACGGCGAGCCCGTCGGGCGGCGGCACGTGCACGACTACCGGCACCGGGTCCAGCTCGTCTTCCAGGACCCGTTCGCCTCCCTGAATCCTGTGCACGACGTCCGCTACCACCTGGCGCGAGCGCTGAAGGTGCACCACAAGGCGCGCGGCCGGGAGGCGGTGGACGCTGGCGTGGCGGACCTGCTCGCCAAGGTGAAGCTGGAGCCGGCCAGCCAGTTCGTGCGCAAGCTACCGCACGAGCTGTCGGGCGGGCAGCGTCAGCGCGTCGCGATCGCCAGGGCGCTGGCTGCCGAGCCTGCGGTCCTGCTTGCCGACGAGCCCGTTTCCATGCTCGACGTGTCGATCCGGATCGGCGTGCTCAACCTGCTCGGCGAGCTCCGCGATGCCGAGGGGATGGCACTGCTGTACGTCACTCACGACATCGCATCTGCCCGGTATTTCGCCGACACGGTGACCGTGATGTACGCGGGCCGCGTGGTCGAGTCGGGCCCGAGCCTGGAGGTGACCGACCACCCCTCCCACCCCTACACCCAGCTGCTGCTCTCGGCGGCTCCCGACCCGGACCGTGCCAGCCCTGCGGTCATCAACTCGGGCACAGTCCCGAGCCTGATCAACCCGCCGTCGGGCTGCAGGTTCCACCCCCGCTGCCCGTTCGTCATGCCCATCTGCTCTACCCAGGCTCCGCCCGACTTCCCGGTCGGCGCGGATCACACCGCAGCCTGCTGGCTGCGCGAAACGGGTCAGGGAAGCCCTGCCGGCTTCCCTGACCCCTCCGATCCCAGTCCTGATGACCTCGGAGGACATAAGTGAAACACAAGATCAAGATAGCGGCAGTCTCCGCTATCTCGCTCGTGGGCCTGACGGCCTGCGGCTCCACGGCGGCGCCCAGCGCATCTGGCGGCACCAGCAAAGCGACGAACACGGTGACCATGGAAAGCAGCCCGACGGGCCCGTTGACCAGGGACTTCAACCCGTATATCTCGAGCACCGCGGGAAACGTCCTCGGGCTTACGGACATGATCACCGAACCGCTCCTGCAGTTCGACCTGATGAAGCCCGGCGTCTACTACCCGTGGCTGGCGACGGCCTACTCGTGGTCGAACGGCGGCAAGACGCTCACGTTTACGCTGCGCAGCGGGGTCAAGTACACCAACGGTGACCCGTTCAACGCCGCCGACGTGGTGTTCGTCTTCGACATGCTCAAGAAATACCCCACGATGAACATGAGCGGGCTGCCCATCGCCAGCGCGACTGCCCCGAACGCCACCACGGCCGTCATCACGTTCACCTCGTCGCAGTACGCGGCCTTCTACAACATCGCCAACACACCGATGGTGCCTGAGGCAGTCTGGAGCAAGATCTCCAACCCGTCGACCTACGCCGACCCGACTCCGATCGGGACCGGGCCTTACGTGTTCGACACGTACTCGACCGGCGGCGTGCTGCTGAAGAAGAACCCGAGTTACTGGCAGCCGGGCAAGCCGAAGGTCGAGTACCTTGACTTCCCTGCCTACGACTCCAACACCACAGCCAACCTGGCCCTGGAGAGCGGCTCCCTGACCTGGGGTGGCAACTTCGTCAGCGACATCAACACGGCCTTCCTGGCCAAGAACTCGAATTACCACGTCTGGGATGCACCGCTGCAGACCGAAACGATCATCCCCAACCTGACCAAGTGGCCGTTCAACAACCTGGCGGTCCGCCAGGCCGTGGCGGTCGGCATCGACCGTACCGTCATCTCCGCCGACGGCGAGGACGGCCAGCAGCCGCCTGCGACCCAGCCAGGCTCGCTGACCCTGCTTACCCTGCCCACCGACTCCAGCTACCTGACACCGCAAACCTCGGGCCCGGCGTACACCGCCAGCTACAACACGGCCGACGCCAAGAAGATCCTGGAGGCGGCCGGCTTCAAGATGGGCAGCAACGGCTACTTCGCGCTGAACGGCAAGACGCTCGCGTTCACCCTCACCGACCCGTCCGCGTACACCGACTTTGACGACGACAACGCGATCATGGCGTCGGAGCTGAAGGCGGCGGGCATGGATGTGAGCGTCTCGGCCGTCTCCGTGAACGCCTGGAACGCGGACCTGGCCGACGGCGACTTCTCGGCGACATCGCACTGGGGCACCGGCGGCACGAGCCCGTACTACGACTACAACGGCTACCTCAACAGCGCGCTGACCGCGCCGGTCGGCAAGACGGCAGTCGGTGACTACGAGCGCTTCTACAGCACGGCGGCGGACGCCGACCTTTCCGCGTTCGCGGGCAGCAACAGCCCGACCACCCAGCAGGCAGCGATCGTGGCCCTGGAGAAGATCGTGGCCACCCAGCTCCCGGTGATCCCGATCTTCTACGGCGTGGCCTGGGACGAGTACAACACGACGAACTTCACCGGATGGCCGGGTCCCAGCGACGAGTACGCGCCGGGCGAGCCCAGCGGGCCGTTCAACGAGTACACCGTGCTGCAGCTGACGCCGAAGAGTTAGGAGAAGAAGGCGAAGCCGTGCTGGCCGGGCCGCGACGGTGGCGTTCGCGGCCAGGCCGGCACGGCCAGCCCAGCCATGACTGCGACCACGGGCCGGCGCACTGTGCGGATCGCGATGAACGGCGTGACCGGCCGGATGGGCTACAACCAGCACCTGGTTGGCTCGATTCTCGCGATCCGGGAGCGTGGCGGTGTGCCGCTTCCCTGCGGCGAGGTGGCCTGGCCCGAGCCCGTGCTGGTCGGCCGTGATGCCGGGAAGCTAGCCGCCATCGCGAAGCGGCACGGCCTGGCCGAGTGGACCACGTCGCTCGAGGAGGCACTTGCCGGCACGGATGTGTACTTCGACGCCCAGGTCACGCAGCTGCGCGCGGCGGCCATCCGGGCGGCCATCGCCGCCGGCAAGCACGTGTACGCCGAGAAGCCGCTGGCATCGTCGCTGGCCGAGGCGATGGACCTGGTCCGGCTCGCGCAAGCCGCCGGTGTAGCGGGCGGGGTCGTGCAGGACAAGCTGTTCCTGCCCGGGATCATCAAGCTCAGGCGGCTGCTCGAGGGCGGCGTGCTCGGCCGGGTGCTTTCTGTGCGCGGGGAGTTCGGCTACTGGGTATTCGACGGCAGGTTGCGGCCCGCGCAGCGGCCGAGCTGGAACTACCGTGCGGCCGACGGCGGCGGCATCATCCTCGACATGTTCCCGCACTGGCGTTACCTGCTGGACAACGTCGTGGCACCGGTTCGCTCGGTTTACGCGGTCGGCGCCACTCACGTCCCGGTCCGTTACGACGAGGCCGGGAAACCGTACGACGCTACCGCCGACGATGCCGCCTACGCGATCTTCGAACTGGATGGCGGCGCGATCGCGCAGGTCAACTCCTCCTGGTCGGTGCGCGTCCACCGGGACGAGCTGGTCGAGTTCCAGGTCGACGGGACCGAGGCCAGCGCCGTGGCCGGACTGCGCGAGTGCAGGCTGCAGCAGCGGGGCAGCACGCCGCGGCCGGTGTGGGACCCCGATGCCCCGGCCACAGAAAACTTCCGGTCGCAGTGGCAGCTGGTGCCCGCTCTGCTGGCCGACGGCAAAGGCGGCTTCCTGGCCCAGTGGGAGCTGTTCCTGGCGCATATCGTTACCGGCGCACCGTTCCGGCACGACCTGCTCGAAGGGGCCAAGGGCGTGCAGCTCGCCGAGCTTGGCCTGGCATCCTGGCGCAAGGGCCGCAAGCTGGGTGTGCCCGCGTTGCAGCCATGAGGTCCGGTAACCGGATCGCGCTCGCCGCCGCCCACGTGGTAGCCGATCCCGCGGCGGACAACGGGCCCGGCCGGCCGGCCCGGCTCGACTGGGACGCGACCATGGGGTTTCGTCATCATCTGTGGGGCCTCGGGCTCGGCGTCGCCGACGCGATGGACACTGCGCAGCGCGGTCGCGGCCTGGACTGGCCTGCCGCGCGCGAGCTGATCACCCGGTCCGGCCGGGAGGCGCGGGCCGTGGGCGGCAGGCTGGCCTGCGGTGCCGGCACCGATCAGCTGCCGGTCGGACCGGCGGCGGGCCTGGCCGAGATCCGCTCCGCGTACGCCGAGCAAGTCGAGGTCGTCGAGTCGGCGGGCGCGCAGGTGGTACTGCTGGCCAGCCGGGCGCTCGCGGCAGTGGCCCGCGGGCCGGACGACTACGCGGACCTCTACGGCTGGCTGCTCCGCCAGGTGAGCCGGCCGGTCATCCTGCACTGGCTCGGCCCGGCGTTCGACCCGGCGCTGAGCGCCTACTGGGGCTCGACCGATCTCGACCAGGCCACGGCGTCGCTGCTGTCGATCGTGACCGAGCACCGCGCCAAGATCGACGGGATCAAGCTCTCGCTGCTCGACGCCGGCCGCGAGACGGCGCTGCGCCGGGCGCTGCCCGACGGTGTCCGGCTGTATACCGGCGACGACTACAACTACGCGGAGCTGGTCCGGGGGGATGAGGCCGGGTACAGCGACGCGCTGCTCGGGGTGCTCGATCCGATCGCGGTCCCGGCGGCGGCCGCGCTCCGCGCGCTGGCCGAGGGCGACGTCCGCCGGTACGACGAGCTGATCGCGCCGACGGTACCGCTGGCCAGGCACCTGTTCTGCGAGCCGGTGCCGCATTACACGACGGGCATCACGTTCCTGGCCTGGCTGGCCGGTCACCAGCAGCACTTCGTGATGCTGCGCGGCGAGCAGACCGCCCGCTCGGCCAGGCACCTGAGGCGCCTGCACAAGCTCGCGCTCGCGGCGGGCGTGCTGCCTGACCCGGACCTGGCGGCCCGCAGGGCCGCCAGGGTGGATGACCTGGCGCCATGACTCCCGACCCCGCCTGGCGGCTCTCGCTCAACCAGGCGACCACCAGAC
>JASHOV010000671.1 GCA_030038495.1 Streptosporangiaceae bacterium
TCTACCTGGACATGGCTCCGGAGGAGGCCGGGGCGGCACCGCTGCCAGGCAGCTACCGGCTCGGCGGCGCGTTCGGCGTGTATACGAGGCTGCACCTGCTTGGCCTTAACCCAGCCAACTGGACTGCTGACCCTCTGGGGTAGCACTTCACGAGCGAACGCGACCGGTCCGACGCAGCCGCCGAGGCAGGCCCGTCCTGGCCAAACCGCAGAAGATGAACCGCGCCTTGACCAGATTCACTGGTCATCGTACGCTGACTTTTAGTCATCCTATGGTGACCAGTGAGGAGGCGAGCCATGTACGGCTGGCTGATAGCGCGGCTGGTCCGCCGGACCTTCGAGCGGCTGAGCGCCGGCGATCCCTCCGCTGTCCTGGCGATATTCGGCGACGGCACGCGGCTGGTGTTTCCGGGCCGCAACTCCTGGGCTATCGACACCACCGACCGGGCGCAGATCGAGGCCTGGTTCCGCCGACTCGCTGCCCTGGGCCTCCAGTTCACCGTCCGCGATGTCATGGTCAAGGGACCGCCGTGGAACACCAGGGTGTGCACGCAGGGCACCGACCGGACCGGCACGCCCTCGGGGCCCTACGCCAACCAGTGGGTGCAGTGCGCCCGGCTGGCGTGGGGCAGGCTCACCGAGGACGTGATCTACCTGGACACCCAGAAGCTGGCAGCCTTCGAGGCCGCGCTGACGTCCGTTGCCTGAGCCAGCGACCCGCGGCCGACTGATCGCTGCAGCCATGGAACTGTTCGCCAGCCGCGGCTACCAGGCCACCACGGTCGGCGAAATCGAGGCCGCAGCCGGGTTCACCGCCCGCGGCGGCACCCTCTACAAGCACTTCCCGTCCAAGCAGGCCCTGCTCGAGGCGGCCGTCGACCAGCAGGTCGCCGAGGTCCGGCAGGGCCGCGCGATCGCCGACCTGCTGCCGCTTGGCGACCTGAGGGCCGAGACCATCCTGGTGTTCCGGTACCTGTTCGCCGAGCTGACCCGCTACCGGACCATCACCGCGCTCGTCGAGAAGGAAGGCGCCAGCACGGACCCTCTCAGCGAGCGGTTCTGGAATGAGATCGCCGAGCCCGGCTACAGCCTGACCGCCGAGATCCTGGACCGCCAGCTGAATAAGGACGGCCGCGGGAAGTGGGACGCCGAGGCACTGGCCGTCCTGCTCGTGGGCGCCGCCGTCAACATCCGCCGGGCCGAGTGGACATTCGGGCAGCTTGCCCTCAACGTCGACGAGGAACGCCTGATCTCGACCATCGCGGGCATCCTTGAAGCCCTCGCAGCGGTCCCGGGCGGCAACCCGAGTACGTGAAGACTCCGCGGCGCGAACGGCGGTTTATCCTGCCGTAATGGCGGCGCGCTACGACTTCATCATTGTCGGCGGCGGATCTGCCGGCTGCGCTCTGGCGAACCGGCTTTCTGCCGATCCCGCCAGCCGCGTGCTAGTCCTGGAGGCGGGCAGGCCGGATTACCGGTGGGATGTGTTCATCCATATGCCAGCCGCTCTCACCTTCCCGATCGGCAGCCGGTTCTACGACTGGCAGTACGAGTCCGAGCCGGAGCCGGAGATGGACGGCCGACGGATCTATCACGCTCGCGGCAAGGTTCTCGGCGGCTCAAGCAGCATCAACGGGATGATCTTCCAGCGCGGCAACCCGCTTGACTACGCCCGCTGGGCCGCCGATCCCGGCATGGCGAACTGGGACTACCAGCACTGCCTGCCGTACTTCAGGCGGATGGAGACCTGCCTGGCCGGCGCGGATGAGTACCGCGGCGGCGACGGCCCGCTCGTCCTGGAGCGCGGTCCCGCGGACAATCCCCTGTTCCAGGCCTTCTTCAGTGCGGTGCAGCAGGCTGGCTACGAACTGACCAGCGACGTGAACGGCTACCGACAGGAGGGCTTCGCGCCGTTCGACCGCAACCTGCACCGGGGCAGGCGGCTTTCCGCGGCGCGCGCCTACCTCCACCCGGTCCTGAAACGGCCCAACCTGACGCTGCACTGCCGAGCCATGGTGACCCGGATAGTGCTGACCGGCTCGAGGGCGACCGGCGTCGAGTACACCAGCCGCGGCCGGCAGCACAGATCGACGGCCGGGGAGATCATCCTGTGCGGCGGCGCCGTCAACAGCCCGCAACTGCTGCAGGTGTCCGGCATCGGCGCCGTGGCCGTGCTGGAACAGGCCGGGGTTGCCGTGCTGCACGAACTGCCAGGAGTAGGCGAGAACCTGCAGGACCACCTGGAGGTGTACGTCCAGTACGGCTGCAAGCAGCCGGTCTCCGTCGCCCCGGCGCTGAAGTGGCGGAACCGGCCGCTCGTTGGCGCGCGGTGGCTCTTCCTGCGCAGCGGTCCCGGCGCGACCAACCACTTCGAGGGCGGCGGGTTCGCCCGCAGCAACGACGACGTCGCCTACCCCAACCTGATGTTCCACTTCCTGCCAATCGCGGTCCGCTATGACGGATCGGCTCCCGCGGGCGGGCACGGCTACCAGGTGCACATCGGGCCGATGAACTCCGACGCGCGCGGCTCGGTGCGGATCACCTCGGCCGATCCGGCGGTGAAGCCCGCGCTCCGGTTCAACTACCTGTCCACCGACACCGACCGGCGTGAATGGGTGGAGGCGATCACGGTCGCCCGCCATATTCTCAGCCAGCCGGCGATGGCTCCCTACAACGCCGGCGAGCTCTCGCCAGGACCGGCCGTCCAGACGCCGGAGCAAATCCTGGACTGGGTCAGGCGGGACGGCGAGACCGCGCTGCATCCGTCGTGCACCTGCGCGATGGGAACGGGGCCCACGTCGGTGACCGATCCGGGCAGCCTCCGAGTACACGGGCTGGAGGGCCTCCGAGTGGTGGACGCGTCGGTGATGCCATACATCACCAACGGCAACATCTACGCGCCCGTGATGATGATCGCCGAGAAGGCAGCGGACCTGATCCTGGGCAGCACACCGCTGCCGCCCGTGGACGTCGAGTTTTACCGGCACGCGACTGTGCAGCATTAGGTGGCTGACCGTCCAGTCGGCGCGGGCGCATTAGGCACCCGGCGCTGTATCGTGCGATTTGACGGGACCAGCCGCATCAGGGAGCAGCCGTGGTCGATCAGGTGAGCCATTCAGCGGCTGCGGCGGCCGGCGGTGACCCGCTGCCGGAGGCCATTTCGCTGGCGCGGGGCGCCGCGGATGCTGGTCTTGGCCTGAAGCTCCTCGGCGGGCTCGCGGTCCGGGTCATCTGCCCGGACCTGCCGCCGCGGCTGCGGGCCGGTCAGGACATGGACTTCGGGTGCCTGTCCCGTGGCCGCAAGGCCGTCGCCGAGTTCCTCGCCCGCAGCGGCTGTGAACCCGACCGGCGATTCAACGGCCTCAACGGTGACCGTCAGATGTACTTCACGGCGCCGTCCGGGCGGCCAATCGACGTGATGGTTGACCGGCTGACCATGTGCCATGTCCTGGATTTCCGGCCCACGTTCGGCGCGCTGCCGCACACGCTGGCCCCGATGGACATCCTGCTGTCGAAACTCCAGATCTTCGAGCTCAACGAGAAGGACGCCAGGGACATCGTGCAGCTGCTGGCCGGGGTGGCGGTCAGCAGCCAGGGACAGCAGCCGTCCAAGTCCGGATCGGCGGCCGGAGGACCGGTGCTCGACGCCGGGCGGTTCGCAAGCCTGCTCGCCGGCGACTGGGGCTGGTGGCGAACCGTGACCGGCAACCTGGAGAAGCTCCCGGCGCTGGCCGGCGAGAAGCCGGAGCTGCTCCCGCCGGACGCACCGTATGACCCGCTGGCCCAGGCCGCGCAGCTGCTGGAACTGGCTCGTTCCGTCCCCAAGGGCGTGAAGTGGAAGCTGCGAGCTAACGTCGGGGACCGGGTTCGGTGGTACGAGCTGCCCGAGGAGGTCGGGCACTAGGCCTTGCCCGCTAGCCACCATTCTGCCGTTGTGAATATTGACGTTCGGTTCGGCCGGGTGTTACACCGGTCGCAGGCGGCGGAAAAGGCGTGGATGCTATGAAGATCTTCTTTGCGACCGATATCCATGGCTCGGAGGTGTGCTGGCGGAAGTTCCTGAACTCGGCTGCCTTCTACAAGGCGGACCTGGTCGTTCTCGGCGGGGACGTCACCGGGAAGGCCATGGTCCCGATCACCGCGCGCGCCGGCTACTGGCAGGCGACCTGGCGCGGCGAGACCTACACGTTAGAGGGCAAGGAGCAGCTGGACGCGATGATCGCGCGGATCCGCAACAGCGGTTTCTACCCGGCGATCGTCACCCCGGACGAACTCAGCCACCTGGGCGAGAACGAGGACGCCGTCGGCCGGCGATTCGAGCAGGAGATGATCAGCTCACTGGACCGCTGGCTGGACATGGCCGACGGCAAGCTGCGCGGCGGCCAGATCCCCTGCATTCTCAACGGCGGCAACGACGACATCTTCGAGATCGACAGCGTGATCGAGTCCTCGCCTTGCGTCAGCTTCGCCGAGGGCAAGCTCATGGACCTCGACGGTTTCTCGCTGGTCAGCATGGGCTGGACGAACCCGACGCCGTGGAACACCTACCGCGAGGCCGCCGAGGACAAGCTGGCCGAGAAGATCGAAGCCGTCGCCAGCCAGATCCCCGACATGGGCCGGGCGATCTTCAACTTCCACGCACCGCCGTACGGCACCGGGCTGGACGAGGCCCCGGCCCTGGACGAGAACCTGCGGCCGATGCACGGCGGCGCGGTCATGAAGCCGGTCGGCTCGACCGCCGTGCGGGACGCGATCGTGAGGCACCAGCCGATGCTGTCGGTGCACGGCCACATCCACGAGAGCCGGGCCATCAAGCGCATGGGCCGCACGCTCGCGATCAATCCCGGCTCGGTCTACGGCGACGGCGTACTGCAGGGCGCCGTCCTCGACCTCGACGCGAAGAAAGCCAAGGTCAGCAGGTACCTGCTGGTGAACGGGTGAACCCGGGCCGGCGAGGCTCACTGGCCGCCCAGACCTGAGAGGCAGACATGGCAACAGAATCCGTGAGCAGCCCCCCAACCCTGTTCCTGCGCAACGCCACCGGACTGGTGCGCGGCTGGTCCGTGCGCGACTCGATGATCTACGCGTGTCTCGCGACCAACTTTGTCACGCTCGGACTGTATGAGTTCACCTACGCGGGTCCCGCCTTCCCCGGCGGTCAGCTGATCACGTCGATCCTGATCTCGGCTGTCCTGGTGTCCTTCCTGGTAGTCGCCTACACAGGGCTGATCGTGACGATCCCGCGGGCAGGCGGGGATTATGTCTGGCAAACCCGGATCCTCGGCAGCGGACTTGGCTTCGTGATGGCCGCCACCGGCTGGTGGTTCATCCTCTGGCTGTGGGCTCCCATCTACGGCAACATCCTGTCGAAGCAGCTCTTCCAGCCCCTCTGGGCAACGCTGGGAGACCCGAGCGGAGCCGCCTGGTTCGCCTCGAGCACCGGGATATTCGTCGTCACGCTGATCACCATCGCGCTGGCTGGCGTGCTGGTCTCCCTCGGCATGGCCGGTTACGCGAGGATCCAGAAATGGTGCTTCGTCGGCGGCCTGGTCGCGTTCGCCGTAATCGTAGTGCTGCTGCTGGTCAACTCGCATGCGAGCTTCGTCAGCTCGTTCAACCTTGAGGCCCAGAAGATCTTCGGCATCAAGGGTGCCTACTCGGCTACGAATGCTGCTGCGGCGAAGGACAAGTTCACGCCGCAGCCGCTCGGCTTCGGTCCGCTGGGCGGGGCGACGCTGCTGCTGGTGCCCGCGATGATGTTCTTCATTCTGTGGCCGAACTGGGGCGCCACGCTGTACGGCGAGATCCGGGGCGCGAGCGACTTCAGGCGCGTCTTCACCGGGATGTTCGCGGGCCTGTGGATCACCGTGATCCTCACCGTCATATTCCTGCTGCTGGTGGCCAAGACCGTCGGCTGGGACTTCTTCCAGAACGCGAACGCCGCGTTCTACAACGGCAATTCGACTCTCCCGATCTGGCCCTACCCGTTCATGCTCGCGGGCTGGCTCGTCCACAACACCGCGTTCCAGGTGGTCCTGATCCTGGCGCTGAGCCTGTGGTTCTTCGGCTGGGTGGGCACGCTGTTCCTGTCCTCGACGCGGGTCATCTTCGCCGCGGCATTCGACCGGGTGCTTCCTGACCGGGCGGCCGAGGTCTCGGAGAAGCGCAAGGTGCCGTTCTATTCGCTGGTCCTGATGCTGCTGCCTGCAGTGGGGCTGAGCGCGGTCTACGCGTACTCGACCACGTTCCAGACCTACACGCTGGATGCGACGCTGGTTATCGCGGTCACGTACCTGTTCAGCGCGATTGCCGTCGTGGTCCTGCCCTGGCGCAAGCCCGATCTCTGGCGCGCATCGCCGGCCAGCAGGATCAAGCTCTTCGGCGTGCAGGTAGTGCCCGTCGCCGGGTGGGTCACGATCGCGTTCCTGGGCTGGGACCTGTGGAAGTGGCTGACGAACGACAACTACTTCGTGAACAACCACGACTCGCTGTACTTCATGGGGGCGATGTACGTGCTCGCGATCGTGGTGTACGTGGCAGCGCGGATCGTCCGGCGCCGGCAGGGGATCGATCTCGGCATGATCAACGCGGAGATCCCGGTCGAGTAGCTGAAGGGGTTGGATGGTCACGGACGATTCTTCCGGTAACGGCGGGTCGTCCGTGATTCATGCTCAGGCAGCGGATCATGAGGATCGGCGGAAACAGTAAATGAGCGACTCCCCGGAACGTGCCAGTGCGGTGATCGTCGGCGCCGGTATCGTCGGCAACAGCCTGGCCTGTCATCTCGCCCGGCTCGGCTGGACCGAGCTGGTGCTTGTGGACAAGGGCCCGATGCCCAATCCCGGCGGCTCGACCGGGCACGCGTCTAACTTCATCTTCCCGATCGAGTACTCCAAGATGATGATGGAGCTCACCCGCGACTCGACGGAGCAGTACAAGGAGCTCGGCGTCTTCACCGAGAGCGGCGGCATCGAGGTGGCCCGCACCGAGGCGCGGATGACGGAGCTGCGCCGCCGCTGCTCGCAGGCCAAGGCGTGGGGCATCCCGGCCGAGCTGCTCACCCCGGAAGGGGTAGCCAAGCTGGTGCCGTACCTGGACCCCGCGGTGATCCTCGGCGGAGCCTACTTCCCGACCGTCGGCGTGGTCGACTCGCTGCGCGCGGGCACGCTGATGCGCGAGGGCGCCCAGCAGCTCGGCGCGCTGACGGTGCTGGCCGGCACGGAGGTGCTCGGCATCGACAAGTCCGAGGACGGCCGGGTCAGCGCGGTGCGCACGAGCAAGGGCGTGATCGCGACCGACGTCTGCGCGATCTGCTGCGGCGTGTGGAGCCCGCGCATAGCCCGGATGGCCGGGGCCCGGATCCCGCTCACGCCGATCGTGCACCAGATGATCAGCGTCGGGCCGATCGCGCTGTTCGACGCCGCGGTGGGCGAGATCGCCTACCCGATCGTGCGCGATGTCGACGAGAACATGTACGAGCGCCAGCACGGTGGTGACATGGAGGTCGGCTCGTACGCGCACCGGCCGATGATCGTCTCGCCGGATGACATCCCGTCGATCGAGACCGCGGTGCTGTCGCCGACCGAGATGCCCTTCACCTCCGGCGACTTCGACCCGCAGCTGGAGAAGGCGCTGGAGCTGATGCCGGACCTGCTCGGCGATGAGCGGGCCGGCCAGCGGTACGCGATCAACGGGCTGATCTCGATGACGCCGGACGGCCACCCGGTGCTGGGCGAGACGCCCGAGGTGCCCGGCCTGTGGTCGGTGGCGGCGAGCTGGATCAAGGAGGGTCCGGGCATCGGGCGCGCCGTCGCCGAGTGGATGAGCGGTGTCACCCCCGAGATCGACATCCACGAGGCGGACATCGCCCGGTTCTACGGGCACCAGCGCACGACGGCGCACGTGACCGCGCGTGCGCGGGAGGGCTTCAACAAGATGTACGGGATCGTGCATCCCGCCGAGCAGTGGGAGTCCGGGCGGCCGGTGCGGGTCAGCCCGTTCTACGCGCGCGAGCGCGAGCTTGGCGCGGTCTTCTACGAGACGGCGGGCTGGGAGCGCCCGTTCTGGTATGAGCGCAACCGCGACCTGCTCGAGCGCTACCGGGACCGGCTCATGGATCGTGGCGCCGAGTGGGAATCGCGCTGGTGGTCACCGATCATTAACGCCGAGCACCTCGCGATGCGCGAGAACGCCGGGCTCTTCGACCTGACTGCCTTCGCCGTCCTCGACGTCACCGGGCCCGGTGCGCTGGGCGCTTTGCAGCGGGTAGCGGTAGCCCAGATGCACGTGCCTATCGGCCGGGTCGTCTACACCTCGTTCCTTGACGACGCGGGCGGGTTCCGCGCGGACCTCACGGTCATGCGGCTGGGGCCGCGGCATTTCCGGGTCGTGACCGGCGGCGCGACCGGGATGACGGATCTCAAGTGGCTCGCCGATCACCTGCCCGCCGACGGCAGCGCGCACGTCGCGGACCTGACGTCGGCATGGACCACGCTGGGCCTGTGGGGCCCGCGCGCCCGCGACATCGCCCAGAAGCTCACCGCCGGCGATGTGACCAACGAGGGCTTCCCCTTCGGCACCTGCCGGGAGATCGAGCTCGCCGGAATCACCGTGCTGGCGTCCCGGATCTCCTACGTCGGCGAGCTCGGCTGGGAACTGCACGCGCCGATCGAGCAGGGCGCCCACCTCTGGGACGAGCTGTACGAGGCGGGCCTACCGCACGGGCTGATCCCGGCCGGCATCGGCGTGTACGGCACGACAGCGCGGCTGGAGAAGGGCTATCGCGCCTACGGTGCCGAGCTGGACGCGCACTACAACCTCGTCGAGGCCGGCATGACCAGGCCGAGGGTGAAAGAGCAGGATTTCGTCGGCAGGACCGCTTACCTGGCGCAGCGGGCGGCACCGCCGGCCGCGCTGCTGTGCACGCTGACAGTGGACGACCACGAGTCGCAGGCCGGCGAGCTGCGGTACATGCTCGGCGGCGAGCCCGTGCTGACCGAGGACGGTGAGCCGCTCACCGACGCCAGGGGCCGGCGGTCCTATGTGACGAGCGCGGGCTCGGGGCCATCGGTGGGCAGGCACCTGCTGATGGCATACCTGCCGCCCGAGCACGCGGTGGCCGGCGCCCCGCTGACGGTGGAGTACATGGGAGAGAGCTACCCGGTCACGGTCGCGGTGGCCGGGTCGACCCCGCTGTTCGACCCGGCCAACGAGCGGATCCGGCGCTGATCAGGCATGGACATTCTGGTCTGCGTGAAGCGGGTGCCGACGGTCGGCGGCGTCGTGCAGCTCACCGCCGACGGGCTTGACGTCGACACCCGGATGTCCGGCTTCACCGTGAGCCCGCACGAGGAGTGCGCCGTCGAGGAGGCCGTGCGCATCACCGAGCGGGAGGGCGGCACCGTCACCGTGCTGACGCTCGGGCCGCCCGAGGCCGCCGAGCAACTGCGGGAGATGCTGGCCCTCGGCGCGCACCGCGGCGTGCTGCTGGAGACCGACGGCAGGGAATGGGGCCCGATCGCCACCGCGGCCGCGATCGCACACGCGGTGACCGGCCATGGACTGCCCGCGTTCCCTCTCCTGATCTTCGGCAACGAGTCGGCCGATACCGGCGGCTACCAGGTCGGCATCCGGGTCGCGCACCGGCTCGGCCTGCCCTGCGTGACCGGCATCAAGCGGCTCGAACTGGCCGGGGGTGCGCTGCGGGCCGGGCGGGAGCAGGAGGAGTTCGAGGTCGCGTTGCCGGCCGTGGTAACCGTGCGGGAGGGCATCAACCTGCCCCGATACCCGTCCCTGCCCGGAAGGCTGCGGGCCAGGCGCGCGGAGATCACCGTCGTGCATCCGCAGTGGCAGCCCGACGGCCTGCGCAAGGAGCGGCTCGTCGTCCCCCGCACACCCCGGCAACGGGCCGAGATACTGGGCCATGGAGTCGACGCGGTGCCCGCGCTCGTACAGGTCCTGGCCGGGCTCGGAGTTCTTCCATGACCGTCCTGTGCCTCGTCGAGCGTGACGGCGATCAGATCGCGGCGGCGTCGATCGCGGCGCTCTCGTTTGCCCGGACGCTGGCCGGGGCCGAGAAGGTGATCGCGGTCGTCGCGGGACCTGCGGCGAGCGGCCTGGCCCACGGCGCGGCGGACGAGGTCTGTCACGTAGTAGCGCCGGAGCTGGCCGGATACGCCCCGGCCGCCTGGGCGTGTGCCCTGCAGCAGCTGGCCGCGGCCCGCGGCGCGGAGGCTGTCGTCGCGACGGCGACCGACCGGGGCAGCGAGGTGCTGGCGCACCTGGGGGCGATGACC
>JASHOV010000071.1 GCA_030038495.1 Streptosporangiaceae bacterium
AGCTGGTTGCGGCCGAACGTGCTCGAGTGCTTGAGCGCGTCCTCCATCGACTCGTAGACGCTCGCGAAGATCTTCTCGGTGGTCAGCATGGCGCCGACGGGCACGTAGCCGCCGGACAGGGCCTTGGAGATCGTGATGATGTCGGGCCGCAGCCCCCAGTGCTCGTGACAGAAGAACCGGCCGGTCCGTCCGAGGCCGGTCTTGACCTCGTCCATGACCAGCAGCGTTCCGTGCTTGCGGCACAGGTCCTGTGCGGCCGTCCAGTACTCGGGCGGGGCGCAGTACACGCCCTTGCCCTGGATCGGTTCCACGATGAAGGCGGCCACGTCCTTCGCCTGCAGCCGCTGCTCGAGCGCGGCCAGGTCTGCGAAGGGAACGGCGGCCGTGCCGGGCAGCAGCTCGCCGAAGCCGCGGCGGAACTCGGCGCCGCCGTTGAGCGCCAGCGCGCCGGTGGTAAGGCCGTGGAACGCGTGCTCGGCGTACAGGACGGCCGGCCGCTGGGTGGCCTGCCGGGCGAACTTGATCGCGGCCTCGATCGACTCGGCGCCGGAGTTGCAGAAGAAGACGCGGCTGATCCCGTCGTGTGCCCTGGCCACCAGTTGCTCGGCGAGCAGGCCGGGCAGGAGGGCACAGTCCATCTGGACCATGTTCGGCAGGTCCAGGTCCAGCGCCTGGTGCAGCGCGGCCTTGACCGCCGGATGGCTCCGGCCGAGCGCGTAGACCCCGAATCCGGACAGGAAGTCGAGGTACCGCTTGCCCGCGTCGTCGTAGAGGTAGCAGCCCTCAGCCCTGACGTAGTTACGGTCAAAGCCGATTGTCCGCAGAGTCCTGGCCAGCTGGCGGTTCATATACCGCTCGTGCAGGGCGAAGTTCTCCCCGGTTCGATCCGCGAACACGCGGGCAACATCGAAGGGCATGGTCCTCCTCGCCCAGTAGCGATCAACAGTGGCGACAATACTCGCGCGCCGCGCTGCGGTTTGCCCCGTCTTCCCGCAATTCCCGGTCAGGCTACTGACCAGGTCGGATGCGTTCAGCAGCCCGCTGAGCCTGCACAGCCTCGCGCCGGGCTTGGATCTCACTCCCCATGATCATTACCGCCGTTCGCGCATGTCACCGGCAGACCCCTGGTCGGGGAAGTTTAATCCTGATCCGAATCCTCTGGTCGTTCTTGCCTGGGCTGTCTGGAGGGGGGCGGTTGTCCGGATTAGCGATCAGTGCTTGGCTCACCTGTAATACTCCGGCTAACGTGATAAATGGGGGGAGGTTCGAGTGTCGGCAGGCGAGCCCGGCGTCGATCCAGCAGACTCCAGGGACAACAGCGCGTTTGCGAGCATGTTCAATGCGCACGCAGCGTATCTGTATGACTACTGCCTGAGTCTGACTGGCAATGAGGCCGAAGCAGCCAGCGCCACCCTGGTGGCGCTCGTCGCGGCATTCATGCTGGTCGGACGCCTGCAAGAGCCGGACCGGCAGCGAGCGTGGTTGTTCGCGCTTGCGCGCCGCGAGTGCCTCAGCGACATGCCGACAAGGCGGCAGCCCTGGATCACACCCCCCAAGCCCGCCGGCCAGGTTCCGGGCGTCAGCGACGCGTGGGCCGCGTTCGCCGAGGCGGACACCTCGGAACTGCCCAGGCAGGGCTTCGACGCCGAGACCCGCCGCGCCGTCAGGACCCTGGCGGGCGGGCGGGCCCCGCGACGGGACCTGAAGCGCGAGGTTCTCCTTCTCGTGCACCGCTACGGGATCGTCCCCTCGGAGCTGCCTGCGATCCTCGACCTCTCGGCTGACGCTGTCCAGGACCTGCTGGCCGCGGCCCGGCCGATGCGCCCGGACGATGGATCGCTCGACGCACCGCTGGCTGTCATGCCGTCGTCGCTCTGGCGCGAGACAGCCGACGTCATCTTCGACGCCGATCAGCGCGAGTACCGCGAGGGGATCGCGGCGGACGCCGGACGCCTATGGGCAGAGGGCCTGCCGGAAGAGCCGGAGGCACCGCCGTCGACCAGGAGGCTGGCCATGACCTCGGCCGGGCTGGCCACCGTCCTGCTGGTCCCGGCCGCGCTCGGTGCAGCCGCTTACGCGCTGCTTTCCGCCTCGCCGGCGGTGGCATCGCGGACGACTCACGTAGCGACCAGGCCCGTTGCGACGACAATGCCGCCAACGTCTGTGCCGGAGTCGACGGTCGCGCATTCGACGAAGACGAGGGCGCATCACAAGACGACGCACCATTCGCGGGTATCCGCGCACTCGCTGCCCTCCACGACGTCAGGGACGACGACGTCGGTGAGCCCGGCGCACACGACGAAGCCGAAGCCGACGCCAAGCAGCTCTAAGCCGGTCATCGGTCCAAGCCCGACGGCTACTTCGCCGACATCGCCGTCTCCCAGCGGTCACTCGAGCTCGCCGTCGCCGACTCCGTCGCCCTCGTCGTCGCCCCCGTCGCCCTCGTCCGCCCCGTAATCAGGCGGCCTCGAATACCGCCGCCACTCCCTGGCCGCCGCCTACGCACATGGTCTCCAGCAGGTACCGCCCGCCGCGCCGCCGCAGCTCGCCGAGCCCGGTCGCCAGGATCCGCCCGCCCGTGGCTCCGATCGGGTGACCGAGGGAAATGCCCGACCCGTTGACGTTGAGCTTGTCCGGGTCGTTCCAGCCCCAGCCGGCCAGCACCGCGAGCACCTGGGCCGCGAAGGCCTCGTTCAGCTCGACCAGGTCGATGGCGTCCCAGTTCAGTCCGGTACGCGCGAAGAGCTTCGCCACCGCGGGCACGGGCCCGATGCCCATCGTCCCCGGCTCGCACCCGGCCGCGGTCCAGCCGACCAGGTAGGCCACGGGCTCGAGCCCGAGCCCGGCCAGCCTGTCCTCGGCCACGACGAGGCAGGCAGCGGCGGCATCGTTCTGCTGGCTGGCGTTTCCGGCGGTGACGATCCCGCCCGGCATGATGGTCCGCAGCTTGCTCAGGGTCTCAGGGGTGGAGTCCGGCCGCACGCCCTCATCCTTGCTGACGATGACGGACTCCCCGCGCCGCTGCGGCACGGAGATGGGAACGATCTCCTCGTCGAAGACCCCGGCTTCCCAGGCCGCGGCAGCCCGCTGGTGGCTACGGGCGGCATATACGTCGGCCTCGTCCCTGGTAATGCCGTAGTCCCTGGCCAGGTTCTCGGCAGTCTCGATCATCCCGGAGATCCGGCCGAAGCGCCATTCGGGCTGTGAGCGCTCGCGTGCCCGCTCCAGCCGGTCATACAGGGACTGGCTGCCCGCTCGCGCGCCCCACCGCATGGCGGTCGTGTAGTGCTCGACGTTGCTCATGCTTTCCGCGCCGCCCGCGATCACGACATCCGCCGCGCCCGTCTGCACCATCATCGCCGCGGTCGCGATGGCCTGCAGGCCCCCGCCGCATCGACGATCGAGCTGGAGGCCGGGGATGCTGACGGGCAGTCCGGCCTGCAGCGCGGCGTAGCGCCCGAGGCACGGGGCCTCGCCACTGGCATACCCCTGGGCTAGGACAACGTCGTCGATTCGGTCAGGATCAATGGCCGAGCGGCCAAGCACCGCCTTGATGGCGTTAGCCGCAAGTTCCTCGACCGGCACGTCCTTGAGACTGCCGCCGAACGTTCCGACCGGAGTGCGTACGGGCGCCACGATGGCAGCCCGGCGGGTGGTGGTCATGGTCCGACCCTACGCAAATCTCCCCGGTGGCCCGGCGGGCTGGCCCTGAAATCACAAGCGCGCAGCTCGACCCGAGTGCCGTCGTCCACCTGGACGGTCTGGCGGCCCGAGACGATGTAACCGAGGTGCGCGGCCTGGCAGGAGTCGG
>JASHOV010000672.1 GCA_030038495.1 Streptosporangiaceae bacterium
GAGGTCCTTGTTGGCCTCGAGTCCCGTGGTTTTCGGGGCGACAAGCAGCGCCCAGAGGCCAAGGCCAATCCAGAACCCGCCGTAGGTGGAGAACGCCGTTGCGCCGAACACGTTGTTGCGCTTGAACTCCCACATGCCGGCCAGCAGCTGGCACAGGCCGCCGTAGGCAAAGGCATAGCCGAGCCAGGCGCTGCCACTCGGGGTGCCCGCCCAGTGGGCATTGACGACGGACAGCAGGAACGTGGTCAGCGCGAAGCCAGCAAGCCCGAGCGGCGCCGGGTCGGCGATGCCGGTGCCCGCAGCTGTCGCTGTGGGAGCCTCTTCTGTGGTGCTCAACTGATTCCTCCTGAGGGGCTTGCCTGCCCGACCACTGGCACGCTGCGAGGGCAAGGCAGGCGTGATGGATGGTTCGAGGACAGCGAGAGCGCGGGCCATGCGCGACTATCCGCCGGGCTGCAGGTCCCGGCGCTGACTGGGCCGACTGTGGCATAAACCGGAACGAACATGGCCAACCGCTGACCTTTCCGGTCTTCACACCTGGCTCATCAGAACCAGACGGAAGATCTTGCCCTGAGCGTAACGCCAGAGGGTCGATTTAGGGAGACCCATTTTCTGGCCTAGAGAGTCAAATGCCAGGAGTGCCAACCGCGGCCCGCTGCTCAGGCGCCTGGCCCATTTCTCAGGATTCGTGACAGGCCGGCCCTGGTCGCCAGCACGACGAGCCGGTCGCCGGCCTGGACCTGGTAGTCCGCTGCCGGGGACCAGTCGGCGGCGGCCCAGTCTCCAGCGGCACCGGCCTCCCGCCGCAGCGCGATCACCCGCAGCGTGCCCGGCTGGTGCACGGTGGCCACCGGCCGCCCGGCCAGCCCGGCCACGGTCCCGGCCCTGACCTCGGCCATCAGCAGCACGTGGCGGCCCACGGCGATCGTGCGCAGCACCTGGTGGTCGAGTACCGCGGCGGCGAAGGCCGGGGCGGCCAGATACGACGTCGAGCGCGACACAATGCCGCCGACGGTGCGCTGAACTCGCTCGGCCAGGTCGTCGTCGTACAGCCGCACGACGATCCGCGGCTCGGCGGCCAGGGCGCGGGCGTTGAGCGCCGTCTCGAGGTTCACGATGTCGCTGTCAGTTACCGACACGATGGCCTGACAGGTGCCGATGCCAGCGGCCCGGAGCGTCTCTTCCTTGTGCGTCTCCCCGACGACCACGCGCAGGCCGAGCAGGTTCGCGAGCGGTACGCCGGTCGCATCGGCGTCCTTGTCGATGCCGACGACGTCGACCCCGAGATCGTGCAGCTGGCCGACGACCCTGGCGCCCACGCTGCCCAGGCCCGCGACGATGACGTGGTTGCTCGGCGGTGCCTGGGCCGCGGCGGAGGCGCCGGGGATCCGCGCGCTGACGATCGCGGCGGTCACGACCGGCAGGAACGCCATCCCGTCGAAGGTGAGGACGAACTGCGCCCACTTCTCCGCGGTGCTCAGGCTGGTCTGCGTCACCGCGGCGCCCGCGGCGTCAAGGAACGTCAGGTACAGGGCATTCAGCGGTGTGTAGCCGTGCACGATCGCCAGCAGGATGTAGCCCACCCCGAGCAGGGCCGTCAGCGTGGCGAAGGCGAGCCCCATCTTGTGCCAGATCAGCCGGCGCGCGAGCCGGAACGGGGCGGTCAGTCGGCGGCGCCGCTGGCGCGACAGCGGGTTGCGCGGCGTGCCGTCGGCGACCGCCAGCACCAGGCCCGAGGACCGATCATCGGGGGGCAGCAGGTCCGGCGCATCGGCGTCCGCATCCGCGGCGAGGCCGCAGATGATGTTGTCGGCGCCCACGTCCTCGCGCCTGGCGACGTACATTGTCCGGCTGGCCATCCGGACATGGCTCGGGGCCGGCTCGCCGAGGGCCGCCGCCACCAGCGACGGCGCCGCCATCTGCGCCTCGGACAGCACCGCGCAGTCAGCGAAGAAGGTGCGGATGCGCTCGCCGAGCCCGGCATTGAAGATCGCGATGACCATTCTGACCTGCGGGCTCAGCTCCTGCGCGCGAAGCGCGGCGTGGAAGTTGCCGAGGTCGTCCTGATGGAGGATCGCCAGGCCGCGCGCATCCGGCAGGCCGGCCGCGAGAAACGTATCGGCGCTCAGCTCCGGGCGCTCGAGCACGCGCACGGCCGGCATCGCGGCCAGCCGCGCCCCGTGGCCGCTGGCGGCCGAGGGCACGATCGCGGTCACGCTTAATCCGTAACGTGCCGTCAGTTCCTCGGCCATTCGCGAGGCCAGCGCGTTGGCCCCGCAGATGATGATGTGGTCTTCGGATTCCGGCGCTCTGGACTGCGGGGCCACGAGATGATATTAGAGAATTTTGACCGGGAACGGTGGGTACTGTGCCGACTCGCTCCGTTACGCCGACACCGCTTCGAGTCCGGGCACCGCGGCCAGTGACTCACCGTAGATGTCGTCCGGGTCGAGCCTGCGCAGTTCCTCGGCGAGCAACTCGGCGATCTCGCGGCGCTGCAGGGCCACGTGCCGGTCGGGCTGACCGGGCCTGGATAGCGTCGCCACCCGGCCGTCGGGCCGGCTGATCGCGATGTCGCCGTCGGTGGTGCTCAGCCGCACTTCGGTGATGCCCGGCCCGCCTGAGGTCTCGCGCAGGAACGGTGCCTGCAGCCGGTTGCTGAGCCACGCCGCGAGCAGATCCGCCGTGGGATTCTCCGCCTCGGCGCTCACCAGGCCGCTCAGGACCTCGCCGGGCTCGGTGTCCATGGTCGCGGCTAGCAGCGACCGCCAGGGTGTGGCCCGAGTCCAGCTCAGGTCGGTATCGCCGGGCCGGTAGCCGGCGGCCAGCGCGGCGAGCGCGTCGGCCGGGGACCTCGCCCTGGCCGCATCGGTGATGCGGCGCTGCGCGAGCTGGCCCAGCGGCTGGCTGGACGGCATCGCCGGCAGCAGCCCGTGCCACCAGGTGACGACCGGCGTATCGGGCACGAGCAGCGGCATGATCACCGAGTCGGCGTGGTCGCTCATCGGACCGTAGAGGCGCAGCAGGACGGTCTGGCCCGGTGTCATGCCGTCGCCCGACCTGATTTCGGCATCCAGCCGGGACGGCACGCGGGCCTCGCGCGCGATCACCGCCAGCACCCGGCACGGATGCTCGCGGCCGGCCTGGCTCGCGGCCCGCACCGCGTCGTGCTGGCCGGACTCGTCGGTCATGATGATCAGGTTCAGCACCATTCCCGTGGCCGGACCGCCCATCTGGTCCCGCGTCCGCATCAGCGCGGCCCGGATGTCGGCGGTGGTGGTGTCGGTGAGGTCTGTCAGCACAGCGTTACCACTCCTAGATTCCCCGCGCTTAGATCCGCCGCCAGGCTCGCCCGTCGCGGGCGAGCAGCCGGTCGGCGCTGGCCGGGCCGCTGGTGCCCGCCGGGTACTGCTCGGGCCCGTGGCTGGGACCACCGCTGTGGTCGGCCCAGAAGTCCTCGATCGGGTCGAGGATCTGCCAGGACAGCTCGACCTCCTCCTGGCGCGGGAACAGCGGCGGGTCGCCGATGAGGACGTCGAGCAGCAGTCGCTCGTAGGCTTCGGGGCTGGACTCGGTGAACGACTCGCCGTAGGCGAAGTCCATGTTCACGTCGCGCACCTCCATGGCCGAGCCCGGCACCTTCGAGCCAAAGCGCAGCGTCACGCCCTCGTCCGGCTGCACCCTGATAACCAGCGCGTTCTCCCCGAGTTCCTGGGTATCGGTGGCATCGAAGGGCAGGTGCGGCGCGCGCTGGAAGAGTACGGCGATCTCCGTCATCCTGGTCGGCAGCCGCTTGCCGGTGCGCAGGTAGAAGGGAACGCCGGCCCAGCGCCGGTTGTCGATCGTCAGCCGGATCGCGGCGTAGGTCTCGGTCACGGAGTCGGCGGGGATGCCGTCCTCCTCCAGGTAGCCGCGGACGGGAATGCCGCCCTGCCAGCCGGCCGCGTACTGGCCGCGGGCGGTCCCGGTGGCGATGTCGTCCGGAATCTGGACTGCCGCCAGCACCTTCTCCTTCTCCGCCCGCAGCGACTCGGCGGCGAAGGAAAGCGGCTCCTCCATCGCGGTGAGCGCGAGCAGTTGCAGCAGGTGGTTCTGGATCACGTCGCGGGCCGCGCCGATTCCGTCGTAGTAGCCCGCCCGGCCACCGATGCCGATGTCCTCGGACATCGTGATCTGCACGTGGTCGACGTAACTGCGGTTCCAGATGGGCTCGAACAGCGTGTTGGCGAATCGCATCGCCAACAGGTTCTGGACTGTCTCCTTGCCCAGGTAGTGGTCGATGCGGAAGACCGCGGACGCCGGAAAGACCGCGTCGAGCATCGCGTTCAGCTGCTGCGCGCTGGCTAGGTCGTGCCCGAACGGCTTCTCGATCACCACCCGGCGCCACGGTCGGCGGCGCCCCTCGCCAGCCTCGGGCGGGCTGGACAGGCCGGATCGCTTGAGCTGCTGCACGACCAGCGGGAACGCGTTCGGCGGCACGGACAGGTAGAAGGCATAGTTGCCGCCGGTCCCGCGCTCGGTGTCGAGCTCGGCAACCGTCAGTGCGAGCCGGTCGAAGGCCACGTCGTCGTGGAACTCGCCGGGCACGAACCTGATGCCCTCGGCCAGCTGCTGCCAGACCTCCTCGCGGAACGGCGTTCGCGCGTGCGCCTTCACCGCGTCGTGCGTAATCTGGGCGAAGTCCGCGTCGGCCCAGTCTCGCCGGGCGAATCCCACCAGGGAGAACCCGGGCGGCAGGAGCCCCCGGTTGGCCAGGTCGTAGATGGCGGGCAGGAGCTTCTTGCTGGCCAGATCGCCGGTCACGCCGAACAACACCAGAACGCACGGCCCGGCCAGTCTCGGGATCCGCCGATCGCGCGGATCCCGCAGGGGGTTACGGCTCATGTAGTGGGACCGCCCCCAGTGGCTGGCGCGGCTGCCGTCTCACGCTTGATCGTGTCCAGCAGTTCGTTCCACGAGATCGCGAACTTCTCCACGCCCTCGTTCTCCAGCACCTGCACCACATCGTCGTAGTGCACGCCAATCTCCTCAAGCTGCGCGAAGACCTGCCGCGACTCGTCGTAGGTGCCGCGGATCGCGTCGCCGTGGAGCACGCCGTGCGCCTGGGTCGCGTGCAGCGTCGCCTCGGGCATCGTGTTGACCGTCTCCGGCGCGGCGAGCTCTACCACGTACATGGTGTCGGCGAAGGACGGATCCTTGACACTGGTCGATGCCCACAGCGGCCGCTGCAGGCGGGCGCCCCTGGCGTGCAGCGCGGCCCAGCGCTCGGAGCCCGCGCCGAACCGCTGCTCGAACAGCTCGTAGGCGAGCCTGGCGTTGGCCAGCGCCGCCTTGCCGCGCAGCGCTGCCGCTTCCGGCGTGCCGATCTTGTCCAGCCGGTCGTCGACCTCGGTGTCGACCCGGCTGACGAAGAACGACGCAACCGAGGCGATGCTGCCGATGTCGCGGCCGGTTGCCTTCTCCAGTCCCGCGAAGAAGGCGTCGATAACCTGCCCGTACCGCTGCAGCGAGAAGATCAGCGTGACGTTGACGCTGATTCCCTCGGACAGGCACTGCGTGATCGCGGGCAGCCCCTCGGCCGTTGCGGGAATCTTGATGAACAAGTTCGGCCTGTCCACCATCCACCAGAGGGCGCGGGCCTCGGCGATCGTCTTCTCGGTCTCACTGGCCAGCCGCGGGTCGACCTCGATGGACACGCGGCCGTTGAGGCCGCCGGAGCTGTCATACACCGGCCGGAGCACGTCGCAGGCCCAGCGGATGTCGAAGGTGGTGATCGAGCGGGCGGCCTCGTCGACGCCGACGCCGCGCACGGCCAGGTCGGATACCTGGCTGGCATAGGCGCTGCCCGACGACAGTGCCTTGGCGAAGATGGTCGGGTTGGAGGTAACGCCGCTGACGTGCAGGTCGCGGATGAGGCTGGCCAGGTTACCGGTCGTCAGCCGTTCCCTGCTGATGTCGTCCAGCCAGATGGCTACACCCAAGTCCTCGAGCTGGGCCAGCGTGTCGTTGGATGTCATGGCAATCGTGCTCCCTCGCCCTTGGTCTGCCGCTCTAACCCTCCGACCGGACCCGCGCCAGGCTGTCCCTGGCCGCGGCGGCCGCTCGCTCGGCGGTGATTCCGAATTCCTCGTACAACTTCTTGTAGTCCGCTGAGGCGCCGTAATGCTCCAGGCTGATGCTCGCCCCGGCGTCGCCCACGAACGCGCGCCAGCCGAGCGCGATGCCGGCCTCGATGCTGACCCTCGCCCGGACCGCGGCGGGCAGCACCTGCTCGCGGTAGTCAGGGTCCTGCTCGGTGAACCACTCGACGCACGGCATGGACACCACGCGGGTCCCGATCCCGTCGGCTTGCAGCAGGTCGCGTGCCTCCAGCGCGAGCTGGACCTCGCTGCCGGTGGCGATCAGGATGACCTCGGGCGTGCCGGTCCGCCCGTCCGCCAGCATCGCCTCGGCCAGCACGTAGCCGCCGCGCGCCGTTCCCTCGGCACTGGCCAGCCCGGGCCCGCTCGCCGACCGGTCAAACACCGGGATCTTCTGCCGGGTCAGGGCGAATCCGGCCGGACGGTCGGTGCGGGTGAGGATCGTGCGCCAGGCGACGGCCGTCTCGTTGGCATCTCCGGGCCGGACCACGTCCAGGCCGGGGATCGCGCGGAGTGCCCACAGGTGCTCGACCGGCTGGTGCGTCGGGCCGTCCTCGCCCAGGCCGATGGAGTCGTGTGTCCACACGTAGGTCACCGGCTGCTTCATCTCCGCGGCGAGCCGCACCGATCCGCGCATGTAATCGCTGAAGACCAGGAACGTGCCGCCGTAGGGCCGGGTCAGGCCGTGCAGCACGATCCCGTTCATGATCCCGCCCATGGCGTGCTCGCGGATGCCGAAGTGCAGCGTCCGGCCGTACCGGTTGCCGGGGAACATCTCGGTCTGGTGCTCTTCGGGGATGAACGACGGCTCGCCTGCCATCGTGGTGTCGTTGCTCCCGGCCAGGTCGGCCGAGCCGCCCCACAGCTCGGGCAGCACCGGCGCCAGGGCGTTCAGCACCTTCCCTGACGCGGACCTCGTGGCAACGCCGGCGGCGTCGGCAGGGAACTGCGGCAGCACCTTGGTCCAGCCTTCGGGCAGCCGCCGGGCTCGCAGCCGGTCCAGCAGCTCGCGGCCGACCTTGTTCGCGCCGGACCAGAGCTCGAACTGCTCGTCCCACTGCGCCCGCGCCAGCTTGCCGCGCTCGCCGACCTGGCGGGCGCGCGCGACCGCCTCGTCCTCGACAGGGAAGCTGACCGCGGGATCGAAGCCGAGTATCTCCTTGGTCGCCGCGACTTCCTTCGCGCCGAGCGCCGAGCCGTGAGCGGCGCCGGTGTTCTGCTTGGTGGGCGCCGGCCAGCCGATGATCGTGCGGAGCGAGATCAGCGACGGAGCGTCCGTGCGCTCCCTGGCGGCGATGAGCGCGTCGTACAGGGCCTGCACGTCCTCGTGGTAGCCGCCGGGCTGGCGGAAGCTGATCCGCTGCACGTGCCAGCCGTAGGCCTCGTACCGCGCCGCCGTGTCCTCCGACTTCGCGATATGGGTGTCGTCCTCGATGGAGATCGAGTTGTCGTCGTAGATGACGACGAGGTTGCCGAGTTCCTGGACTCCGGCGATCGAGGACGCCTCGCTGCTGATGCCCTCCTCGATGTCACCGTCGGACATGATGCAGTAGATGTGATGGTCGAACGGGCTCTGGCCGTCGGGAGTGTCCGGGTCGAGCAGGCCTCGTTCCCGCCGTGCCGCCATCGCCATGCCGATCGCGTTCGCGATGCCCTGCCCGAGCGGGCCGGTGGTGGTTTCCACGCCGGGCGTGTGGCCGTGCTCGGGGTGGCCGGGCGTGAGGCTGCCCCACTTACGGTAGTGCTCCAGGTCGTCGAGCGTCAGGCCGTATCCGGACAGGTACAGCTGAATGTAGAGGGTCAGGCTGGAATGGCCGCAGGACAGGACGAACCGGTCGCGGCCGAGCCAGGCCGGGTCGGCCGGGTCGTGCCGCATGATCCGCTGGAACAGCAGGTACGCGGCCGGGGCGAGGCTCATCGCCGTACCCGGGTGCCCGCTCCCCGCCGCCTCGACCGCGTCCATCGCCAGCACGCGGATCAGGT
Organism: Streptosporangiaceae bacterium; assembly: GCA_030038495.1. Classification (GTDB taxonomy): domain Bacteria; phylum Actinomycetota; class Actinomycetes; order Streptosporangiales; family Streptosporangiaceae; genus JAJYUU01. The sequence goes on from JASHOV010000672.1 coordinate 8,124, forward strand.
CGACCGCGCGCGAATCCGTTGCTGACCACTCAAGCTTTTCCTGCACGTCGCCGGTCACCGCTGCCTCAGGCCCCTTCCGCCGCGGACGCTGTTACGTGACGACCCTATCGCCGCGGCACGCGGCTCTACCCTGCCGCATGCGGGTTAACAATGCGTTTCGGCGCGGGGCCCGGAGGTTCACCGCCGGGCACTGGCCTAGGACATGCGTGCGATGCGCCGCCG
>JASHOV010000673.1 GCA_030038495.1 Streptosporangiaceae bacterium
CATCACCTGCTGCTGGCCGCTCTGTCCGATGCCAACACGGCCGCGGTCCGGGCGCTCGGCAGCCTCGGCGTGGACCTGGAGCAGGCCAGGGAAGCGCTCCGCACCGTCGACGTCACCGGCACCAGCGACGAGCAGCCGGAAGAGGCGGGCAGGCGGCAGATGGTCATCCGTGTCACCGGCGGAAAGCTCACCCTCGAGGCAACTGACCCGGTGCTGGTGAAGGCCGCGTTCGCGGCCGCGGGCGCACTGGGCGACAAGGCGCACCCCGCCGACACCATTCGCGGCGATGCACCGGAGTGCGCCAGCCTCGGTATCGTCTGGCGGGCCCTTCGGGAAAGCCTCGACGTCATCGCGGAGCAGGCATCAGAGCCCGCGAAGATCGCGGTGAGGCCCCGGCTCCGGCAGGCCGGCGACGGCCCGGACAACAAGCCCGACGCTCCCGGTACCGAGGCTGGGTAATACTGCTGCCGCCGGGACTGCCGGACGCTAACGCACCGGGGCGCGGTACCGTCCGGATGTGGAACACACCAGACTCGGCCGCACCGGCCTGCAGGTGTCCAGGCTGTGCCTGGGCACGATGACGTTCGGGTTGCAGTGCGACGAGCCGACCTCGGTCGCCATCCTCGATCGCGCGGCCGAGGGCGGCATCGACTTCCTCGACACCTCCGACGCCTACCCGCTGGGCGGTGACCTGAGCACGCGCGGAGTCACCGAGGAAATCATCGGCCGCTGGCTGCGCGGTAAGCGCGAGCGCTTCGTCGTGGCCACCAAGTGCTTCGCGCCGACCGGGCCCGCGCCGTTCGACGGCGGCAACTCGCGCAAGCACATCATGTCCGCGGTGGACGCGTCGCTGCACCGCCTGCAGACCGACTACATCGATCTGTATCAGCTGCACGGCTACGACCGGCAGACGCCGATCGACGAGACGCTGGCAGCGCTCGACGACCTCGTGCATCGGGGCAAGGTGCGCTACATCGGCGTCTCGAACTTCCTCACCTATCAGCTCGTCCGCGCTGTCGGCCGGACCGAGACGCTGGGCCTGACCCGGATCGACTGCGTGCAGCCCCGCTACAACCTGCTGTTCCGCCAGATCGAGCGGGAGATGCTGCCGTACTGCCGCGAGGACGGCGTGGGCGTCATCCCGTACAACCCGATTGCGGGCGGCCTGCTATCGGGCAAGCACGTGCGGGCAAACCCGCCCCCGGAGGGGACCAGGTTCACCCTCGGCACCGCAGCCCAGAACTACCAGGACCGCTACTGGCATGACCGGGAGTTCGACACCGTGGAGGAGCTGCGCCGGCTGGCCGAGGAGGCCGGGGTGAACCTGGTGACGCTGTCGGTCGCGTGGGTCCTGGCCAACCGGACCATAACCGCGCCCATCATCGGCGCCAGCAGCCCGCGCCAGCTGGACTCGAGCCTGGCCGCCGCCGAGTACGTCATCGGCGCCGACCTGAAGCGGCAGCTGGACGAGTGCACGCACGAGTACCGGATGGGCGACGCGCCGCGGTAGCGACACCCTGGGCATTCGCGCTGGACAAGGCACCCGTTCCGGCCGAGCGTGACTTATCATCGGCGCACTGCGAGATTCGGGATTCTGGGGCCTGGGGTGACTAGTCGGAGACGTCTGGCCGTTGTCGCCATCGGCATGCTGCTCGTCGGGTCCGCAGCCGTCAGCTTCCTGGCGGCGCATTACAAGCTCGGTGCCTCCGGTACTCTCATCGCCTTAGCAGTGGGCGGCGCGGCCATGCCCGCCGTCGCCTTTGTATGGGAGTACGCGCGGCCACGGCGCAAAGCGTCGCCGACCGATCTGGCCCGGGTTTCTGACCAGCTCGCAGCGGCCCTCGAGGCGCAGCTGCGGGCCGAGAGCGGGGACGTGGGGCGGCGTCAGTTCTCGGTTTCGTGGCTGCCCGACGAGTCGCTGACCGAGCCATGGGAGAGCCTCAAGGTAACGGCGCGCGCCGCCGCGGGCGGCCACGACCCTTCTGCCGAGGAAAACTGGGCCGACGGACCTAACAGCCTCGCGGGTAGCGGCCGCGACATACTCCCGGTACTGCGGAGCGTGCCGACCGGCCGCCTGCTTGTGCTCGGCGAGGCTGGCTCGGGCAAGACGTTCCTGCTGATCACGCTGCTCCGCGAGATACTCGAGACCCGAGCTCAGGGCGCGGCTGCACCGTTCCTCGTCGGTCTCGGATCCTGGGATCCGCGGGAGCAGGTTCTGGAAGCGTTCGTGGAGAGCCAGTTGCTGCTGGACTTCCCTTTCCTGGCCGAGCGGCCCGTTCATGCGCCCGGCGGCACGCTAGCCGAAGCGCTCATCGCGACCGGATCGATCATCCCGCTCCTCGACGGGCTGGACGAGATCCCGATCGAGCTCAGGCCGGCCGCAGTCCGGCAGATAAACGATACGCGCTGGCACCTGCGCACGATGGTCGTCACCAGCCGCACGAGTAGCTACCGGGAGGACGCCGACGATCCGCTGGGAGCCGGCGCGCTTCGAGGCACGGCCGCGATCGAGCTACAGCCACTCCAGCCTGAGGTCATCGCCAGTTACCTGTCTGACGATGGCACGGACTTCCGCTGGCAGCCCGTGATCGATGCACTCGCGCAGCCAACGCCCGTAGCTCAGGTCCTGCGCAGTCCGCTCTATTGCGGGCTCGCTCAAGACATCTACGACCCGGTCAGAGCCGGCCCAAGCGGTCGTGAGCGCAATCCCGCGGATCTCATCGAACTCGGGGACGACATCGCCATCGAGCACCGGCTGATGAGTGCCTTCATGGCCTCGGTGTATCGCAACTGGGACGCAAGTCGCGGCGGGCGGCGCCAGTACTCGACTAAAGCGGAGCGCTGGCTCGTCTTCATCGCCCGGTACATGCAGCGCGGCGGCCGCCCAGAACTGGCCTGGTGGGAGCTATCGGCCGACCTGAGCCAGCCCGTGCTGGCGTCGATCGGTGGCCTGATTACCGGCGTGCTCCTGCTGCTGACGTGGCTCAGCCTCGCGCTGGCTGACGGGATCCTCAGCGGACCGCAGAGTCAGACTGACGATGCCGTGACTACCATCGCGATATTCACGATCGTCCCGGCCGTGGTCGCGGCCGTACTGATCCGGCTGGGTGAGCTCTGGTCGGCGACTGTCGCGGGCAGAGATGTCCAGGTCACCTTCGGCGCGAGCTTGGGCACGTTCGCTATCAACCGGAGGGTTCCCACTCGGCACGTCTCGGATTACGCCAGCCCGATCTCCGCGCTGAAGGCGAAACGGCGATCGGCCGTCGCCCAGGCCCTGGTCCTGGCGATCGCGATCGAGCTGATCATCGTCGTCATCGACAACCTGACGAGCGCGAGTATCCCGCTCACGGTCGCTCTGGCTTTCGGGTGCTACTTCGCGCTCGTCCTGGTCATGACGTCGCGGTGGGGCAGGTTCAGGCTCACTCACATCTGGTGCGCGGTAACGCGGAAGCTGCCGTTCCGGTTCTTCGCATTTCTCGAGGACGCACGCGAACGCGGCGTGATGCGCAAACCGGGCGCGGCTTATCAGTTCCGCAACGAGCAGGTGCTCGACCTCCTGGCCGACCCGGCCAACACGCCGGAGTTCCGCAGCCAGATCCGGGAGCTGACCGACTGGGCGCTCAGCGACGCGGAGATCGGTGACGCCTGCAGCTCGGTGCGAGCCCAGCCGGCGGACGTCGAGCAGGTCGTCAACGCGGTCGTAACGGAGAGCCTGAAGGCCAACCGGACCTTCACGATCGATGCGGCGACCCGCCAGGCCGTACTGGAGCGGATCCGGATCCGGCTCAACGAACTGGGCCGGCGGTCGCTGTTCAGCACCAAGCTGCGAGCACGCCGCGCGCCGGGGCTGGGCTCGGTCCTGGATCCGGCGCACATCGTGCCGACAGACGTCATGGCCGAGGTCGAGCGCCTGGCCGAAAGTGTCTCATCGGCAAGCGTCGGCATCAGCGGTCCGCGGGGTGTGGGCAAGTCGACCCTCATCCGCTGGATCTGCGAAGGCAAGGACGCGAACCGCCGATTCCCGTTCCTGGGTCTTTACGTTGCGGCGCCCGTGGAGTACGACGCTCGCGACTTCCTGGTCCACCTCTACGCGAGCTTGTGCCAGGCCGTCCTCGCTGACCCGCGCCTAACCCGCCAGACTGCCGCCAGGAAACGCGCGTTCTGGCGGTTGTGGGATCCGCTGGCTGCCGCGATCTTCGTCGCCGCCGGGTTCGTAACCCTGTTCCATGCCGATGCTCTGCACGGATGGCACGTCCTGGCCACCAGGACCCAGCACCGGCTGTGGGTGGTCGTACCGTGCCTGGCGTTCACGGTCGCCGTCCTTCTGACCATCGAGTACGTTCAGCGCCTCCGCACCGCACGAAACGAGTCCCAGCTCGGCACGCAGGCCAGGGAGAGTCTGCGGCGGCTGCGATTCCAGTTGACGGAGACGGGGAGCCTGAGCTCGGGCCTGAACGCCCCCGGTGGCTTCATGCTCGGCGCATCGCGGTCCCGGCAGCTCACCGAGATCCAGATGAGCCTGCCCGACCTCGTCAGCGACTACCGGCAATTCTCCGCGATGGTCGTCGGCGCCCTCCAGAATTCCGCATTCAGCTCCGACCTCGCCAGGGCAAGTGAGGCCCGGCTGGTCGTCGGCATCGATGAGATCGACAGGATCGACTCGCCACAGCGAGCCGAGAAGTTCCTGAACGACATCAAGGCGATCTTCGGCATCCCGTACGCCTTCTATCTCGCCTCGCTGTCCGCGGATGCCCTGGCCACATTCGAGCGGCGCGTGATCACCGCGCGATCGGCCTTCGACACCGCCTTCGACTCGGTCATACGCATCGAGCCGATTGACCTGCGGACGGCGCGCAGTCTGCTGGAGCGCCGGGCCATCGGGCTCCCCTATCCGTTCGTCGCCGTGTGCCACATCCTGTCCGGCGGTGTGCCCAGGGAGCTGATGCGCGTCGCGCGTACGGTCTTTGATCTGCGCAATGCAGGTGTGCATGCGGCTAGCGAGGAGGTGGACTGCTCGGCCATAGCGCAGCAGGTCGTCATGCGGGAGTTTCGATCGGTCCGACGGGGCCTGATGCCTCTCGCGGCCCAGCTGGACTCCCAGGGAATTGCAGATCTGGTCGAACTGCTGGATGACGAGCACTGGCCGTCCGGGGTCATCACGAGTGATGTCACTCGGATGTCGGATGCATGCGCAAAGGCGGGATATCTGACCGGGCTCGGCGGCGGCGGACCGGCCGCGAAGATTTGCGACACCCTGACCGCGGCTTCGTACTTCTTCCTGACCGTGGCCCAGCTGTTCAGCGAAAAAGAAGACGAGATCGTGCGCGACTTGAAGTTCTACGACTCGGTCGACAGCGGCCCCGCTGGCCTGAACTTCCCTCCCGAACTGCTGGTGAAGGCGCAGACAGTCCTGTCGGTCAATCCCGCGCTGGCGATCACTCGCGTGCGTACGTTCCGTGACCTCTACCTGATGCCGGACGTGATGCCATCCGCAGCCGTCCCTCCGGTCCCCGACGAAGAACTCACCAGCGACTAGTTCCTTGACTTCGGCGGGCCGTCCCGAGCGGCGTCAGGAGTTAAGGATGTTGACCGCGCGCGCGATCACCAGCGCACCCATCGCGAGCGATATCGCCGACTGGACCGCCATCGTCACCTTGGCCCACCGGGCCAGCGGCATCACGTCGGTCGGACTGAACGCGGTCGCATTCGTGAACGAGAGATACAGATAGTCCACGAACTGCGGCTCCCAGTCCGGCGGCGCGAGCTCGGGCGTGGCCATCTGCGGGAACATCAGGTCCGGATGGCGTGAGGTGCCGTGCGCGCGCTGAATCGGGCCGCCGCGGTCGAACTCCCAGTACCACAGCCCGAACACGATCACGTTGGTCAGCCAGATCGAGGCCCCGGTCGCGAACAGCGGGGCGGCGGAGCTCCCGGCGTGCCCCTCCAGGATCGCCCGGACCAGCAGCACGGCGGACGCCGCATTCGCGATCGAGATCAGCATGATCAGCACGATGCTGGCCACGCGCAGGATCCGGCTCTCCCGTTCGATCCGGACCGGGCTAGCCGCGGTCAGGCCGATCCCCAGCGCGCCCTCGAGGGCCGGCATCAGCCAGTGGGGCAGGGGGTTGGTGTACTTCGGCGGCAGCAGCAGCTGCAGCACGATGGCCGCGATGATGCTGAGGGAGACCGGCCAGCGGCGCTCGCCGCGGGTGTGCCGCATCCAGGCGGGAACGGGCAGCCCGGCCGCCTGCCCGGCCGTCATCTGCTCGGTCCGGCGCATCCAGGCCGCCCACGGGTCGGGGCCGTGTCTGGTGTGGGGCGTCGGCCAGTGGGCGGCCGCCGCCGGCGGGACGTGCTGGTCCGGCCCGGCTGACGGCTGCGGGTCCTGCGACTGGATTTCGTCTGCCATCGCTTCGATCTTGCCTTACAGCGCCCGGCCGCCGAGCGTGCGCCCTTACCCCCCGGCTCCCCGCACGCACACCAGACGCGATATGACTTGTCTTTCCGTAACCGGCGACGTAGGCTGTCGATATATCGTGATCGTATCGCGAGAGGTAGTGACTGACCATGACAGCCGGATCGTCCTGCGGCCCAGGCGACTTCGCTTCGGGTCTGTTCGACGCCCTCAGGGGCGCCGATGACCTCGTCGACCAGCTCCGGCGCGGCCTCAGGCTCATGGCCGCAGATCAGCGGCGTCGCGGCTCCTGGGAGCGCGAGTTCCGCCGGGGCGGCTCCGGTCACTGGGGCGGCGGCTTCGTCGGCGCCCGCGGCGGGTGGTGGCCCGGCCCGCCGGGACCGACCGGCCAGACCCGAGGACCCAAGGCCAGCCGCGGCGATGTCCGCGCCGCGATTCTCGCGCTGCTGCGGGAGGGCCCGCGCAACGGCTATCAGATCATGTCCGACATCGAAGAGCGCAGCAACGGGGCCTGGCGGCCCAGCCCGGGCGCGGTCTACCCGGCCCTGTCCGCACTGGCCGACGAGGGCCTGATCTCCGACGAGAAGGCCGACGGGCGGCGCACGTTCCGGCTGACCGACGCGGGCCGGGCGTACGTGGAGCAGAACCCGGAGATGGCGCGGGGCGCCTGGGAGTCGACGGCCCAGCAGGAGGCCTGGGAGGTACCCGGCCTGTTCGCCGAGGCCGCCCGGCTCGGCGCGGGGATAGTCCAGATCGCGCACGCCGGCGACCCGAATCAGGTCCGCGCGGCCGAGCGGCTGCTGGAGCGGACGCGGCGAGAACTGTACCGGATCCTCTCCGACGATGCCGAGGATGCCGAAGACAACGACGAGGACGAATAGCCAGGGAACGGGGACCGCGATGGATGACCGGATGCGGATATCGGACGCCGACAGGGAGCAGGTGACCGCGCAGCTGCGCGAGCACTATGCCGAGGGACGGCTCACATCCGAGGAGCTGGACGAGCGGATAACGGCCGCGCTGAACGCGAAGACGTTCGGGGATCTGCGCCGCGTCATGGCCGACCTGC
>JASHOV010000674.1 GCA_030038495.1 Streptosporangiaceae bacterium
AAGAAACCTACGCCCGAGGCCACCACGGCCCTCAGGTGGAACCTGCTGATCGACGCCTCATCCAGGGCAGTTACCAGGTCCTCTGACTTGATCTCGGTCACCGCGTACAGCCGCCGCTCATGCTGCCTGCCTTGTTGTGGTTACGACGTGATAGTCCGGCTACCGGCGCAAGTTATCCGGAGGCGATGGCTGGTAACCGACTTTCAGATGAACGAAAAGTGAACGAGAGCTGTGGCTCAGCCGACGTGAGCGGTGCACTCGAAGATCGTCGGGCTGCTGGGCGGGATTACCATAGAGGACGGTGGCTGAGTCGAGGAATTGCGCGCATTGCGGGGCGCTGTTCACGCCGCGTCGTGAGCATGCCCGATTTTGCTCACCCCGGTGCCGGGTCGCCTGGAATCGTCAGCGGGCCGGGCACGACATAACCTCGGCCAGCGCGCTGGACTGGTCCATTACCGCCATGCGCGAGACCACCGGCCGGCTCCTGGAGGCCGCCGGCTGGGATATCCCGCACGGGTTCGCCGCGATCACCGAGGCTGTGTGGTGGGTCACAATGGTCGACGCCACGCTCGTGCGCTACCGGCCCGATAATTACGGCTCGGTCCTGGCCGGCTTCGGCGGCGGCCGCCGGGCGGCAATCGAGGCTACGTTGTCCGGCCTGCGGTTCGTCCGCAACCGGATGGGCTACCTGGCCGATCACGACGACTTCATCCGGCCGCAGGTCACGGACGCGGGCACCGCGAGGGGCCGGATCGCCGAGTGGACCTGGCGGGCCGTGCGCAAGCCGGGGCTGGCCTCTCTGCCGGCCCGCGGCCAGGAATGGGAGCTGGCCCGGTTCCGCGACTATCGCAGCGAGCTCGCCGGTCATACGATCGAGGACACATTCAGCCGGGCCGTGCCTTTCCTGATGTCGGCCGCAGGGACAAGCCTTAGCCGAGCCTGACCGGGAGCCAGCAGTGAGCCCAGAGGTGGGTAGCAGTACCGACCGGTTCCTCCTGACCGGCAAGGTGGCACTGGTCACCGGCGGCAGCCGGGGCCTGGGCCGCGAGATGGTTCTCGCGTTCGCGTCGGCCGGCGCCGATGTCGTCATCTCCAGCAGGAACGTCGACGCCTGTGCCGAGCTGGCTCAGCAGGTCATACAGGAGACCGGCAGGAACGCCCTGGCCGTCGGCTGCCACGTCGGCCACTGGGACGAGCTGCCGGGCCTGCTGGACGCGGCCTACGACCGGTTCGGCCGGCTCGACGTGCTGGTCAACAACGCGGGCAAGTCGCCGCTGTACCCGTCCCTGACCGACGTCGACGAGCGGCTGTGGGACAGCGTGCTCGCGGTGAACCTCAAGGGCCCGTTCCGGCTGACGGCACTGGCCGGGGCCCGGATGGCGGCCGGCGAGGGCGGGTCGATCATCAACATCAGCAGCACGGCCGCGGCGCACCCGCGGCCGGACGTCATACCGTACGCGGCCGCCAAGGCCGGGCTCAACGCCATCACGGCGGGCTTTGCCCTTGCCTACGGCCCGGACGTGCGCGTCAACGCGATCATGGCCGGGCCGTTCCTTACCGACATCAGCAAGGCCTGGGACATGGAGGCCTTCGGCCGCCGGGCCCGTACCCACGGGCTGCGGCGCGGCGGCCGCCCCGACGAGATCGTCGGGGCGGCCCTGTACCTTGCCAGCGACGCCTCGAGTTTCACCACCGGCGCCGTGCTGGCCGTCGACGGCGGCGTGCCGAAGTAGCCGCCGTTCCCCCACTCAGGTCCGGGAGGGGTCAAACTCCAGCACCTGCGTCAGCCTGATGTTGTTGCCGGACGGATCGCGGAACGAGGTGTCGATGCCGTACGGCTGCGCCGTCGGCGGATCGTTGAAGGCAACGCCGCGGGTGGACAGGTCGTCGTAGGCGGCCTGGCAGTCGTCGGTCTCGAGGAACAGCGTGCCGCCAGCGCCCTTCGCCACCAGGTCGGCAAGCAGGGTGCTGCTCTCCTGGTCCAGCATCGGTGGGCCGGGAACGGGCATCAGCACCAGCCCGGGGCCGTCCGCGCCGGCCGGGGCGACGCAGAGCCAGCGGAAGCTCCATGCCTCCATGGTCACGTCCGCGCGGACTTCCCAGCCGAGCGTCTTGGTGTAGAACTGCAGCGCCTCGTCCTGGTCGTGCACCCAGAACTGCGTGTTCGCGATCTTGATCATCGAGTCCTCCTGGCTGATGGGCTACTCGCTGCAGCCTAGGGAGAAGGTGCTCGCCCGGTCTTCTCGAAACGTCCGGTTCTGCGGGCGGGCGTAGGCCTGCGCGACGCAGCGCGGGATGTGCACCTGCCACTGCGCGGGCGGGTATGCGTGCCGGTACGCCTGCGGTGTCCGGCCGAATATGCGGCCGAAGCTTACTGTGAAGGAGCCGACGCTGCCCGCCCCGACCGCGAAGCAGATGTCGGCGACCGACCAGTCCGTGGTACGCAGCAGCGCGGCGGCCCGCTCCAGCCGCCGGGTCAGCAGGTACTGATGCGGCGACTCACCGAACGCGCGCTTGAACTCCCGGCTGAAGTGCGCTGGCGACAGGCCGGCGACCGCGGCCAGGTCGGATACCAGAAGCGGCTCGTCGTACCTGGCGTCGGCCAGGTCCTTGGCCCGGAGCAGGTGCCGGGCCGGCGGCACGTTAGCCATGCCCTCCAGTATGCGGGCTGGTCGGGGGGTCGTCCCCCCGGCTAGCGCTGGCCACCGCCCTGCGCCGGGACCCGGTCGAAGCGCGGCGGCCGGCGCTCGGTGAACGAGCGCACGCCCTCGCCAAAGTCCGGACGGCCGAAGCTCTGCACCATCAGCTCGCGTGCCTCCCGTTCGGCGGCAAGCAGGCCGGGGTGCAGCTGCTGGTAGACCTGCCGCTTCATGATCGCCATCGCGGTCGGCGACGAGGTGACGGCCAGGTCCCGCACGTACTGCTGGGCGTGGGCCAGCACCTGATCGCGCGGCAGGGCCGCGTTGACCAGGCCGAGGGCCGCGGCCTCGGTGCCGGGCACCTTACGGGACGAGAAGAGCAGGTCCAGGGCGACCGACGGGCCGACAAGCCGGGGCAGCAGCCAGCTGATGCCCCATTCGGCGATGAGCCCGCGCTGGGCGAACGCGGTCATGAGGATCGCGTCCTCGGCCATGAACCGCAGGTCACACGCGAGCACGATCGGCACCGCCATGCCGGCGACCGGTCCGTTGATGGCCGCGATCACCGGCTTCGGCACCGACATCAGATAGGTATGCGTGCCCAGGTGCAGATCGTCGCCGAACGACGGGTCGCCCGGGTCCGACTTCAGTTCCTCGGGCAGGGGCTCGCCGGCGTAGTTGCCCTCGCTGACGGCGGACAGCCTCCTGATGTCGGCACCGGCGCAGAAGCCGCGCCCCGCTCCGGTGATCACGATGCCGACCACATTCGGGTCCCGCTCGGCCTGGCCGACCGCGTGCCTGACCTCGAAGCCCATCCGGTCGGTCCAGGCATTGAGTACCTCGGGCCGGTTGAGCGTGATGGTCGCGACCGGGTCGTCCACCTCGTACCGGATCTGCTCGTACGCGACCACTTAGCCTCCCGGCTGCCGACGGATTCCGTTCCGGTCATCCTCCGCGCATCGGGGTAGCCGGCGTCAAGTGGCACCCGCGGCCGGAAATCCGACCGGCGGACCGACCTTTCACCGATTGTGTCCCTTGTTTCGAGGCGTTTATCCCCTTTTGCGGGGTGCACTATCGGTG
>JASHOV010000675.1 GCA_030038495.1 Streptosporangiaceae bacterium
ACCTGATCGAGGATTCCCATCGCTCTCCCCCCTGTAAGGTGACATATCGCCACATGATCATGGCATTGCGTCACCGCATGGTCCCGTTCTTTCCCCTGCGCGTCTTAGCTACCCGTCCAGGCTGGTTACTGACCAGTTGGGAGGTCAGCCGAGAGAGAACCCGGGCCGGGCAGAGCTGAGCTCGGTGGTCGGTGAGCGCCAGGATCAGCTCCCGGAGGAGTGGTGGCGGTGGTCGGCGCCGGGCCTCCGGCTGCGCGAGCCCCGGCCGGCCGGCTTTTCCTACCGGCCGAGCTCCGCGACGGCCGCGAGCAGCCGTTCCACATCGGAAGCATCGTTGTAATGCACGAGTCCGGCACGGACGGCACTGCCGGCGTCCCTGATCCCGAGTACGCCGGTCAGCTCCCAGGCGTAGTTGTGGCCGTTCCACACGTTGATCCGCCGCGTGGCCAGGTGCTCGGCAACCTCTAGCGGCGTGCTCCCCGCGACGGTGAAGTAAGCGGTGGCCGTGCGGCTGGCCGCCTTGCCGTAGGTGGTGACGTGCGGCATGGCCTCCAGCCCCGCCAGCAGAACCCCGAACAGATCCTGCTCGTAGCGCTGCACTGCGGCCATCGAGGCGAGCACCCGGTCCCGCAGCGTGCCGTCGGCGGGCGCTGCGAGCCCGGCCAGATGACACACGGCCGCGGTGACGCCGGCGAAGCTCGCGTAGGCCGGGGTGCCGAGCTCGAACCGCGACGGCACGTCATCAGGCGACGGGACCAGCTTGTCCGGGCGCAGCATATCCAGAAGTTCCGGCGCGGCGATGACCGCGCCAACATGCGGGCCGGACCACTTGTAGGCACTGGTCGCGTAGAAGTCGGCACCCAGGGCGCCGACGTCCACCGGCACGTGCGGCGTGGCGTGGACGCCGTCGACGTAGCTCAGCGCGCCGACGGCGCCGGCCATCGCGGTAATCGCGGCGACATCCGGCCTCGTCCCGATGACGTTGCTGGCCGCGGTGACGGCGACAAGCCGGGTCCGGTCCCCGATCAGCGACGCATACTGGCCGGCCGGCAACTCGCCGGTCGACGGGTCAACCTCCGCCCAGCGGATCACCGCGCCCGCCAGCTCGGCCTCCTGTACCCAGGGACGCACGTTCGCGTCGTGATCGAGGCGGGAGACGACTACCTCGTCGCCCGGCTGCCAGGTCTTGGCCAGCGCCGCGGCCAGACGATAGGTGAGAGTGGTCATGTTCGGCCCGAGGATCACGCCCTCCGGTCTGCCGCCGACGAGTGCCGCGACAGCGGCGCGGCAGTTAGCCGTGATCTCGTCGGCGCGGGCGCTGGCCGGGAAGGCGCCGCCGCCGTTACCGAGTCCGGTCGCCTGAGCCTGACTGATGGCCTCGATCACGGCGGCGGGCACCTGCGTGCCCGCCGCGCCGTCCAGGTACGCGTAACCGTCGGCGAGCGCCGGGTAGCTGGCCCGGACGTGCCCCACGTCGAACTGCATGCTGATCCGTCATCCCCTCCGCGCCCGGCGCAGGCGCCCGAGCCGGCCTCTGGCGGGTCCCGTATATGCCCCGACTGGCCCCACTGACCGGCCGGAGGCTGCAAGCACAGCATGCCAGGGGTCGACGTGCCGGGCCGAAAGGCCTCCCCGCCAGCCGGCCCGGCCCGGTACCGGAAGTTGCGGCATGCCCCGCCGCCAGCAGCCGAGCACTGTCACCGGGTCGGCGGGCCGGTACGGAAGGCTCAGTGCCATCGCCAGGTCCCAGGCGTGCAGATGCCATTCGGCGCACGCCGCGCCTGCCATTCCCGCGACCGTCACCACCGTGTCGCGGTACTGATGATGCGGAAGATCCCAGACCGAGGTCAGCCTGCCTGCGTATGCACGGGCGGACGCGGCGAACGCGGAGATGTGCTCGGCCGGCGGCGCGTCGGCCAGCGCCACGAGCTCGGCGGCATTCTGCCTGGCCAGCTTGCGGCCGAGGGTATCCGGGTGCGCGCCCGTCGCCATCAGCCGCGCGTAACGGCTGACTGGCGCCTCGTCGAGATACTCGTGGAAGTCGTCCGCGACGCAGCGCAGGTGCCCGGCCAGATCCGCAGCCCGCCACTCCAGGCACGGCGTCTGCGCTCCCCAGGTGCCGGCGTCGAACTGGTCGGCGAGCCGGCAGATGGCACTGACACCATCGTCATAAGCAGTTAAAACCGGAACTGGCTCGATCAGCCGCGTAGGCACCTCCGAGTAATGGGTGCGCTCCACGGGTCCCCTCCAAACCCCAGTCGGCCCCAGCACGCGCCGTCTGGCCAGAGTGCCAGACATACCCGCCGTTCCGCCACCCTGTGGCGTATCCGCGCAAACGCACTCAGTCACGGCCCGCGGTGCTTCCGAGTCACGTCTGGCAGTCATATCCGCGGGCGTGATCCCGGGACGGCTCTCCTGCCAGCGATATTGTGGTGACACTCGCGGCAACCGTAGGTAGCCTGCAGATAATGCCCCCCAATTCAGCTAGTTCGCCGCCGCATGCCCATGCCCAGACACAGTCACAGGACAGTGCTGGCGCGGTGCCGCAAACCCCCGTGCCGCAAACCCCGGCCGCCGCGCTCTGGCGGATGCGCGAGTACCTGCGGCCGTACTACCTGACCCTGGCCCTCATGATCACGGCCGCGATCCTGGCCGTATCCGCCGAGACCATGATCCCGCTGATCACCCGCTCGGTGATTGACGGTGCCATCGCGCATGGCACGAGGGGACGACTGGTGCCACTGGGCCTGGCCGCGATGGCTCTCGGCACCCTGCAGGCCGGGCTCAACTTCTACCGGCGGTGGTCGCTGGCCGGAGCGGTCAACGGCATGGAGAAGACGATTCGCGACGATCTTTACCATCATCTGCAGCGGCTCGACCCGGCCCTCCACGACTCCTGGCAGTCCGGCCAGCTGCTGTCGAGGGCGACGAACGACCTGTCCACGATCCGCAGGTTCGCCGGCTTCGGGATCGTGTTCTTCATCACCAGCACGTGGACCTTCCTGCTGATCGTCGCCCTGCTGATCAACATGAACTGGTGGCTGGGCCTGCTGACCGGCTGCATGTTCCTGCCGGTCACGGCGTTGTGCCTGCGATTCGAGAAGAAGTACCGGGTCCTGTCCAGGCAGTACCAGGACCAGACCGGGGACCTGGCCACCTATGTCGAGGAAGCCACGGCCGGCATCCGAGTGCTGAAGTCCCTGGGCCGCCGGGATGAGGCCGCGGCCCGCCACCTCGCGCAGTCCCGGCTGGTGTACCGCAGCCAGGTCGGCAAGGCCAGGCTGCGCGGCACGTTCTGGGCCGGCCTGGATATGGCGCCCAACGCCGCGATCGGCCTGCTCCTGCTGCTCGGCGCCCTGGCCGTGAGCTGGCATGAGCTGACCCTGGGCGACCTGGTCGCGTTCGTCACGCTGACCCTGCTACTCATCTGGCCGATTGAGGCGATGGGCTTCATCATCGCCACCGGGCAGGAGGCCGCCACCGCCGCACAGCGCATCTACGAGATCTTCGACACCGCGCCCGGCATCGTCGACCCCGGCCAGCCCGCGGACCCGCAGCCCAGCATCACTGGCACTGCGCCCCCGGCGGCGGTCCCGCCCCCGACGGCAGTCACCCACCCGACGGCAGTCACCCACCCGACGGAGGCCGCACTCCCGCAGCATGCGTGGGCGCACCGACCGCGGGCGCTCACGGCGGCGGCACATGGCGGCCGGCCGGGTCATCTGGTGCTCGATCGCGTACGGTTCAGCTACCCGGGCGCTACGTCCGAGGTGCTGCGCGGCATCACCCTCGACCTGTCGCCCGGCGAGACTGTCGCCCTGGTCGGCGCGACCGGATCGGGCAAGAGCACCCTGCTCTACCTGGTGCCGCGGCTGGCCGACGGCACCAGCGGCGTCATCACGCTGGACGGATACGACATCCGCGACCTGCCGCTGGCGGAACTGCGGTCCAGGGTCGGGTGCGCGTTCGAGGAGCCGACCCTCTTTTCCGCCAGCGTGCGGGAGAACGTCAGCTTCGGTGTGGAGGATGCCTCCGAGGCCGATGTTCTAGCCGCGCTCGAGGCCGCGCAGGCCGAGTTCGTGGCCGACTTGCCCTGGGGACTCGACACGCGCATCGGCGAGCAGGGGATGGCGCTGTCCGGTGGTCAGCGCCAGCGCGTCGCGCTAGCGCGCGCGATCCTGGCCCGGCCGGACGTTCTGCTGCTCGACGACCCGCTGTCCGCTCTCGACGTGCACACCGAGGCCAAGGTGACCGCCGCGCTCGCCGACGTCATGGCGGCCACCACCTCCCTGGTGGTAGCGCACCGGCCATCCACCGTGCTGCTGGCCGACCGGGTCGCCCTGATGGCCGGCGGCGTGATCGCGGCGATCGGGACGCACCACGAACTGCTGGAGACCGAGCCGCGGTACCGCGAGCTGATGAGCGCGGACGAAGCCGACAACGGGCGCAGCGCGATGGCAGGAGCGCGCCGATGACGCAGACGACTACCACCCCGGCCTGGCGCGGCATCGCCGCGGAGGAGGCCGAGGAGATCACCGGCAAGCTCGGCACGCTGCTGCGACGACGCTCCCGCCGGCTGCTCGGCAGCCTGCTCGGCCCGCACCGGCGGCTCGCCGGCACGATCTTCGGCCTGATCGTGGTCGCGCAGCTGGCCGCGCTCGCTGGGCCATGGCTGGTCGGTGTCGGCATCGACCGGATCCCGCAGCTGGAGCGGACGCACAATGCCGGCCCGATGGCACTGATCATCTTCGCGTTCGCCATCGCGGTCATCGCCCAGGCGTGGGCCACTCGCGCCTACATCGGCGGTATCGGCAGGCTCGGCGGGCAGGTGGTGCTGGAACTGCGGCGGCGGTTGTTCGCCCACTTCCAGCTTCTGCCGGTCGCCTTCCACGAGCGATACACCTCCGGAAGGGTCATCTCCCGGCAGGTCTCGGACATCGACTCGATCTCCGACCTGTTCGACGAGGGGCTCGCCGCCCTGGTATCCGCGCTGCTGTCGCTGGTGCTGATCGGCGGCGGCATGCTGCTGCTGGACTGGCAGCTCGCGCTCGTGGTGATGGCCGGGTTCATCCCGCTGGCCTGGCTGTCGGCCTGGTTCCGGCGCGAGTCAGTAGTCGCCTACCGGCGGACCAGGGAGACCATCGCCCAGGTCATCGTCCAGTTCGTGGAGACCTTCGGCGGGATCAGGGCCGTCCAGGCGTTCCGCCGTGAGGGCAGGAACGAGCAGATCTTCGGCGGACTCAACCAGGCGAACGCCGACGCCAACCTGCGGTCGCAGCGGCTGCTGGCGATCTTCTTCCCCGGCGTCACCCTGGTCGGGAACCTGGCCATCGGCGCCGTCCTGCTGTATGGCGGCGACCGGGTCATCAACCACCAGATGAAGATCGGCGTGCTGGTCACGTTCCTGCTCTACCTGCAGCGCTTCTTCGATCCGCTGATCGACCTGTCGCAGTTCTACAGCTCCTTCCAGTCCGCGGGGGCGGCGCTGGAGAAGATCTCCGGCGTGCTCGACGAGGCCCCGGCAGTGCCCGAGCCCGCCAACCCCGTCCAGCTGCCGACGCCGGCGGGCGCAGGCAGCCAGGGCGGCAGCGGCCGGCAAGTGGTATTCGACCAGGTGAAGTTCGGGTACCGCAAGGCCACCGTGCTGCCGGGCCTGGAGCTGACGATCCCGGCCGGACAGACCGTCGCCCTGGTCGGAGCGACAGGCGCGGGCAAGACAACAATCGCGCGGCTGCTGGCCCGGCTGTATGACCCGGTCGAGGGCAGCGTCCGGCTGGACGGCGTGGACCTGCGGGAGCTCGAGGACCGTAGCCTGCGGCGCGAGGTGGTGCTGATCACCCAGGAGAACTTCCTGTTCTCCGGCTCGATAGCGGACAATATCGAGCTCGGGAAGCCGGGCGCCGACCGGGCCGAGATCGTCGGGGCTGCCACCGCCATCGGAGCGCACGCGTTCATCTCCGCGCTGCCCGGCGGCTACGACGAGGAGGTGGGCAAGAGCGGCGGGCGGCTGTCGGCCGGGCAGCGCCAGCTCATCTCCTTCGCCCGCGCGTTCCTGGCCGCGCCGGCCGTGCTCGTCCTGGACGAGGCGACCTCGCTCCTGGATATCCCGAGCGAGCGGCTGGTCCAGGAGGCACTGACCAGGATCCTGGCCGGCCGGACGGCGGTCATCATCGCGCACCGGCTCTCCACGGTGGCCATCGCCGACCGGGTGCTCGTGCTCGAGCGCGGCCGGATCATCGAGGACGGCTCCCCGGCCGACCTGCTGGCATCGGACGGTGAGTATTCCGCCCTGCACACGAGCTGGCAGGAGAGCCTGGCCTGACCGATCTTGGCCCGGCCAAATCATGCGCAGCCGCCTGATTGTGCCGCCGGCCTGCGCTTTCGCTATGCTTTCCGCGTGAAATCCGGTCGCATCCAGGTCAGTCCCGAGGCAGACGCGAGTTATCTCGCTGACGTGGCGCTCGCCTCCCAGTTCAACGAGTTGCTCTCCCGCGCCGAAGCAGCCGAGCGGGACTTCCGGCAGGCTCAGGCCTCCGGAGCCCATGCCGACGTGCAGTACCCGCTGGCCCGCAACCTTGATGTAGCGCTGACCGACGTGACCCGCGCCGCCTTCGCAGCCCAGCGCGCGGAGATAGGCCCGCGCGGGTACGACGACCGGATCTTCCGCCGCAAGGCCATGGCAACGCCCCCTGTTCACCGGTGGACCGACGAGGCCGAGCGGCTGCTGACGATGCGCGAGACTCACCGGCTGACCGGATTCCCGGCCCGGCCGGAGGCGACCGCGCTCGGCGCCGAGATCGCGCGCGTGCCGACCGCCTTCGGCCACTGAGCCGCCGCCTGTTTTTTCGAGTCCGCAGTTGGACATGTGGACATGGGATCACCGAGTATGCGCTACTCGTGAATAGATCCTCCGTCACGGGTCGTTTTACTGGATGTCCGCGTGTCGTCGGGCAGATGTCATCAGCCTGGTGCAGGCTGGCCGTGACGGCAGATGCGTAATGCGGACTACATGAAACCTACAAAGAGCGGTGCGGAAAACCGTCACAACGGGCCATGCCGCACGGCGCACACCCTCTGGCACAGTAGGGTGTGATCAAGAACACAGCGAGGAACCAACGGGAGACACGCGGATGTGCCCGCACACGCCACAGTGCCCGGAGCCGAGCGGCCCGGACCGCGAGGCGGCTAGGACGATAATCAGCCACCCCGAGCAGGGCTGGAGCCTGCTCTGTAATGGCGTCGTTATATTCGAGGACACCGGAGAACTGCTGCCGGGCGGCGGAGCGATTGCCCCGCACCGGCCCACCGACCTGGTGCCAGGTATCGCGGGCCGCGTCAACCCGCTCGAGCCGCCGGACTCACGCACTTCCGCTGCGTAATTGCGCCCACGCTCCGTCAGTAACCGCGGCCGCTGCTAGGCCCGCGACAGCCAGGGCAGCTCACCCAGCCACTCAGCGACAGCGGCTCTGACCGCATCCGGGTGTCGAGACAGGCTGTGCGTCTCCCCCGGCAGGACAACCACCCGGCTGGCGTCCGACGCCGCCGGAATGCCGAACGGGTCGCGTTCCCCGTTGACGACGAGCACATCCGTGCCTGCCTGCCGCAGCTCGCCGGCTCGGCTGTTCTCCGGGCGGCCGGGCGGGTGCAACGGGAACGCCAGCGCGACGACGGCCTGCGCCCCGGCCGCCCGGGCTGTGCGGCAGGCCAGCCGCGCGCCGTTACTCCGGCCGCCCTGGACGAGCGGGACTCCCGGCAGTCGCAGCGCCGCGATGACTTCCAGCCAGGCCGCGTCCTGCTTATCCGCGTTGCCCGGAGCCCTGGCGCCGCGAACCCGGTACGGCTGCAGAACCCGGGCAACGGCGCCACCGAGCGCGGCCGCAGCCTGGCCCGCTGCGAGCAGGTCCGCCGTGTCGACGCCGCCGCCCGCGCCGTGCGTCATCACGAGCAGGAACGCGGGCTTCCTGGCCTTGGCCAGCGCTACCTCGGCCGGGCCTTGACCCGTGTCGAGCCGCACTGTGCTGATCTCCACCCCCGCAGGGTAACGCGCCGGGCCGGCGTTAGGCTTCGGGCAGTGGCGGGTCTCGGCGATCCGCCTCGGGGGTGTCACGGGGGTGGCAGTGCCTGACGCGATTGATCAGTTCTTCACGTCCCTGGCCGAGCCTGGCCGCATTTCCACGTTCGAGGGTGAGTCGGCCTCGCTGCGGTTCGACGCCGGCGAGGCGCACTGGCGCATCCAGATCACCGACGGCGCCGTGGCCGTGAGTAAGGCAAACGATCCTGCCGACGCCGTGGTCAAGATCACTCGGCCGCACCTGGAAGCGATCGTGACCGGACGGCTCAACGCCCAGGCGGCAATGCTGCGGGGGCTGGTGACCTGTGAGGGCAGCATCGCCGCCCTGATCATGTTCCAGCGCTGCCTGCCGGGGCCGCCCGGCTCGGTGGGGCGAGTGGCCCCGATCAGCTCGAAGACCGTGACGGCCGAGCATGCGAGGACGGCATGAGCGACGAACTAGTCCAGATTCTCGAGGGCAACACGTTCGTGGTCAGTGACGACCGCGGCGACATCGAGGCATCCCTGACCGATCCCACCGGGCTGTTCTCGTTCGACACCCGGTTCCTGTCCCGGTGGGTGCTCACCGTCAACGGCCAGCGGCTGACCGCCCTGTCGACCGACGACCTGCAGTATTTCCAGACCCGGTTCTTCCTCGTGCCGGGCACCGGCACGGTCTACGTCGACTCGAAGCTGTCGGTGATCCGCCAGCGCGAGGTAGCCGACGGCTTCCGGGAGGAACTGCGGATCTTCAACCACGACAACGATCCGGCAGACCTGACGGTGCGGATCGAGACGGGCAGCGACTTCGCCGACCTGTTCGAGGTCAAGGACGCGCTGGCGAAGAAGGGCCGGTACACGACCCGCGTCGCGGACGGCAGCCTCGTGCTGCAGTACCAGCGCGAGACCTACGCGCGCGAGACGTGGATCTCCTCGACCGAGTCGGCCGACATCGACGACGGCGGCTTGTCGTTCGCGATCACGGTGCCGCCGCATGGGGAGTGGAGCACCGAGCTGGAGGTGGTCGCATCCGAGGGCTTGCCCGGTGAGGATCCGGACCAGCCAGTGGGCATCCGCGGCCAAGGGCAGCGGCACGTCCGCCGGGACATGGCCCGCGGCCTGGAGAAGTGGCTGGGGCACGCGCCGCTGCTTCAGTGCGACTGGCGGCCGCTTGAGCAGATCTATCAGCGCTGCCTGACCGACCTGGCCGCGCTGCGGTTCTCGACGCTGACCATGCCGGGCCAGGCCATGCCCGCGGCGGGACTGCCGTGGTTCATGACCATCTTCGGCCGGGACAGCATCTTCACCAGCCTCCAGGCGCTGCCGTTCACCTCCGAGCTGGCCGCGACCACGCTGCAGGTCCTGGCCGAGCGCCAGGGCACCAGGATCGACGATTTCCGCGACGAGGACCCGGGCCGGATCCCGCACGAGATGCGCTACGGCGAGATGACCGCCTTCGAGGAACGCCCGCACTCGCCGTATTACGGCTGCGCCGATGCCACGCCGCTGTTTGTCGTGCTGCTCGACGAATACGAGCGCTGGACCGGCGATACCAAGCTGGTGCGGAGCCTCGAGCAGGCCGCCCGCGCGGCCCTGGCCTGGATCGATGAGTACGCCGACCTGCAGGGCAACGGCTACGTGTCCTACCAACGCCGGAACGTCGAGACCGGGCTGGAGAACCAGTGCTGGAAGGACTCGTGGGACTCGATCTCGTACCGCAACGGCGACCTGCCGGGGTTCCCGCGCGCGACCTGCGAGCTCCAGGGGTACGCCTACGACGCGAAGATGCGCGGCGCCCGGCTGGCCAGGCAGGTCTGGAAGGACAGTGCCTTCGCCGAGCATCTGGAGAAGCAGGCCGCCGACCTCAAGCGGCGCTTCAACCGCGACTTCTGGGTCGAGGACGGCGAGTACTTCGCGGTCGCCCTCGACACCGACGGCCGCCAGGTGGACTCCCTCACCTCGAACATGGGCCACCTGCTGTGGAGCGGGATCGTCGACAAGTCCAAGGCGCGGGCGGTCGCGCGGCACCTGATGAGCCCGCGGCTGTTCTCCGGCTGGGGCATCCGCACGATGGCCGAGGGTGAGGCCCGCTACAACCCGATCGGCTACCACGTCGGCACCGTCTGGCCGTTCGACAACTCGTTCATCGCCTGGGGATTGCGGCGGTACGGCTTCAAGGAGGAAGCGGCAGGAGTTGTGGCCGGCATCATGGAGGCCGCCGAGATATTCGCCGGCCGGCTGCCGGAGGCATTTGGCGGCTACCCGCGCAGTTCCACCAGGTATCCGGTCCGGTATCCGACAG
>JASHOV010000676.1 GCA_030038495.1 Streptosporangiaceae bacterium
CACGGCACCCAGGCCGAAGACCCCTGCGTCGCGGCAGGCGACTGCGAGCAGCAAATCGAGCAGATCATCGCCTACGAGACCCCGCCCCGGCCCAAGCCCCGCCCACGGCCCACCGACCGACACCAGCACGCCACAGAATTCAGCTGCCAGACCACAGGCCGGATCGCCGCCCTCAGCGGCTGCCCATCCATGGCCAAGGAGATGGCCCACTACGCCCGGCACGTGACAGCCAAGCAATTCCTGATCACGCTCACAGTCGGGACCGCCCTGCTCGCTGGCGGAGAAGCCGGCCTCGGCATGCTAGGTGCCGGAGGAGATGCGATCACCACTGGTGACGTGTCGGTCTACACTTCAACGAACGCTGCCGGTGACGTCGACTACGTAGGGATCACTAACAACATCGAGAGACGGGCCGCAGAGCAACTCGCTAGCAAGGGTATCGACATCAACCCGATTAACGGACTGGAGAACCTGAGCAGGGCCGATGCGCGCGCGGTGGAGCAGGTCTTGATCGAAGACAACGGCGGTCCCGGCGGCCAGTTGCTCAATAAGATAAACAGTATTGCTACTAGCAACCCGGCCTACGGGTCGTCAATCCAGCGGGGCTGTGAGCTCCTGGCCGCTGTCGGCTATTGCCGCTGAAGGGAGCTATGGTGTCAGGACTGAAGCCAGGTCTGACGTTCTCGCTGGTGTCCGACCTAGGATTCGCGGTGGGGCTGATGACCCATCATGTCGAGCGGATTGGGCATCTTGTCTGGATAGCCGACCCTACCTTCGATGAGGAGCCGACCCTCGAGGATGCGGCGAAGATCAATTCGTGGAGGTGGCCTGTTTTCTTCCCTCTCGAGATGGCCATCCGACGCAAGGTCGTCACGCCGATTGGCATAATTCCAGTGCCCCCCGGACTAAAGGCATTCCCGACCCTACGCAGTGGTAACAGAAAGATGGGCTGGACGACCTTTACCGAGATCAAGGGCGTACGTCGTCAGCTCGGGCCAACGAGCGATCCGTCCATCCCGATCTACAAAGTTGTCAACGATACAAGGTTGAAAGAGATGATCGTTTCTGGATGGCTGCCTGGTCAGGAATGGTGAGCTGCCGCAGAAGACGCCGGCAGTGACCTCGCCGACGACGCAGCCGATGAAGGCGATACCGTCGACCCGGGCTGTGATGACAGCTTCGCCCCGGCCACGAAGGTGCTGCTCGCCTCCGGCGCCGCCATCCCGACCGGCCAGTTCACCTCCCTCGACCCCGCCGTCGCCAAAACCCTCGCCCCCTACGGCTACGCCAGCGGCAACCCCGTCAACACCACCGACCCCGACGGACTGTGCGCCAAGGCCGCCCCCGGCAGCCCGCCCGTCGACTGCGCCGCCAACAACGGCAGCGGCGACGTCGGCGGCCACGGCACCCAGGCCGAAGACCCCTGCGTCGCGGCCGGCGACTGCGAGCAGCAAATCGAGCAGATCATCGCCCAGGAGACCCCGCCCCGGCCCAAACCCCGCCCCCGGCCCACAACACGCCGCCGCCTCGGTGATTTGATCGTCCTGGGGGCTTTGCTCAGGGACGGGCTCGACAGCTACTTCGGATCGATTCGCAAAGAGTTCGACCAGCCCCAGGCAAAGCCCAAGCCGGGCTCCATAGCCGCCATCCTCCAGCCGCTCCTCGGCGTGGTCATCAACGGAATTTCGTATGGAGGCCATGCGATTGACGAGATGCAGAGCGAGGGCTTCATGCCCAGCGTCGTCCAAGACGCGATTGAGAATGGCCAGGAGACTGTCGGGCCGAGCGGGCGAGTATCCTTCTACAGTCAGGCCAACAATATCACCGTCATAATGGAAGATGGTCGCGTCGTGACTGTCAGCAGCGGAATGCTCAAGGTCCGATGAGCGAAGTTCCCGCCCAGGTCGCCGAGTTGGTAGACGGAATGCGGCAAGCGATCCGAGACTTCGAAGAAGGTCGGCTAAGCATCGATCGCCTGGCATGGCAGCTGAAGAGCCGTATCGCCGCACTGCGGCAGGTCACTGACGAGGCCTGGGTCGACGAACTAAAAGCTATCTGGAATCAGCTTGAGCTGATAAATGCGCTGTTTATCGAGTCGAAGCGCGAAGTGCTTAATCCTGACGAGCGCAGCGCTGCAGTCGAAGTCCTCAATGAGTTGCTTGCTGCTCTCGCCATCTACTGATAAGCCGCCGCAGCTGGCGCTGAGGATGCTGCGGCGTCGTACGGGGGATAACCTTCAGCGCGGGCACCGGAGCGCTGCTCGCGTCAGAGGTCGCGATCCCGATCAGCCAGCGGACCGAACGCAAGCGCGGCGGGCAGGACGCCGGCCCAGGATGGGGGTCGGCGCCGTGGTGGTACCGCGGGGAAAGCGTGACCGGCAGGCGGACCGCCAGACTGGTCCGGCGATCTGCCATTGTCGCCTGCGCGGGCCCCCGGCTCCGGCTGGTCAGGTGACCCGAACTCGTATGCACAGCAGCTGACGCAAGGCTGCGCGGCGCGTTGGGCGAGGGCGTCGACGATGAGCTCAATGCCGCGGAGGGCTCGCCGCGGCCGCCAGCTTGAAGAACCGTCGGCGCAGGTCAGGCGGCGACTGCCGTGGTCGTGCCGACGGGTACCTCGGGCGGCGGTGACTGAGTCCCAGGCTTAGCCGGTGGTGATGACGGCGTGCAGCTGCCGCAAGATCGCCGCGGCGATGACAGTCTGCGCCTGGTAGGCATCAGTTGGGCAGCAGTGCTGACGACGATAGATGTCGGTGGATGGATGGATCGAGGCAACCTTCCATTACCTCAACTGGCCGACTCGTGGCGTGGGTTGGGCGGTGCCCTGTCGTGCGGTGCTGCTCACGGTAACCAGCGTGGCGAGCCTAGCGGCGAACGTCGCGGTGGCTGAGCGCCCATGAGTGGTCGGCTGCGCTTGGCCTGAGCAGCACACGTCTTGGACGATCCCAGCCGATCCGGGGCGGTCGGGAGATCCTTGGCGGCTGTTCTGGCGGCCTGGCCGGGCGGGCTTGGTAGGTGCCATGGCGACGCCTGGTCGACGGTGCTGCGATGGCGGGAGTTCGTAGCCGCCTGCGCGAGCAGCTCGCGGGCGGTCTC
Organism: Streptosporangiaceae bacterium; assembly: GCA_030038495.1. GTDB lineage: Bacteria > Actinomycetota > Actinomycetes > Streptosporangiales > Streptosporangiaceae > JAJYUU01. Next base: position 3,096 of record JASHOV010000676.1, read on the forward strand.
GTCAACAGCCGCGGCCCGGATCAGCATGTCCGGGTTGGTGATCTCGAGGCCGCGCAGTACGTCCTCGATCTGGCCAGCCGTGTGCGACAAGTCACGCTGCTCAGCGAGATGCGGCGGCTTGGGGACTATCACGGGCGGGCTGAGTGAGATGTGCACAGCGGCGAGAGTCATGCTGGAGGAGCCGATGGTGTCGGCGAGGTCATCCAGGGCGATCCCGAAGCGCAGGCTTGCGTCTGCCGCGGTGCTGTAGGCGCCGACAAGCTCATTTCTTTGCTCCAGCGGGGCAGTCCAGTAAGGGCTCGGGATATCAAAGTCCTCCGGCAAGAAGCGGGTTGGCAAGTACAGCCGACAGTCACCAGCGGCTCCGAGGACCGATCGCCCGTCGTGGATCGCGACGAAGCCAACGGCGTCGGCGGCGTGGTGGACAGCCGCGACAACGGCTTCTGTGCAGAGTCTGTAATCTCGTGAAAGGAAACAACTGGCCGTGGCCATGATTGAAGACCGGCCTGAGCTGCGCCGAATGATATTTGATCTTGAAGTAGTCGATGGCTGGCCCCCCGTGTCTGCGGAGACTCTGTGGGTGAAGACAATGGGGCAGAGTAGGTTCCAAATTGACAACTGCCCCTTCTTTGTGAAGGGAATAGCAGTCAGAGATCTAGTCGAAGGACATGGTGAACAAGAAGGGCTCTTGAGGTTCTCGAGGAAGCTAGAGAGCGGTGGACACTCGACTATCCACGTGATTGTATTGGCCGATGAGGTCGGCCCAGCACTTAAGGCCGATATTACCGAGGCTGGATCTCACGTTGAAGGAAGTCCATGGAAGTCGCTATTCAGTATCGATGTTCCCGACGCCAACGTTCTTGGTGAAGTGCAGCGGCGCTTGAAAGCACGGGCTGCTGCTGGAGAAATCGAATTTGAGAACGCATGTATCGCCAGCTAGGACAATCGGCGTGTCGGTCACGTGCTGACTCTCCAACTGCATGGTATGCCACAGCGATTCCATCATCGCATTGTCGTAGCAGTCACCTATCGTTCCCATCGAGCCGAGCAGCCCGGCGTCTCGGATTCTCTTCCCGAATGCCCACGCAGTATATTGCGTGCCGTGATCGGAATTAAGCCGGATCCGGCTTAACTCCGACCGGGGCTGCCAGTGCACCTCCGCCGCGTTCGCCGCCCTCGCGGCCGACTGCCTGATCGATCTGTCGCACGGGCGCACCGGCCAGTGCTGGGACAACGCGCTCGCCGAAAGCTTCTTCGGCTCCATCAAGGGCGAACTGCTCGACCTGCAAGCGTGGCCCACCCGCGCAGGCGCCTGCCGCGCGGTCGTCGAGTACATCGGCTGGTACAACGGCACCCGGCTACACAGCAGCCTGGAATACCTCAGCCCCGCCGAATTCGAGGCCACAACCCGCAAGGAGGCCATGCAAAAGGTAGCCTGACCAAGCCATCAGCCCTGTCCGTCAAAGCGGGGCAACCTCACTGGTTTTGCGGGGTGTGCGGGGCGGCGGCCGTTGTAGCGCAGGGTCCTTCGGCCGGAGCGATGGCTGCCGTGAACAGCTGACGAGGGCACTGGCCCATCAGCGGCCGCGTCTCCACCTACATTCGGCTGGTTGCCTTACAAGCGAGGGCCGTAGGTTCGAACCGTGCAGCGCCCACCAGAACCACCAGGTCAGATCCAAAGGTCGGATCTATCCTGATGAATCTTTCAGATCGTCTGACCGTCATTTGACAGTCGACGTGGACCTGGAACACGGACATGTCGCAGCGACGATTGGCCTTCGGCGGCAGGCCGCGGTGCCGTTCAATGGCCTGTTCTAGCCGATGCATTGCCACGGCGCAGCCGCTGCCGGGGGCATCAGTCGTCCTGCCGGGCCGGGGCTTCGCTCTGCTGCCGTTCCCTTATCTTGGCGTTGCCCGCGGCGATGTCCCGCGCGGACCGGCCGGTCTGCTTCAGGTAGGCCCGCGTGTCGTCGTCGGGTCGCTGCGTGCGGATGCGCACCAGCTGGGGGATGCCGATGCACGCTGCGGAGATCACAACTCCGAGCAGGGCAGCGAATATCGCGTCGGCCATGTCATCCTTCTTCTCGGGCTGAGGCGGATACGGCGGGGTCATTTGGCGCCGTACTCCGGGCAACTGGCACGAGGGTCAGCAGGCTCGCCCGGTCGCCTGGTGTGAGGGTGAGATCAGGGTCGGGACCTGTGGGTTGAGGTGGCGGAGGACCGAAACCGGATGCCGCGGTCGGGCCAGCTGACCTGGCCGAGCCTGGTTCCCGTGGCGGGCGAGGATTCCCTAGCTGACCTGCAGCTTAGCGAAGAACATCCACAATGGCAGAAGACAAATGCGAATGAAAGTCCGTCCAGCCGCGATCTCCGCATGCAGCGCGACTGATGGGGCAGCGGCACATTGACACCTGCTGGGGATCCGCGGTGCTGGACGGGGGCTTGCTTCCAGACGGGGCGAGTGGCGCCAGACTGGAACCCGGCTCTAGGTTAGGGCGATGACAAGTCGGCCGTTCCAGGTTGTCTGTGAGATCGAGCCGCCGACCCGGCCGGACCTGATGCACGTCCGCCATCAGATCGGGACGCTTAGCAAGGTGGCCGACACCTTCCTGATTCCGGATAACCACCTAGGCCGGGCCACCGTGTCCAGCGTTGCCGTGGCCCATGAGGTGGAGGCGATGGGCGGCCGGAGCATCGCCTGCCTGAATTCGCGGGACCGGAACCTGCTCGGACTCAGGCGCGACCTGCTGACCGCAGCGTCGTATCACGTGGATCAGTTCCTGTTCGTGTACGGCGACAAGCCCAGCTCCGGCGGCCGGACGGGCGAGCTGACCGTGCGGGCAATGATCGAGGAGGTGCGGGCGCTGCCGGCCGATCCGGCCTTCGCCGCGGTGCAGCCGTTCAGGGTCGGCGCCGTGACTGCGCTGCGCCCGCTGCCCGCCTGGAAGCGCGCAGCTGATTTTCTGTTCGTGCAGGTCAGCTTTTCCCTCGACGAGCTACTCCGGTGGCGGGACGCTAATCCGGTCGACGTCCCTGTCTATGCCGGCGTGATGGTGCTGGCCAGCTGGTCGCACGCCCAGAGGCTTGCAGCCGCCGTTCCGGACATCGCGATCCCGGCCGGGCTTGCAAGCCGGGCCCGCACCGACCGGCTGGCCGGCGTCGAGGCGGCCTGTGACCTGGTGGCGCAGATCCGGGACTCAGGCGCCTTCGCGGGGGTGCATCTTATCCCGGTAGCTCGATACCGGGAGGTGGCCGCCAGACTCGAACAGCGACTGGCCTGATAGCCCGGCACTGCGGGCTCCGCCAGTCGGCAGGCCACCGCCCGCCCATCCCAGATCGCCTGGGCCTACGAGTGGGCCGCCGGGGAAAGGTGCCCCCGGCTGCCAAGGCGGTGGACGAGTGGCGAGCAGCCTGGGAAGGGAACGTGCCCGTCCTTCAATATCGGCGCGGGCCCGGCTGGCTGACATTCCTCGATACCCGGTCCGGAAATCCGCGGGAGACCTCGGTAGAGGGGTGGCGGGCGGTCCTCTACGAGCTTTGCACGGAGCGCCCCGTTCCGCCGCCGGCGTACACCGTGACCCCACTGCGCTCACCTCAGCGGAGGTAAGCCCACAGCTCACCGAGGCATTCCTGCGTGAGTGCACGCGACACGGGCTGATGGCGGCAGATGGCGATCGGTACCTGAGCCTAGCGCTGACAGCACACCGGCCACCACTGCTAGCCGATAGCGAGCGACCTCATACCGCCGAGGCTCGCGGCTGCGCCGCGACGTGAGTGAGCCTCAAGAGTCACGCTAGTTTCATTGCCGTCGGCTTTTTGTGCTGCCTTCTGGCTGGCGGCGAGGATCTCGGGTCCCATATAACGGCGCGCGCCTTGATCCATTCGTCGTTCTGCTCGGCCAGGACCGCGCCGACGAGGCGGATGATCGCGTCGCGGGACGGGAAGATGCCGACGACGTCGGTCCCGCGGCCCCCGGATAGGCGATGACCCGGCACGTCCTCACCTGCTGCTGCGGACTCAGGGGCTGCGAGGGCCGGGGTTGCCCGGCAGTTGGTCCGCGGGCCCCGATCCCAGGTAGCGGAGGACGGCGAGTACGCGGCGGTGGTCGGTGTCTGACGGCGTCAGGCTGAACTTACTGAAGATGTTGGCTACGTGTTTCTCGACGGCCCGTTCGGAGATCACGAGCATGTCGGCGATCGCGCCGTTCGATCTTCCCTCGGCCATCAGGGCGAGTACATCGTGCTCTCTGGCCGTGAGCGCACCGAGGCCGTCAGCGCGGCGGCTGGCGCGGAGCAGTTGCGTTACGACCTCTGGATCGAGGGCGGTGCCGCCGGCTGCCACCCGGCTCAACGCCTCCACGAACTCGCTGACATCGCCGACCCGGTCCTTGAGCAGGTATCCGACGCCGGCGGCGCCGCTGCCAGCTGCCGCGCCCAGAAGGTTGGCCGCGTGGCGGGTCTCGATGTACTGGGAGAA
>JASHOV010000677.1 GCA_030038495.1 Streptosporangiaceae bacterium
GTCGGCCGCCATTCCCGCGACCTGCAGCTTCGACGGCTCCGCCTGCACGTTCCATTAGATCGTTACAGGCCGCAGCCGGGCGGCTGGCAACCTGCTCCGCGCTCGGGCGCGCCTCCGCTTCCGACCCGCTCCGCACGGCCCTGTGTGCCGTGCCTCGCGGATGACTGCCGGCAACCGTCGTGAATAGCCCGTTTTGCCGCATCGCGCCGCTGCGTGGCCCTCACGGGCCCGTGCAGACGGCCGCGGTTCCGCTCAGCGCTGCCAGCCGGCCCGCCTTGCGCTCGCTGGCTAACCATGGCATGGTATTTCTATCTTACATAGCAATACTATGTGACGGAGGCGCATGATGAACAAGGCGATTGAGGCCGTCCGGGCGGACCGGGCCGCTCTGCTCGAGATCTGCGGTGCGCTCACCCCCGCGCAGTGGCAGGCGGAGTCGGGCTGCGAGGGCTGGTCGGTGCAGGACGTGATCTCGCACCTGGGCGTGACGTTCTGGTCGATGGTGGATCCGGCCCGGCTGCCGGACATGACGGCGCTGCCCTTTGAGCGAGCCCAGGATGCCGCGGTGGGCGCGCGCCGTGGCATGAGCCCCGACGCGGTGGTAGCCGACTACGCCGAGGCCAGCGAGCGGGGCCTGGCGCAGTTGCCGGAGATCGCCGCGCTCGACCTTGAGATACCCCTGACCGACGCCGGCACCTATCCCGCATCGGTGCTGCCGAGCGCCTTCGCCTTCGATCACTACACCCACATCCGCGCCGACCTCTTCGGACCGCGGGGTCCGCTTGCCGGACCGCCGCCGGCCTCAGACGAGCTGCGCCTGATGCCAGCGCTGAACTGGATCGAGGCGGCGCTGCCGCAGCAGAACCCGGCGGCCGCGAAGGCAGGCTCGTACGAGCTGCAGATCAACGGACCGTGCTCGCGCATCATCACCTTCGGCAGCGGCCAGGCGATGGCGACCGTGAGCTCCGACGCCGAGTCGTTCGTCCGGTGGGTCACCCAGCGCGGCAGCTGGGAGGATCTCGGGGTGCAGGCGGCTGGTGACGAGCCGGCCCTGTCCGCGGCCAGGAAACTGCGGGTCTTCTGACCGGGCAGGCACCTTCCGCGCGCAGGCGCCCTCCGCGCGCAGGCGCCTTCCGCGCGCAGGCACCTTCGCGCGGCCGGGCGGGCAGGCGCCCGTAATGTGGACGCATGATGCCCGCCCCGCCCCGTGTCCTTGCGATCGCTGGCTCCGACTCCGGCGGAGGCGCCGGGATCCAGGCCGACCTCAAGACGATGCTCGCCCTCGGCGTGCACGGCATGACTGTCATCTGCGCGGTCACCGCCCAGAACTCAGTCGGCGTGCAGGGCTACTGGGAGCTGCCGTCCGCGGCAGTCCTGGCACAGCTGGACTCGGTGCTGTCCGACATCGGCGCCCAGGCGATCAAGACCGGCATGCTCGCCTCGGCCGAGCTGGTCCAGACGGTCTGCGACCGGCTGGCCGAGGTGGCAGCGCCGGTAGTGGTCGACCCTGTCGCCGTGTCCAAGCACGGCGACAGCCTGCTGTCGGCGGGCACGCTGGATGCGGTCAGGGAACGGCTGCTCCCGCTGGCGACGGTCGTCACCCCGAATCTCTATGAGGCGGAACTGCTGACCGGACTGCGCATCACGGATGAAGGGGAGATGCTGGCGGCGGCCCAGATGATCATCGCGATGGGGCCGCAGTGGGTGCTGATGAAGGGCGGCCACCTGCGCGGCAACCCGGTCGACCTGCTCGTCGATCGCGAGCGCGTGGTCCGCTATCCCGGTCAGCGGATACCGACCGTCCATACTCACGGCACCGGCTGCACGCTGGCCTCGGCTATCGCATCCCGGCTGGCGTTCGGCGACGACGTGCCGACGGCGGTGCGGGCGGCGAAGGAATACGTGACTGGAGCGATCGGCGGCGCGTTCGCGCTCGGTGCCGGGATTGGCCCCGTTGATCACGGCTGGCGCCTGCGCACGGCCACGAACGCGGGCCGGTAACGTCCGCCAGCCATGGCGCGAGTACCGCGGCTGCGGAGCCTACGGCCAGCGAGTGATCTTTCCTGCCGTAATGGAGGTGCGCTTCGCGCCGGCCGACGGGCAGTGACGGTGCCTGAGCCTATCCTGGCCTGGTGGCAGTGCATGCCGATCCGCTCCGGCTGGTCATCGGGGACAAAGCGGCGACGCGACTGGCCGACAACCTCGACATCCACACCGTCGGCGACCTGCTTGGCTACTACCCGCGGCGCTATGACAAGCGCGGCGAGCTGACTGACCTGGTCGGACTCAAAGACGGCGAGTACGTGACCGTCCAGGCCGAGGTCGCCTCCGCCTCCTCCCGGCCGATGCGCAACCGCCGCGGGACCATCTCCGAGGTGGTCGTCACCGACGGCCGCGGCCGGCTGACGCTGACCTTCTTCGCCAAGGGCCGGCAGGACTGGCGCGAGAAGGAGCTCGCGCCGGGCACTCGCGCGCTCTTTTCCGGCCAGGTCTCGAGCTTCCGCGGCAAGCGCCAGCTCACGCATCCCGAGTACGAGCTGCTGGGAACGGGCAGCGCGGGAGTTCGGGCGGCCGAGTACGCGGCCGAGCTGATCCCGGTCTACCGCGCCACCGGCCAGATGCAGTCCTGGAAGATCGCCGACTCGGTCCGGCTCGCGCTGCACTCCCTCGACGTGCCGGACGACCCGCTGCCGCTGAAGCTCAGGCAGCGACTCGGGCTGTACGGTTACGCCGACGCGCTGCGCGGGATCCACCGGCCTGTCGATCTGGCGGACAAGGACCGGGCAGTGCTGCGGCTGAAGTGGGATGAGGCCTTCACGCTGCAGGTGCGGCTCGCTCAGCGGCGGCTGGCAGCGGCCGACTACACCGCCGTGCCGCGGCCGCCGGTGGAGGGCGGACTGCTGGCGGCGTTCGACGCGGGACTGCCCTTCGATCTGACGCTCGGCCAGGTCCAGGCGAGCGCGCAGATCGCCCGCGACCTGGCCGGCGAGCACCCGATGAATCGCCTCCTGCAGGGTGAGGTGGGTTCAGGCAAGACGGTGGTCGCCATCCGGGCGATGCTCCAGGTGGTCGACGCGGTCGGGCAGGCGGCGCTGCTCGCGCCGACGGAGGTTCTCGCGCAGCAGCACTACCGGTCGATAGCGAGCCTGCTCGGCCCGCTGGGGATGGCCGGGCAGCTGGGCGGTGCCGACCATGCGACCAGGCTGACCCTGCTGACCGGGTCGATGGGCGCGCCCGCGCGGCGCAAGGCCCTGCTCGAGGCCGCGTCGGGTGGCGCCGGGATAGTGATCGGTACCCACGCGCTGCTCGAGGACCGGGTCCAGTTCGCTGACCTGGGCCTGGTTGTCATCGACGAGCAGCACCGCTTCGGGGTCGAGCAACGGGACGCCCTGCGCGACAAGGCCGGTGACGGTCGGCCGCACGTGCTGGTCATGACCGCGACGCCGATCCCGCGGACCGTGGCGATGACGGTGTTCGGCGACCTGGACATGTGCACGCTGACCGAGCTTCCCCGCGGCCGGGCGCCGATCGCCACCCATCTGGTACCAGTCGCCGAGCGGCCGCATTACCTGGCCAGAACCTGGGAGCGGATCCGGGAGGAAGTCGCCGCGGGCCGGCAGGCATACGTCGTGTGTCCGCGGATCGGGGACGAGGCCGGAGGCGGTAGCGGCCAGGACCGGCGCGGTGCCGACAGGAGCTTCGAGGAGACCGCCGGATATGCCCTGGACGGCCAGGACGAAGACGACGGCGACGGCGACGGCGCGCCTGCCCGGCCGCCGCTGGCAGTGCTCGACCTGGCCGCGCAGCTGAGCGAGCACGAGCTCGCCGGGCTGCGGGTCGGGATCATGCACGGTCGGCTGGCGCCGGACGAGAAGGACAAGGTGATGCTCGCCTTCGCCGACGGCCTGATCGACGTGCTCGTGACCACGACCGTCGTCGAGGTCGGCGTGGACGTGCCGAACGCCACCGTGATGGTGATCATGGACGCCGAGCGCTTCGGCGTGTCCCAGCTGCACCAGCTGCGCGGCCGCGTTGGCCGCGGCAGCCACGGTGGCCTGTGTCTGCTGGTGACCGAGGCGCCAGGGGAAAGCCCCGCCAGGGAGCGGCTGGCCGCCGTCGCGAGCACCACGGACGGCTTCGTGCTGTCCAGGATCGACCTGACCCAGCGCCGGGAAGGCGACGTGCTCGGCACCGCTCAGGCGGGCCGCCGGTCGAGCCTGCGGCTGCTGCGCCTCCTCGAGGACGAGGATCTGATCGGCCAGGCCAGGGAGGAGGCGGTCGAGCTCGTAGGCAGAGACCCCGCGCTGGCGGGCTATCCCGGCCTGGCGGCTGCGGTGGAGGCACTGGCCGAGCACGAGCGAGCCGCGTTCCTGGAAAAGGCGTGACCCGGCCGTGACACGCATTATTGCGGGAACGGCGGGCGGCCGGCGGCTGGTCACCGCGGCCGGGCGGGCGACCAGGCCAACCAGCGACCGGACGCGCGAGGGCCTGTTCGGCACCGTGCTCGCGATCCGCGGGCAGCTGGCCGGGGCGGCGGTGGCCGATCTGTACGCGGGGTCGGGCGCGGTGGGCCTGGAGGCGCTCTCCCGCGGCGCGGCCGAGGTCATGCTCGTCGAGTCCGATGCGAGGGCGGCCGCCGTGATCAGGGCAAACGTCGCCTCCCTGGGCCTGACCGGCGCGCGGCTGGTCACCGGGCCGGTGGAGCGGGTGCTGGCACAGGGGCCGGCCGGGGCCAGGCCGCGTGATTTCGTGTTCGCCGACCCGCCGTACGCGCTCGGCGACGCCGAGCTGTCACGGGTGCTGGCGCTGCTGCGGGATCAGGGCTGGCTCGCTCCGGGCGCGCTGGTAGCGGTGGAGCGCGCGACCCGGTCGGGGCCGCCTGCGTGGCCCTCGGGTTACGAACCTGATAGGTCGCGTAAATACGGGGAGGCGACGCTCTGGTACGGTCTCGCCGCGGGCGCCTTGCCGGTGGCGATGGCCCCCCTGACCTGATGCGCCCCTCGACCCGGACTAGCACTGTGACGGGAGCGTGATTAACGTGCGACGAGTCGTCTGCCCAGGCTCATTCGACCCCGTCACCAACGGGCATCTCGATGTCATATCCCGCGCGGCGAACCTGCACGACGAGGTCGTCGTCGCGGTGTTCCGCAACACCAGCAAGACTCCGCTGTTCACCATCGAGGAGCGAGTCGACCTGCTCCGCGAGGCCACGAGCAAGATCCCGAACGTGCGGATCGACAAGTTCGAAGGCCTGATCGTCGACTACTGCAAGGCCAACGACATCTCGGCGATCGTGAAGGGCCTGCGGGCCGTGACCGACTTCGACTACGAGATGCAGATGGCGCAGATGAACTACAACCAGGCCGGGGTCGAGACGCTGTTCGTGATCACGAACCCGCTGTGGGCGTTCCTGTCGTCCAGCCTGGTCAAGGACTTTGCCAGGTTCGGCGGGGACGTGAGCGGCCTGGTGCCAGAGGTCGTGCTTGATCGGCTGGCCGGACGGCTTGCCCAGGGCTGAGCACGGACTCGCTGGCCCCTGACCTCCGCCTGCGCCTGACCTGGGCCTGGTGGCCAAGTTGGGACTCGATCAAGGCAGCCGGTAAGGTGGAAGGCCGATACCCTGCCACTACTGCTGCCTGCCATGCCACATTCGCGAGCCAACCACCCCAAGCGGCTGGATCCCCGTAATCCGCTGGTGTTCGATACCAGGGATCTTGGGCCGGGGACAGCGCGTACGCTGAATCGTACTTGCGCAGCGCCAGCGGACATGGGCGTCGAGCTGGCGCGGGTGCCAGTCGGCGCCGAGCTCGAGCTGG
>JASHOV010000678.1 GCA_030038495.1 Streptosporangiaceae bacterium
AGCCGACGGCAAGCCCGGCAGCGGCAAGCCCGGCAGCGGCAAGCCCGGCAGCGTCGGCGACGCCCCTGGCCACAGCGAGTCACGTCGCCCCGGCCGCGCCGGCCACGCCCTCCGGCTCGGCGTCACCCGTGCAGGCGACAGCGCGGCAGACCTCTGCCCCGGCGCCTCAGGCGTCCGGGTCGACCAACCAGCCCGGGTCGACCAACCAGGCCAGGTCGAGCTCGGCGAACGGCCGGTGGCGCCGGCAGGACGCCTGGCACAGGCAGGCCCAGGTCCCCGCCAGGCGGCAGTGGCCGTACCAGATGTATGACTCGACCACGCCGACGGCGATTCCCGGCGGGCACGTCATTGCCACCTACGCCACCGGGCCGTTCGCGGTTCCGGCCAGCGAGGTAGCCGGTCGCCCGGTGTTCTGGATCGACACCAACGGCACGGATCCTGGCGCCCAGGCGCTGGATGTCGAGCCCGGCGACGCGACGCCGTCCATGGCCGCGACCTGGACCTGGCAGCGGCTGCACGCCGATCCCAGCGCGAAGGCGATCATTTACACGATGCGCTCCGAGTGGCCGGCAACCCAGGCGGCCATCGGCACGCTGCCGCAATGGATGCAGAACCACGTCCGGTGGTGGATCGCCGACCCGACTGGCTACCCGCACGTAGTTCCGGGCTCGAACGCCACGCAGTGGTACTGGGGCACGAACTATGACATCTCGACCGTCCTGCCCGGCTTCTAGCCCGGATACGGCCCTCGGTCGCAGGCGATGCCCGCGGTGCGCCACCAGCGCCGCGGGCATCGCCCGCTCTCGTGCTCCACTTGACTGGCTGCGCCCGCCCCGCATACCTTCGCGCCCAGTGCGGATCTTGATAACAGGCGGCAGCGGCTACCTCGGCCGTGAGCTGGGCCGACAGGCAGCCGGGGCCGGGGCAGACGTGGTCGCTACCTACCTCAGCCGGCCCGGCGACGTTCCCTGCGTTCACTGGCAGCGCCTCGACCTGCGGGTGCAGACCGACGTCGTGGCTGTAATCGGCGCGGTCCGGCCGGACGTGATCGTCAATGCCGCCTACCGGTATGACGACTGGGCGACCACCGCGGACGGCGCAGCCGCCGTCGCTGCCGCCGCCGCGCCGTTGGGCGCCCACCTGGTGCACGTGTCGAGCGACGCGATCTTCTCCGGCATCGATCCCTCCTATGACGAGACGGCGGTCCCCGATCCGGTCATGCCCTATGGCGCGGCGAAGGCTGCGGCGGAGACGGCCGTACGGGCCCTCTTGCCGGGCGCCACGGTCGCGCGCACGTCGCTGATTACCGGCGACGGCCGCTCCGCCCACGAGGTCCTGGTCCGCGATCTTGCCCTGGGCCGGCGCCAGGGCGTCCTGTTCGCCGACGACGTCCGCTGCCCGGTCCATGTGGCCGACCTGGCGTCGGCGCTGCTCGAACTGGCGCACGCCCGAGCGGCCGGGGTCCATCACGTCGGCGGCGCCGATGCGATCAGCCGGTACGAGCTCGGCTGCCTGATTGCCGACCGCGACGGCCTCGATGGCTCGGCCCTCCGGCCCGGATCGCGGCGGGCCGCGGGCCGGGCCGGGCCCGTCGACGTGCGGCTGGACTCGCGCGCGACACAGGCAGTGCTGCGGACACGGCTGCGCGGAGCGCGCGAGTTCGTCACCGGGCAGGCGGAAGAGGTATCCCGGCCATGACGCCGGCCATCACGTCAGAAACCATGGCCTCATGAGCCCGAGCACGAGGATCGTGGTCATCGGGGGCGGGATCGTTGCCGCGAGCGTCGCCTATCACCTCGCCCGCCAGGGGGTGCAGGTGGTGACGGTGGAGGCGGACCTGCCCGGACCGGCGACCAGCGCCGGCGCCGGCATCATCTGTCCCTGGACCGAGCCGGGCGATGACGCCGACTCCTACTACCGGCTGTCCGCCGACGGGGCGCGCTACTACCCGCAGCTTCTGGCCATGCTGGCCGACGACGGCCAGCCCGAGACCAGCTACGCCAGGGTCGGCACGCTCTGCGTGGCCGCGGACGAGCGGCCACTGGCCGCGATAGCCGCTACCCTGCGCGCCCGGCTGCGCTGGCGGCCGGAGATCGGCGAGGTTGAGTTGGTCGGGGCCGGCGAGCCGCAGCGGCGGTTCCCGCCGCTGTCGCCCGGCCTGGCCGGAATCTGGATCAGCGGCGGCGCTCGCATCGACGGGCGTTCCATCCGCGACAGCCTCCTGCGGGCCGCCACCGCCCGCGGCGCCAGCCGGATCGTCGGGACCGCGGTACTCGACCACCGCGGAGGCGGGGTCACCGGGGTCCGGGTCACCGGGGTCCGGGTCACCGGGGGCACCGGGGGCACCGGGGTCCTGGGTGCCGGCGAGCGCATCTCCGCCGACGCGGTCGTGGTCGCCGCGGGCGCATGGACGGCACAGGTCTGCGCCGAGATCGGCTGGCAGCTGCCGATCGGACCGCAGCGCGGGCAGATCCTGCACGTCGAGCTGCCCGGCGCCGCGACCGAGTCCTGGCCGGTGATACTCCCGCCCGACGACCCGTACCTGCTCGGCTTCCCGGCCGGCCGGGTCGTGCTAGGCGCGACGCGGGAGGATAACGCGGGCTTCGAGTACCGGGTCACCGTCGGCGGCGTGGGCGCGATGCTCGCGGCGGCCGCCGGGATCGCCCCCGGCCTGAGCGAGGCCACGCTGGTGGAGACCCGCGTCGGCTTCCGGCCGGTGACCAAGGACGGCCGGCCGCTGATCGGCAGGCTGGCCGACGGCGTGTTCGTCGCGGCGGGCAACGGACCTGAGGGACTGACCGCCGGACCGTGGACCGGGGCGGCGGCCGCCGCGCTTGTCCTGGGCGAGCGGCCGCCGGCCGATCTCGCGCCGTTCGACCCGGCGAGGTTCCGTTAGCCGACCCGCGGCGGGGGTTCGGGGGTCGTCCCCCGAGCCAGCACAGTCGCGCGGGAGCTACGGCGACCAGATCGCGTCGAACTCGGCCGGATCGAGCGGCAGCAGCCAGCACGCCGCGACGAGCCGATCTCGGATTTCGTAGAGCCCGACCGTGGACCAGCTGCGCTCGCGGCCAGCGATCGTCGCGGTGCCGTCGGTGAGCGCGGCGATCCGGTCTCCGGCTCCGGTCAGTACGTCGCGCCGATGCAGCCGGAACGTAGAGTCCGCGATGTCTCGCCGTCGCGAGAAGTAACGCAGCACCGAGTCCACGCCGCGATAGGTCCCGGCGATCGCGCTGTGACCAGGCACCGACCACGCGACGTCCGGCGCCAGCGCGGCGGCGACCGCGCTCGCATCGCCGCCCGCGTAAAACTGGTTCTGCGCGTCCTGCAGCCGCGCGAGCAGCGTTATTGCCTCGGCCCTGTCCATATGCCGATTATTCCAAGCTGGCTGTCGGCACCCCGCGGTACAAACGTGCTATGAGCGCGCCCTGGAAGTCCGCCGAGTGGAACCTGCTGTTCCGCGAGCTGCCCCGCGCGCACCGCGGGCTGGCCCGCGCATGGTGGGCGCTTTCCGTGCTGCGGGCGCTGCTGCCCGCGGCGCTCGTCATCGCCACCGGCGCACTGGTGGGAGCGGTCAGCGCGGGCGGCCGGCCGGGCTTGTCCCTCGCGCTCGTCGCCGCCACATCGATCCTGATCCTGGTGCTCAGCCCCGTGCACGACGCGGTCAGCACCAATCTCGGCGCGCATGTCGGCGCCGACCTGCACCGGCGTCTGCTGCGAGCCGCGCTGGAGCCCGCCGGCATCGCGCATCTGGAGGACCCCGATCTTGCCGACGAGTTCACCCTGGCCCGTGACTTCGATCTCGGCATCACGGGGCCCCCCATACGCCTGTGCATGCCGTTTGTCGCCAACGGCCTGGTCGAGCTCGGCAGCGGCCTGGCCGCCGCGGCCATCCTCTTCTGGTATCAGTGGTGGGCCCCGCTGCTGCTTGTCGCCAGCTGGACGGCGACGCACCGGCTGCTGCGGGAGAGCACCGTCTGGCGCAGCTGGCGCTCGGAAGAGGTAGTCCGGGCCCAGCGACACGCGGACTACGCCTACCGGATGGCCGTCGACGTGCCGGCCGCCAAGGAGCTGCGCCTGTTCGGCCTGGGCGGCTGGACGGTCGGCAGGTTCGGCAGGTACCGGCGGGAGCTGCTGGACATTTCGCTGCAGGCGATGCGCCTGCGGGAGCGTTCCCTGCTGTGGGCTGCCCTCGCCGCCCTTGCCGGGAACGGGGCAATCGTCGCGACTCTCGCGGCGGGCGCGCTGTCCGGCCGGGTCACCCTCGGGCGCCTCGTGGTGTTCATCGGAGCGGTCATCGGGGCCGCGGTGCTGGGGATCGCCGACTTCGACTGGTGGTTCGACACCGCGGCGCGCCCGCCGACGGTCGTCGACAGCCTTGAGCGCAAGATGCCCTCGTTCGGCGCGCTGCCCTCGGGGGCGGGCAGCGCGCGGGGACTGCCGCGCCGCGAGATCCGCCTGCGGGAGGTCACATTCGGCTACCGCGGTGGCAGCCCGGTGCTGGCCGGAGTCGACCTGTCGATTCCGGCCGGCTCATCCCTGGCCATCGTCGGCCAGAACGGCGCGGGCAAGACCACGCTGGCCAAGTTGCTGTGCCGCCTGTACGACCCGGACGGCGGGCGGATCGAGGCCGACGGGATCGACCTGCGCGAGCTCGACATCGGCAGCTGGCGGTCGCGGCTGACCACCGTGTTCCAGGACTACGTGAAGTACGAGCTGTCGCTGCGGGAAAACGTCGCGCCCGCCGGAGGCAGCGACGCTGACGTCGAGTGGGCGCTCCGGCAGGCGGGGGCGGCAGACCTTGCCGCCGATAGCGCCGGCGGGGGTCCGGGGGTCGTCCCCCGGGTTGGCGCCGGCGGGGGTCAGGGGATTGACACGGTGCTGTCCAAGTCCTACGCGGGGGGCATCGATCTTTCTGGTGGCCAATGGCAGCGAGTGGCGCTGGCCAGGACCATGCGCGCCGTCCGCCAGGGCGCCGGGGTGGTCGTACTGGACGAGCCGACCGCGCAGCTCGACGTGCGGGGCGAGGCGGAGATCTTCCGCCGCCTGCTCGATGCGACCAGAGACGTCACGACGATCCTGATCTCGCACCGGTTCTCGACCGTCCGGCACGCCGATCGCATCTGCGTCCTTGAAGGCGGGCGGGTGGTCGAGCTCGGTACTCACGACGAGCTGATCGCCCGCGGCGGCCGGTACGCCACCATGTTCACGCTGCAGGCGGCGCGGTTCGCAGCGGATTCCGGCACCCCGAAATCGGACGGCACGGAAGCGGGCGCGGATGGGGGCAGCTCGGGTGCGCTGCCGGCCGGAGCGGGGCTGGGCCCGTGACGTCCGCGGCCGCCGCCGGAGCCGACGGTCCGGCCATGCCGGGCCCGCTGGTCACCATGGCGCGCACCCTGCGGCACGCGCTCCGCGCGGAGCCTTCCATGGGGTTGCTGGCGATGGTGCTGGCGGTCCTGGCGGTCGTGCCGGGCGCGTTGCTGGCCGTCTGGCTCAAGCTGGCAGTCGACGGCGTCACGCAGCATGAACGCGCCCTGGTGATCACCGGGGCGGCCGGCGTGGCCGGATCGGCCATCGCCGTCTGGCTGCTCCGGCTGGCATCGAGCCGGGTCACGCGCCGGTTCCGGATGAAGGTCGCGGTCGCGCTGGAAAGTTATGTCGCCGACCTGCAGGCGTCGGTTGACACCATCGAGCACCAGGAGCGGCCCGAGTACCTGGACCGCCTGGCCGTACTGAGAGAGTCGGTCTATCAGCTTGACCACATGCTGCTGGCGCTCATCGACACGATCAGCTCGGTGGCGTGCCTGGCGCTGACGGTCGCGGTCCTGATGACCGTCAGCCCGTGGATGGTGCTGCTGGTGCTGTTCGCCGTGCCGACGGTGCTGGTGTCGTCGTGGCGGTCCGGCGCCGTCCGCGCGGCGGAGGAGGCGGCGGCACCGAGCCAGCGCCGGTACCGCCATTTCTTCGCGCTCGGCACGACCGCCGGTCCGGCGAAGGAACTGCGCGTCACCGGAAACCAGCGGGACGTCGCGGCGGGCTGGGACGAGTCGTGGCGGGCCTGGTACAAGGTCATGGCACGGACCCAGTGGGCCGGCGGGCTGTGGCAGGCCGCCGCGTGGGGTGTGTTCGCGCTCGGCTATGCCGCGGCGGTGTACTGGACCGTCGACGGCCTGCACGCCTCGGCCGGAAACGTGGTGCTTGTGGTCACCGCGGGCGGCCGCCTCGGCCAGTATGTCGCGATGACCGTCGGCGAGGTCGACTTCGTTCGCCTCTGGCTGGATGCCTGCCGGCGACTCGGCTGGCTGGAGAACTATGCGGCCGTTCATCGGGGCAGCGGCGACCGGGCCGCACCCGAGCGGCTGCGCGAGGGCATCTCGTTCGAGGATGTCGGCTTCTGCTATCCCGGTACCGACACCGCGGTCCTGCACGAGATCTCGCTGGCGCTGCCGGCGGGATCTGTAGTCGCGCTCGTGGGTGAGAACGGGGCCGGAAAGAGCACGCTCGTCAAGCTGCTGTGCGGCTTTTACCGGCCGTCAGCGGGCCGCATCCTGGTCGACGGTACCGATCTCGCACGGATTGCGCCCCAGCAGTGGCGAGCCCGCCTGTCAGGGGCGTTCCAGGACTTCGCCCGGCTCGAGTTCGCGGCCGGCAGCAGCGTGGGCCTAGGTGATCTTGATTTCCTCGATGACAGCGCCGCGGTGACCGCAGCCGTCGGGCGGGCAGGCGCCGCCGATGTGATTGACGGCCTCTCAGGCGGCCTGGACACTCAGCTCGGCGCCAGCTGGCCGGACGGTGTTGACCTGTCATTCGGCCAGTGGCAGAAGCTGGCCCTGGCGCGCGGCTTCATGCGCTCGGCGCCGCTGCTCACGATCCTGGACGAGCCGACGGCCGCGCTCGACGCCCAGACCGAGCATGGCCTGTTCGAGCGATACGCCGAGGAGGCAAGGACCAGCCGCCGCGACGGGCGGATCACCATCCTCGTCTCGCACCGGTTCTCGACCGTGCGGATGGCGGACCTGATCGTCGTGGTCGGTGACGGGCGGATCGCCGAGCTGGGCTCGCATGAGGAGCTCATGGCCCGCGGCGGGCCGTACGCGGAGCTATATACCATCCAGGCCAGCGCCTACCGATAGGACACGTCAACCGGTGCTGACCACGATCACTGAACCGGCGGCGGGCTCCGACTGCGCTCGCGCGAGCGTGCCCGCACCCAGGTCCGGGCCGCCGCGACCCCGGGGAAGTTCTCGGCAGACCGGTGCGGTTTGCCGCGCTGTCGGCTGAGGAGGCTCGGGCTGGCGTGCTTCGGCGCCGCCCGCCCGCCTTCTATGCCAATGCCCTCGCTGAGGTAAACCCGCGCGCACCGACACAACGGCGCGGATCGACCGAGGATTACTGTCAGTGACATCACCGGGGGATCGCCCGTCGGCTTCGCGGAGTTCGTCAGGGACCATCACGCCGTCTTCAGCTGACCGCGGCCGGGGTCGTTCGCTGGTTGTAACCGAAGGCCCGCGACGCAATTGCGTCGGGCAGCGCGGCGCATAGAGGCCATTAGCGCGGCATAGCTTCTCGCTTTCCCGAGCCATCTGCCCAGGATTAAAAAACGCTCGAAGGAAACGTCTGAGTATCACAGCGACCCAAAACTCGTGTCGTTTGCGCGGGCACATTGGCCATCTCCATGTATCGTCAATATGAACGATGAGAAGATCGGTAAACGATCTCGTGGTTAGAACGTCTTAACTACAGAGGGCGGGGGCATCCCCAAAGCCAGGCGTCTCGCCGGGGGGCATAGAGGTCTGGTCTGCTCCCCTGCGACGTAATGCGTCGCTTCAGACCGGCCTGTGCTATGCACAATGCAACATGCCCGATGCAAGGCGACTTTACGTAGAGGTAGAGATGACGTTTATAAGTGGCAGGTCATGACCATGTCCACGACGTACGACAACAATTCTGTGCAGGTGTATAACGAACTCGACCAGAATGACACCGATATCGCGGCCCCCGCACTTGACGAATCAATTGACGAATCCTTGCCGGCCGAGGCCGACCCATCGGAGACGGCCGACGCGGCCATTGCCGACGGGGATCTCGGTCCGGCCGAGCACGATCTGAGCATCGCCGACCTGGCTGACCTGGCGGAGACCGAGGTTGATCTGGACCTTGCCGATCTTGAGCTGGATCCGGCCGACTTCGTGCGGCCCGCGACCGCCGAGCCTGGCGGCTCGGCCGAGCCAGCTGAAGGCGGCAACCGCGAGGTCGACTCCAACCCAGAGCCGGTGGCCAGCGCCGAGGCGGTCGACGCCGACACAGAGTCCGTGTCCGGCGCCGAAGCGGCTGAAGTCGACGCCGCGCTGATTGTCGAGACCGCCGATCCGGCCATCGACGCCGATCCGGCCATCGACGCCGGCACCGAGGCCCAAGCCCAGGCCACTACCGAAGACGATCACACATCCACCCAGCCGCTACCCGCGGCCGGGCCCGGGCCACGGTACATGCGGGTCGGCAACCGCGACGCCCCCATCGATCCCACCCTGGCCGCGTCTGGATTCGGCTACGAGCGCTACACGAATCTGGCCGGGCCGATCACCACCCCGCCCGCGGACGCCCCGTATGAAGTCCAGTACCGGGGCATCCACGCCAGCAGACGCGAGTGGATCACGGTCCGGGTCATCACGCTGGTCCTGGTGGCCCTGGACCTCAGGTTCATGTACTGGCTGATCTTCCAGTCGCAGTATCCGCACTTGAACACGTGGCTGTGGCAATCCACCTGGCATGCGCTCGCAACCGACAGCTACGTTCTGCTGCGGGCCGGGATGGCGGTCGGCTCAATCGTCATGCAGACGTTCCTGCTGGTGAACATCCTGACGGTATCGCGTGCCTGCCTTGCGGCCCGCGATCCGATCCCGGTCAAGCCAGAGCCGGGGCTGCGGGTGGCCTTCCTGACCACGATCGTTCCGGACAAGGAGCCGATCGAAGTGGCCGAACGCACCCTGCGGGCCGCGCGCGAGATCGTCTACGACGGCCAGCTGGATCTGTGGCTGCTGGACGAGGGCGACTCGGCGCAGGCCAGGCAGATGTGCAGCCGGCTGGGCGTGCATCACTTCAGCCGGAAGGGCCGGGGATACCTCGAGCTCGAAAGCGGCACGTTCGCCAGCAAGACCAAGCACGGCAACCACAATCGCTGGCTCTGGGAGCACGCCGGCGGCTACGACCTGATCATGTTCGTGGACCCCGACCACGTGCCGCTCCCGATCATGGCCGAGCGGCTACTTGGCTATTTCCGCGACCCCGAGGTCGCCTTCGTCGTTGCGCCCCAGTTCTACGGCAACACGGAGAACCGGATCACCCGCTGGGCGGAGTCCGCGCAGTACCTCTTCCACAGCGTCATACAGCGGGCCGGCAATCGTCGCCGGTGCCCCATGCTCGTCGGCACGAACGCCGCCGTGCGGACCAGCGCTATCCGGCAGGGCTACGTCGCCTCGATCACCGAGGACATGGCCACCAGCCTGAAGATCCACACCACCAAGAGCACGGTAACGGGGCGCTCGTGGCGGTCTGTCTACACACCCGACCTGGTCGCCGTCGGCGAGGGGCCGAGCACGTGGACCGAGTTCTTCGGCCAGCAGACCCGCTGGTCGGCCGGAACCTACGACGCCCTACTCCACCAGGTCTGGCGGACGATGTTCAGGCTCAGGCCCGCCGCGATGCTCCACTACTTCCTGATGCTCACCTACTACCCGTCGGTGGCGCTCGGCTGGCTGATGGGCATCACGATCAGCGCCTGCTACCTGGGCTTCGGCAT
>JASHOV010000679.1 GCA_030038495.1 Streptosporangiaceae bacterium
AGAGCAGCCACAACGGCGATGATCAGCCAGGGGTTGCGCTGGTAGGTGACCAGCGAGCCGAGGATCGCGGCGGCGACGAAGCCGATGAGGCCGATCATCCGCACACGGCGCATGGGAAGGCCCTGGGCGGCGGCGCTTATGGGCTTGAGGTGTTCCGGGTCGTCGATGCCACGAACGAGATCCTCGTATTCATTGATGTACCGCCCGCCGACAAGCCACAGCGCGATCGTGACGGCCGGGACGATCGCCCGCCAGGTAACCAGCGGATGGCTGAGCCTGGCGATCGCCAGACCGGGCAGGACCGCCTCGGCGACGAATGCGACGTTCCACGGGCGTGCTGCGGTGAACCACGGCCGGATCCGCGCCGGTGCTGAGGCAGCGCTCGGACTGCCTAAAACGGTTTCTGGCACGCGGCCTCCTCAACGCGTACTACAAGCCAGGATGGGCACGGCCGAGCTACGTCACGTACCATAGTAATCGTCAGTAATCGTCGGCATCATCCTCCTAGCGCCAATTTTGAGGCTCCCCTGCCGGTTCGGTGGGTGGCGGGCCTGATCCCGGCCTGATCCCGGCCTGTGATTGTCCCCTGGGCCCGGCCGTGGTCAAGGCCAGGCTCCCTGGATCGAGAAGACCCATCCCTGCCTCCACCGTGCCTGGCTGATCAAGGAAGGAATCCGGGTCATCTTCCAGGTCAAAGGCCAGCCCGAAGCCGCAGCCGAGGCACTGGGCAGGTGGCTGGCCTGGGCCGCCGCTGCCGCATCTCTCAACTCGTTGCACTCGGCCGGACAACAAGGGCGCACCGCAAAGGAATAGAGGCAGCGCTTGAACACCGGCTCAGCAACGGCCTGATCGAATCCGTCAACACCAAAATCCGGGTCATCACCAGAATGGCATCGGGGTTCCACAACCCCGCCGCACTCATCGCCCTGGCCATGCTCACCCTCGGCGGCCTACGGCCACAGCTTCCCGGCCAGTGACCACCCACGGAGCCGGCAGGAGGGCCAATCTTGAGGTCGTCGGTCCTCGCCTGCTCAGGCCCTCGTCTTCGTCACCAGGGGCTCAACTACCTCAAATCACTCTCGTCTCTCCGAACGTACCGCACTAAACTGACCCACATGTCGGCCGAGCGGATAACGAGGCTCAGCGAACCGCCGAATCTGCCAACCACAGATCCCCGAGACCAGCTTCCCGTCGCAGGAGCTGTCGCAGCCGCTCGGGAGTTCTGCCTCGGCCATCGCCCCGGCGAGCGTCCGGTGGTGGCCGTTATTGGCCTCGGCTACGTTGGGCTGACGCTCGCCGCGGCACTCATCGATGCCGGTGTGGCGATTGTGGGTTATGACACCTGCGAGCCGCGCACTGCCTCAATCCGGGCCGGCTCGATGCCATTCTATGAACCGGGTCTGCACGAGACCGTCACGCGCGGTCTCGACGAGGGCAGCCTCCAGATCATGGAGACCCTTCCGGCCAGACTGCCCGAGATCGTCGTCCTCTGTGTCGGAACGCCGGCATCGGGCGCCGGTCACGGGCCCGATCTGGAGCCGCTCAAGCTGGCGCTCACCAGTATCGCCCCGCGCCTAGCCGATGGTGCGCTCGTCATTGTGCGCAGCACCGTTCCTGTTGGCACAACGCGCGGACTCGCGCTACCAGCGCTCAGCGGGCGGACGAGCAGCCCAGCCCTGGCGTATTGCCCGGAACGCACCATCCAGGGCTCCGCATTGACAGAACTGAGGATGCTCCCGCAGATCGTTGGCGGCTATGACAGGCGTTCCGCCGAGCTGGCCGCCACGCTGTTCGCCCGCCTTACCGATCAGGTTGTCCATGTGTCATCCCTGGAAGCAGCCGAAATGGTCAAGCTGGTCTGCAACGCGCACACGGACGTGCTCTACGGATTTGGTAATGAGGTAGCGCTGCTGGCGGAGGGTCTCGGACTAGACGCCTGGGAGATTATCGATGCGGCGAATTGCCATTATCCAAGGCCCGACCTCCACTTCCCCGGCTACGTTGGCGGATCCTGCCTGACGAAGGATCCGTACTTTTTGCTTAGCTCGCTTAACCCGCCCGGGTCAGCGCCCAGCGAGTGGTCCCTCGTCGCAACCGCACGTCGGCTGAATGAGCGTGTCCCATACCATATCGCTCATCGCACGCTCGAGTGTCTCGAAAAATTGGATCTGCGCCCGGACCAGAGCACTGTGATGCTATGCGGAATCGCCTATAAAGGCGTACCGCAAACGGACGACGTGCGCGGCTGCGCGGCGGTGCCGATTGCCGAACGGCTGCGGCGTTCCGTCCAGGAAGTCCTGGCCCACGACTTTATTGTCGAGCCGGAGGTGATGAATAGTCTGGGTTTCACCAGCGTCTCCCTCGAGGAGGGCATCGCACGAGCGCAAGCCTGTGTTTTCGTGAACAACCATCCTGGCTACCAGCGCAAGGAAGTCACCGACATGCTCAGATCCGTAGGGCGGCCCTTCGCTGTCGTCGACGTGTGGAATTTGCTCGATGAGAAAGGCTTTGCGGACCTCTATGGATTTATCTACTCATGTTTCGGCCATGGATAGTGTCCTCATAACTGGCGGTGCCGGGTTTATCGGCACGCACCTTGGCACCATATTGGTTCACCGGGGAACCCAGGTAACGGTCGTGGACAATTTCTCCCGGCGCCAGGTAGAGGGGAAAGTACTCACCGGCCTCGGCATCCGCGTCGTGGAACACGATCTCACCGAGCCGCTGGTCAAGGTGCTCGCCAACGAGGTGTTCCAGCATGTCGTGCACCTGGCGGCCGTGGTCGGTGTCGGACCGGTCATGCACCAGCCCCAAAAAGTAGTGCGCACGAATGTGCTGACCACGCTCAATGTTCTCGAGTACTGCGCTCAAGCCACTCCCGAGTCGTTCGTGTTTAGCTCCACGAGTGAAACCAGCGATGGGGCGATCGCCTTGGGCGTAGCCGAGCCGCCTGCCCCTGAGGAGATACCTTTCGTATGTGTCCGCCCGCACGCGCCGCGCTCAAGCTATGGGCTGAGCAAGATCGTCTGCGAGGGACTGATCCGCGCCGCCGGTGAGGCCCTGGGAATGCGCGCGAAGGTCGCGCGGTACTTCAACATATACGGGCCGCAGATGGGGGCGGAACACGTAATTCCGCAGCTGATGCTGCGGCTCCGGCGCGATCCGGCCACCCTGACCGTCTACGGCGCACACCACAGGCGTGCCTTCTGCTTTATCGATGACGCCATAAACGCGACCCTTCACCTCATGGAGGATCCCGCTCCCTGGCTGGTAGCTAATGTTGGCAACGATACCGAGGAGGTGACGATGCTGGATCTCGCCGCACGTATCGCCGATATCGCCGAACTCAGCCCGCAGATAATCATTGCAGCGGCGCCCGAGGGTTCTCCGCTGCGCCGGATACCTGACCTTGGCGTGCAAAGGAAACAGCTGAATTATGAGCCCCAGGTCCACCTCGCCGCGGGTCTGAGGCAGACCTGGGCGTGGTATTCAGATCATGC
>JASHOV010000680.1 GCA_030038495.1 Streptosporangiaceae bacterium
GGAGTACTGCGGCGACTGCCCGCGCCGGCCGCCTCAGCGGCCAGCCTCGTGCCGGACGTGGCCTGGCTGCATGCCTTTCTGGCCCGGCTCGCGGGGCTTGGCTTTCCTTCGCCCCTGCCCCTGCCGTGCTTCGACGGTCAGTCATGGACCATGACGGGCGGCGCGCTCTGGGGGTCCTGGGCCGGTATCGCGCGGCCGCCCGGCAGATCCAGGTGCCCGGTCAGCGGCCCGGCTGGCCCGCGACCTCGACGACGCCGGTCACCTGATCCGAGAGCGCGTGGTCATACATGGTGACTTCACCAACGACAACGTGATCGCTGACGGCGCGCCGCCGCACGCCACGGGAGTCATCGACTTCGCCAACGCCCACGCCGAGACGCCGCTGGCTGACATCGGGTACGGCCTGTGGCGCAGCGGCCGGCCGCACGAGCGGGCCGACCGACTGGACTTCTCCCGAGCCCGGCGGTTTCTGCAGGGCTACGCCAGCATCGTCCGGGTCTCGCCGGACCAGGCCTCGGCCATTGCCGTTTACCTGCGGGGACGCGGACTCCAGATGATCGCCAAGCGAGTCCGGGCCGGGCAGAACGGTACCGGGATGCTCGCCCAGGTGCAATGGCTCAGCGCCAATGCGGACGCGGTCGCGGATATGCTCGCCGCCGCTCTACCCTGACATGCACGCCGCCGCGGCTCGCGCGGTCGTGGCCGAGCATGACGTACGTCGGGAGGACGGTAATGCCGGAACGGCGGCTGGGCGCACTAGTGGCATTCCTCGCCATGACGGCAGGCGCCACCGATGCGATCAGTTTCCTCGGCCTGGGCGGCGTCTTTTCCAGCGTGATGACCGCGAACATGGTCCTGCTCGGACTGAGCGCAGGACAGCAGAACGGCCCGCTGGCATTGCACGCTGGCGCGGCCCTGACCGGCTATATCGTCGGCGCCGTGGCCGCCAGCCGGGTCGCCGCGCCATCGAGCCGGTCGGCAGACCGGCTGCCAGGTCCGCTCTTTGCCGTGCTGGTCGGCGAGGGCATCGTGCTCGCCGGCATCGCCGTCGGCTGGGAAATCGCGGGCGCGCATCCCAGCGGGGCGGCACAGGTCGTGTTGCTGGCCGGAGCCGCAGCCGCAATGGGCAGCCAGAGCGCTGCCGTCCTGGCACTGGGCATTACGGGGATATCTACTACCTACATGACCGGACTGCTGACCGGCGTTCTCGGCGACCTGGTCACTCCCGCAGGGCCGGCCGTCGGCAGCCGCCTGCGCTTGCTGGCGACGATGATCGGCGGCGCCGTCGCCGGCGGTATCACGTACGCTCAGGCTCCCCGCCTCGCGCCGCTTATCCCCCTTGCCCCGCTGGCGTTCGTAATCGGCATCGCCGCGCGTACCCGGCGGGCCGGGCGCGGACAGTAGCCGAGCGTCGCAGGGGTGGATCAGGGCTTGCGCGCGACACCGGCCCAGAGGGCGCCGGGAGATGCGGCTTCAAGTTCGGAGCCGGGCCGCCACTCGGGGACGCGGACCAGTCCGGGCGGCACGAGTTCGAGCCCGGCGAACAGGCTGGCCACCTGCTCGCGGTCGCGGAGCGCCGCAGGCGCGACCCCGGCCCGGTTCAGCCGCCGGGTCGCCTCCGCCGCCTGCCCGGCGTCGATGTCGCTGGCCGGGTGCGAGATCACCAGGAAGCTGCCCGGCGCGCACCGGCCAACGAGCTGGCCGACCAGGGTGTCGGCATCCTCGGTCACCAGGTGCAGGACAGAAAGCAGCAAGACCGCCACCGGCGCGGCGAAGTCCAGCGTGCCCGCCGCCGCGGCCAGCAGCGCGTCAGGGTTACGCAGATCGGCATCGACGTAGGCGCAGGCCCCCTGGGGGGTGCTCGTCAGCAGAGCACGGGCATGGGCCAGCACGACGGGGTCGTTATCGACGTACACGATGCGAGACTCCGGCGCTGCGGCCTGTGCCACCTGGTGGGTGTTGCCGGCGGTCGGGATCCCGGTGCCGATATCGAGGAACTGCCGTACCCCCGACTCGGCGGCCAGGAACCGCACGGCGCGGGCCAGGAAGGCACGGTTGGCCCGCACCGCGAGCACGAGGTCCGGGTAGGCCTCCAGGGCCTCGTCGCCGGCGGCCCGGTCCGCGGCGAAGTTGTCCTTGCCCCCGAGCCAATAATCATAGACCCGGGCGCTGTGAGGGACACTGGTGTCGAAACCGGGCACGAAACGGCTCCTCTGGCGTCACGCCAGAGCCTATCCAGACTGACGGCAATACCGCCATGATCGGTTAACACCAAGGGCCGGATGCTGCAAACATGCCGGAGACGCCAGTGGCAAGTGACCGGTTTTCCCATTGACCTCCAAGGCCGTTTTTGTTTAGCATCCGATTTGTGAGTACCCCCCGTAAGTCGTAGCTGGCGAGCAGGTTCCCCGGCGTCCTGTGCCCCAGTGAGACTACGGAGTGTATTCACATGTTTGCTTTTGGCTATTTCGTGGCGCGTGCTGGTGCACGGCTGCCGCGTGCGGCCCGATGTGCGGGGGCCGACCGGTGAGGGCCGGGCGGCTGGGCGGGCCCGGACTGTGGCGGAACCGCGACTTCCTCCTGCTGCTGAGCGGGCAGGGCGTGTCATACCTCGGCAACCAGGTGCAGAATCTGGCGCTGCCCCTGATCGTCCTCGCTATCACCGGGTCGGTTGCCCAGGCCGGGCTGGTGATCGGCTTGAACGGCGTCTCGTTCCTGGTATTCGGCCTGCTCGCGGGGGCCGTGGTCGACCGGTGGGACCGCAAGGCGATCATGATCTGGTGCGAGCTCGGGCGTGGCCTGCTCACAATGAGCGTCGTCGTCGGCCTCTGGCTCGGCGTGCTGACCATGCCGCAGCTGTACCTGATGGCGGTGCTGACCGGCATACTGACGACGGTGTTCCAGGTGGCCGATACCGCATCGCTGCCGAACGTGGTGGGGCCCGAGCAGCTGCCTACGGCGCTGGGGTATATGCAGTCGGGGTTCAACACGATCCGGATCGCCGGGGCCGCGCTCGCTGGCGCCATCTACAGCCTGGGCCAGATCGCCCCGTTCGCGGCCAACGCCTTCTCGTTCGGCGTGTCCGCGGTGACGCTGCGGTTCATGCGCGCCCAGTTCCAGCAGGAGCGCCCTCGGCCGACGGGGCCGGCCCGACGGGGCGCGCTGGCCGCCGACATCCGCGAGGGCCTGCGGTGGGTGTGGTCTCAGCCGGCAGTCCGGTTCCTGACCTGCATACAGTCGGCCGACAGCGTGCGCTACGGCGCCGGCTACCTGGTCATCGTCACGCTGGCCAGGGGCCTGGGGGCATCGGCCATGCAGATCGGGCTGATCTTCGGCGGCGCGGCGGTCGGCGCCCTGGCGGGCTCGCTGGCCTCTGGCCGCGCGATCAACCGCTTCGCCCTGGGGAAGATCGCGATAACGATGCTGTGGGTCGAGGCCCTGATGTTCCCGCTGTACGCGATCGCCCCCAGCCCGCTGCTGCTGGGATGCGTCGCGGCAGCAGAATCAGTGGTCGCCCCCGTCTACGCGGTAGCCATGACCAGCTACCGGCTCTCGATCACTCCGGACAACGTCCAGGGCCGTGTCACCAGCGCCGTGTCCACCCTGACCACTGGCGCGATGTCGCTGGGCGCCATAATCGGCGGCACTGTGCTGGCAACCCTCGGGCCCAGGCACACCGTCCTGCTGTGGGGCGGGTGGCTCACCGGCCTGGCCCTGATCACCACGGCCAGCCGTGCCGTCCGCCAGGCACCGAGGGCAGCAAGAGCCGGCCAGCCGACCGCTGACAGCACCGCCGGCAGCACCGCCGACCCGCCCGGCGGATCAGCCGACGCCGCGGCGTCGATGCCGGTGTTGGTGTCGCCGACGCGATCCTGAGCGTCACGACGGGTGCGGGTTCCCGAGGTAGGGGAAGGCGTCGAGCGTGTCGGTGTGCGCCGTAAGGCCGGTCGGCGGGGCCTCGTTCTTCGTCAGGAACGCGACACGGACGTTGATCACGTCCTCGGTAAATGTGCGGCCGTTCGGGTACGCGGCCGGCCGGGACGGGTCGAAGTGCAGCACATCGGGGAGGATTCTGTGGTCGTCGAGCGCCGCGATGGCCTCGTCCCTGGTGTATCCGCCGGTATGACCCAGCAGGTGCACGAACTGGTCCGTCCACCGCTCCCGGTCGTGGACGGGCTCGCTGGCGTTGTATTCCTGCTTGGTGTCATCGGTGTTGAAGAAGCTGCTTACCGACGGGTGACCGGCGCGGTCCGCGTGCACGAGGCTGCCATCGTGGCGGAGGCTGCACCGGCCCCAGACGTGCAGCTCGGGCCTCGGTGCCAGGTCCTCGGTCGGGACCTCGATCGCCATGGAGAACACGTTCGCGGCGGCGTTCGAGTCCACTCCGGTCCATGGCGACGTGCTGCCGACGTGAGGTGCGGTGAAGTTCCGCTTCCCGCTGGTGTCGAACAGGTTCTTGATGCCGTCGTAGTCGAAGAAGAACGCGTCGCTCCGGCTGCCGGCGAAGACGTAGGCGTCCCCGTCGACCGCCACGTCGGCGCGCGGACCGAAGGACACGTCCGCGTCGCGGATGATCTGGGCGCCGGCAGGCTCCGGGTCGCGGGCATCCGCGCCGGTGGCCATGTAGACGCTGTAGGTCTGCCTGCCGTCCGGCCCGGGCTGGCCGTACACCCAGCTAAATGCGACGTCGGTCAGCAGGTCCCCGTCGTTGTCGATGTTGAGCCGGTAGATGGCGTCGGGGTGCAGCGCGTCGGCCCGCGGGTTGGCATTGAGGATCAGCGCCGTACGGGACTGCTCGCCCGGAGCGCGGAAGGCATACAGGTCGCAGAGATCAAGCCGCTGGTCCCCGAGCGGTGGTCCGAGACTGAGGCCAGTGAAGTGATTCGACATGCTTGCCCCCTCTTGCCGGTGTTGGCGGGCATTCGCTGTGGAATAGGCAGCCAACCCCCCGCTCGAGCCGCCAAAGTCAGCCAGACGATTCCCGGTCGGTGACTCCGGTAACCGGCCTTCGCGGCCCGCATTTCACCGATAATGCACCCCGCAAATAGGGTAAATACCTCAAAACAGGGAGCACAATCGGTGAAAGGTCGGCGCGCGGCAGCGCCAGACACTCGCGGTCGGCGAGCAGATTAGGGCCGGTGGCCGCGGATCCGGGCGACATAGCGGTCGGCGGATCGGCGCACGGCGGCCGCGCCGTCCTGTACGACTACTCGCCCCCACCACCCGCCGTACACCCGGTCGAAGGTGAATCGCTCGGTCCGGCGGGCGATATCGAGCACCGTTCGCTCATCGAGCGGGATGAGGTTCGGGTAGCTCCACATGAAGCTCACCCAGTCGCGGTCCGGGACCACGGTGATGGTGTCGCCGGTGAGGAGCGCGCCACGACCCTGCGACCCGGCCGGCCAGTGCAGCACTGACGCGCCATCGAAGTGTCCGCCGATCCGGGCGAGCGTCAGCCCCGGCACCGGCTCGGCCTCGTCGTCGAACAGTTCGATGCGCGGCGAAGGGCGCTGAACCCACTGCTGGTCCGCGCGCGGGATAAGGATGCGGGCGCCGAAGGCGTCAGCGAACTCGACGTTGGCGGCGTAGAAATGCGGGTGCGACATGCAGATCGCGCTGATCCCGCCAAGCTCGGTGATCCGGGCCCTGGCGGCATCGTCCAGCAGCGAGGTACAGTCCCACAGCACGTTGCCCTGCGCGGTTCGTACCAGCAAGGCCCGCTGTCCGATGGCGAACGCGGGCTCCATCCCCACACCGAGAAGGTCTGGTTCCTCCTCGCGGACCACCACGACATGATCGCGGGCTATGTCGGTCATGGTGGACCACCACTGGCCGCCCCAGCCGACATACTGGCGCTCGTCCGCGCAGATGGCGCACGCGTCCGGAGGCCGGGGCGTATCAGCATGCTGAACGCCGCAGGTAACGCAGATCCACGCCGGCACCAGTCCCCACCTCCACATCCCATGGGACGATCCCGGAACGAGCCGCCTCCCGGCCCATCACCTGGTCCCGGGCCCGGTCCAGCGCCTGATCACCACCCAGCGGACCACTCGCCGACCCTGGTCACCGGTGATAGGTAATATTCTACTTCTATGCCCATCCTTGCCGCCGCATCGCTGGAGCGGACCAGCCTGCGCGGCCAGGCGCTGACCGCGATCAGGCAGGCGCTGATCACCGGCCAGATCGTGCCGGGCGTGGTGTACTCGGCCGCGTCGCTGGCCGCCGAGCTCGGAGTGTCGAACAGCCCGGTCCGGGAGGCCATGCTCGCCCTTGTCGATGACGGGCTGATGGAGGCCGTGCCCAACCGGGGCTACCGTCCTGTGACCCTGACCGATGCGGACCTGGCCGAGATCGCCCAGTTGCGGGAGTTCCTGGAAGTGCCGGCTGCCGGTCTCGCCGCAGAAATCGGCCTCGGTGACCGGCTGGAGGAACTGTCCGAGCTGGTCGGTGTTATCGAGCAGTCTGCCGCGGCGGGCGACCTGCCAGGCAACCTCGATGCCGACCGCCGGTTCCACCTGCTCCTGGTCCAGGCGTGCGGGAGCGGGCGCCTGACCGATACCGTCGCCCGCCTGCGCGACCAGACCCGCCTGTGCAACCTGCCGTCCCTAGCGGCTAGCGGCGCGCTCATCGCATCCGCCGCCGAGCACGGGCCGCTGCTTGAAGCCGTCGCCTGCGGTGACCGTCCCCTGGCTGAGGCACTCATGCGGGCCCACCTCGCCCACATCACCACCGACTGGTCGGCGGCCACGCCGCGGACTTAGCGCACGAGCCTGCCCAGCTCGCCAGCGTAGTCATCCAGTACCTCGTCCACCACGACCTGGTCGTAGCCTTCGCGCCGCGTGGTATCGAACCTCGCCGCCCTGACCCGACCGGGCATGCAGATGCCCGGCCGCGGGGAAGGCAGGCGGCTCGGCGGGCAGCACGCCGATGAGCGCATAGCCGGACTTCTGCGCGACCCGGCACGACGCCAGATTGTCCTGCTGATGAAGCAGCTCGATCCGCTGCAGGCCCTGCGCGCCGAAGCTCTCGAACGCCCACGCTGTCAGCATCTCCACGGCCCGGCTCGCAATGCCGCGGTTCCTGGCCGCCGCGGCGGTCCAGTAGCCAACCTCCGCGACGTCGCTGCCCGCCTGCCACCCCTTCAGCGCGACGTTGCCGAGGACGCGGCCAGCCTCGCTCCCGCGCACGCCGTCCAGGACGGCGAAGCTCAGCCGGCCACCGTCGGTCCAGCCGCGCCGCTGCACCTCCAGCCAGCGGAACGCGTCCTGCTCCGTCATGATCGGATTCCGGGACGACTGTCGCATCACAGGGTCGCGATAAACATCGAGCAGGCACGGGATGTCCCCGGCGCCCCACGGGCGAAGCAGCAGCGCCGGCCCGGGCCCGCTCTCGGCCGAACGAAGTACAACCGTCACAGGAACGCTCCCGCCTCTGCCCGACGCCGCGCCCGGACAGGCTATCAAGCCTTCCTCCCGTCCCCGGGGCGGCGCTGAAGATCACCGCGGCTCGGCGGCGGTTATCGTAAGAGACAGCGCGTCCGGCTGGGCGCGAACGTCGGACGTCGGCCCGAAGGCATCTGCCATGCGCATCGGCATACTTGGCCAGCTCGAGGTGCGGGGCGCCGACGGGCAGCTGCTGCCGGTCGGCGGCGCCCGGCTGCGCAGCTTCGTGATCAGGCTGGCCGCGAGCGAGGGCGGGCCGGTGTCGGTCGACCGGCTCGCCGAGGACCTGTGGCCACGCGAGCAGCCGGGCGACGCGGCCAACGCCGTGCAGGCCCTGGCTTCCCGGCTGCGCGCCGCTGCCGGCCGGGACCTCATCGACTACGGCCCGGCGGGCTACCGTATCGCGGTCGATGCCGGGCAGGTCGACGCATGGGCGTTCGAGCGGCTCATCGCCGCGGCCCGTGCCGAGCTGGAGAGCGGCCGCAGCGACGCCGCGGCCGCGCAGTTCCGCGAGGCCCTGCAGCTCTGGCGTGGGCCGGCGCTGGCCGACGTGGCCGATGCGCCGTGGGCGGCCGGGACGGTCGCCCGGCTCTCCGAGCTCAGGCTTGCCGCCCTTGAGGACCGGATCGAGGCCGATCTCGCGCTCGGCCGCGGTGCCGAGCTCGTGCCGGAGGTGGAGGAGCTCGCGACTGAGCATCCGCTGCGGGAGCGGCTGCGCGGTCAGCTCATGCGATCGCTGTACGCGGCCGGGCGGCAGGCCGACGCGCTCGCCGTATTCGAGGACACGCGCCGGGGACTTGAAACGAGCCTGGGCATAGACCCGTCGCCCGGCCTGGCCGCCATCCACCTTGCCATCCTGCGCGGTGAGCTGCCTGCCGGGACCGGCGGCCGGGCCGGGAACGGCGGCACCGGGAGGAATGGCGACCGGGCCAGGAGCGGCGTTGCCAGGGAGCGCACCGGCAACCTGCCCGCGCAGCTGACCAGCTTCGTTGGCCGGGACGACGAGCTAAGCCGGGTCGCCAAGCTGCTGGGTGAGTCCCGGCTCATCACGCTGACCGGGCCTGGCGGCGCGGGCAAGACCCGCCTGGCCGTCGAGACGGGCGCGCGCCTGGACGTGCCGGATGGCGTCTGGTTCGTGCCGCTGGCGCCGGTGAGCGACGCAGCCGACGTTCCGGAGGCGGTTCTGGCTGCGATCGGCGGGCACGAGACGGCCTGGCCCGGCGACGCGAGGGAAGCGGCGCGGCTGGCCGCCCTCGGGCCGCTCGACCGGCTCTGCGAGCTGCTCGCCGTGCGCCACCTGGTGCTGGTGCTGGATAACTGCGAGCACTTGCTGGACGCGGCCGCCTCCCTCGCCGCGCGGGTGCTGGCCGAGGCGCCAGGCGTCCGCATCCTGGCTACTAGCCGCGAGCCGCTTGCCGTAACCGGCGAGACCCTGTCGCCGGTACCGTCCCTGCCGCTGCCGGCACCGGAGGCGGACGCGGCCGAGCTCGCGGGGAACCCCGCGGTCCGGCTGTTTGCCGACCGCGCGGCCGCCGTCAGGCCGGGCTTCGTAGTGAACGAGGAGAACTCGGCGTCCGTGGTGGCGATCTGCCGGGCCCTGGATGGCATCCCGCTGGCGATCGAACTCGCCGCGGCGCGGGTGCGAGCGCTCACTCCGGCCCAGGTCGCCGGCCGGCTGGCCGACCGGTTCGCGCTACTGTCCGTCGCCAGCCGGGGGACACTGCCGCGACACCAGACGCTGCGCGCCATCGTCGACTGGAGCTGGGACCTGCTCGACGACGCCGAGCGCACAATCCTCCGCAGACTGTCGGTATTCAGCGGCGGCGTGACCCCGGAAAGCGCCGAGCGAGTATGCCTGCTCACCGACGGCGACAACGGGACGATAGGTGACAGGGACGTCGTAGACGTCATCGCCTCGCTGCTCGACAAGTCGCTGGTGACGGCCGGGAATGGGAACAACGTGCGCTACCGGCTGCTGGAGACCGTTCGCGCCTATGCGACCGAGCGGCTGGCCGAGGCGGGCGAGACCGAGCAGGTCATGGCCGCGCACGCCAGGTACTTCCTCGACCTGGCCGAGCGCGCCGAGCCTGAGCTGCGCTCGCGCGAACAGCTGACGTGGCTGAGACTGCTGTCGGCCGAGCACGACAATATTATTGCGGCGCTACGCTATTCGGCCGAGGCCGAGGACGCCGCCACCGTGCTGCGCTTCGTTGCCGCCCTTGCGTGGTACTGGGGCACCCACGACTACGACGCTGAGGCGGCCGAGTGGGCCACGGTGGCGGTCCGGCTGGCGCCACCCGATGTTCCGGCGGAACTCGCCGACGCATATGCCCTCTGCCAGCTTTTCAGTGTCATGAGCCGGATGCGCGATGCCGATCTCTCCGCCGAGCGGCTGGCCGAGGTGTTTCGCGGGCTCCCGTTGCCCGCGCCGGACCGCGGGCACCCGATGCTCGCGCTGATGGCGCCGATGCTCGCCGCGCTGGGCGGCAACGCCGAGGCGCTGAGCGCCGGCCTGGACACCGCCGCGGCCCACCCTGACCCGTGGGTGCGCGCGGCGCGGAAGCTGGCCACCGGCCATCTGGCGATCAACGCAGGCAACATCGAGGCAGGCGGGGACGAACTGACCGAGGCCTACCGGTCATTCGAGCGGCTGGGTGACCGGTTCGGGATGATGGTGAGTCTTGGCGGGCTGGCCGAGGTGGCCTTGGCGCACGGCAAGCCGGCCGAGGCCGTCCGGTCGCTGGAGGAGGCCAGGGATCTCGCGGTCGCCGATGTCGGATTGGACTGGGTCCAGAGCCTGGGCATGCCGCTGGGCCGGGCGCGCGCGGCGGCGGGCGACATCGCGGGCGCCAGGGCCGACATCGAGGCGGGCGTGCGCCTCGCGGAGCGGACCGGGAAGCTGGAACACGCCGCCCGTGGTTACGCCGACCTCGGCGAGCTGGCCAGGGCGGCTGGTGACCTGACCAGGGCCCGGGCGATGCTGGACCGGGCGGCGGAGCTGGTCGCGTCTCAGCCGCCGCGGCCCGACCTGGCGTTCGTGGCGGCGATTACCCATACCAAGCTCGGCTGCCTCGCCGAGCTGGAAGACGACCTCGACGCCGCGGCCGGATGGCACCGGCATGCCCTGGACCTGCTGGCGGGTTCTTCCGTGCTGGCAGCGCAGAGCAACCAGACAGTGGCCATCGTGGTCGAGGGCGTCGCCGCCCTGACCGCCGCTCACGGCGACCACAGGCGCGCCGCGGAACTCCTGGGTCTCGCGCATTCCCTGCAGGGCTACCGCAATGCGGCCAGCCTCGAGGTGCAGCGGGTCACGGCGGCTAGCCCGCTGAGCGAGACCGAGTTCGAGACGGCGTACGCGTCCGGCCGCCTTCTCGGCCCGCCGGACGCGTTTGCCCTGAGCTTCTAGCCACCCCCGCGGTGCCGCCGTTCCCGCTCAGGCGCGCCTGCGGTACAGCCGCATCGCCAGCGGGAACGCAACGATCACAATGACGGCGGCCCAGCCGAGGGTGACCAGGGCGTGGTCGCCGACCGGGCCGCCGATCGTCAGCGCCCGGACGGAGTCGGCGAGGTCCGAGATCGGGTTCACCTTCACCCAGGCCTGCAGCCAGCCCGGCATCGTGCTGGTGTTGGCCAGCAGCACGCTGCTGCCGAAGACCAGCGGCATCGTCCAGATGAGCGAGATGCCCTGCACGGTTTCCGGGGACGGTGCGACCAGGCCGATTACGACTGACACCCAGCAGAAGGCCAGGTAGAACGCGTAGGCCAGGGCATACGCGGCGATGATGTCGAGCGGACCGGTGTGGAACCGGAAGCCGAGCGCCGTGCCGAAGCCGGTGAGCACCGCCATGACGACACAGAACCGCACCGTGTCGCCGATCACGGCGCCGATCAGCGGGGCGGACCGCGCGATCGGCAGGCTGCGGAACCGGTCGAAGACGCCCTTGTGGATGTCGTCGCACAGCGCGGTGCCCAGGCTCATCGTCGCGAACATCGCCATCTGGCCGACCAGGCCGGGCAGCAGCAGCTCCAGGTAAGCGTGGGTGTTGCCGGCGACCACCCCGCCGAACACGTACAGGAACAGCACCAGGAAGACGATGGGCATCAGGGTGACGTCCATCAGCTTCTCCGGCGAGTGCTTGAGCTGCATGATGTTGCGCCAGGCCAGAGTCAGGCCGTTGGCGATCGTCTGGCGCACGCCGATCCGCCGCCGCAGCGCCGGAGTCGGTGCCGCCGTTGTCGCGATTACCTCGCCCGCAGGCGAGGTCGTGAGCTGCATGGTCATGCCGCCCTCCCGTCGGTAGTGTCGTCTTCGGCGCGGTGCCCGGTCAGGGTCAGGAACACCTCGTCCAGGCTCGGCAGCCGCAGCGTCAGCTCGGCCGCCGTGATCCCCTCGTCGTCCAGCCGCCTGACGACGGCCGCCGCCATCGCCGGATCGCTGACCGTGGCCATGACCAGGCCGCTGTCCTCGCGGACATCCGGCCGCACGCCGGCAATCTCCGCCACCGCGGCCGACACCCGCGGGGTCAGCCCCGGGTCGACCGCGCGGACGGCCAGCGTCTGGGTGCCGGTCCTGGCCTTCAGCTCATCCGGCGTTCCTGACGCGACGACCTCGCCGTGGTCGATGACCGCGATGTGGTCGGCCAGTTCGTCCGCCTCGTCGAGGTACTGCGTGGTCAGCAGTACCGTGGCGCCCGCCGCTACCACGCCCCGGACCGTGTCCCACATCTGCAGCCGGGCCCGCGGGTCGAGTCCGGTGGTCGGCTCGTCCAGGAACACCACCTCGGGGTTGCCGAGCAGGCTGGCGCCCAGGTCAAGCCGGCGCCGCATGCCGCCCGAGTAGGTCTTCACGGCCCGCCCGGCCGCCTCGGCCAGGTCGAACCGCTCGAGCATCCGCCGGGACCTGGCCCTGGCTTCGGACCGGCTGAAGCCGAGGAGCCGGGAGATCATGATCATGTTCTCGGTGCCGGTCAGCTCGTCGTCCACCGACGCGTACTGGCCGGTCAGCGCGATCAGCTGGCGGACCTGAACCGCGTCGGTCACCACGTCATATCCGCAGATACTGGCCCGCCCGCCATCCGGCCTGAGCAGCGTGGAGAGTACGCGGACGATCGTGGTCTTGCCGGCTCCGTTCGGGCCGAGGAGGGCGAGCACGCGTCCCCGCTCGGCCTGGAGATCCACCCCGGCCAGAGCCCTGGTCCCGCCGAAGGCCTTTGTCAGCCCGTGCGTCTCGATTACTGGAGTCATCGGGTCACTGTCCTTACATCGTCGTTTCCCGGCCATGCTTGCCACGGCCGCTGACACGTTGCGGACAGCCTGCTGACAGATGACCGTCAGGGGCGCATCAGTGGTTCGACGTAAAAGTTGCCTACGGGCGCCGGGCCACGGCGCCAAACCACCACCGCGAGCCGTCACTGTCGGCCATGTCCGGATCCTCCGCCCCCCACAGGCCGATGTGCGTAACCGCGGGCTCGGCGCCCTCGTAAGGCGGGACGATCTCCAGTCCGGTGAAGAAGCGCTCGACGTCGGCTCGCGACCGCGGGTAGATGCCGCCGGCGGTTCTCGCGTATACGTCCCGGCCCGTCTGCACCAGGCTGGGCGGCAGCCCTTCGTAGGTGACGTGGGACAGCACCAGATAACTGCCGGGGGCCAGCATGCTGACGTAGCGCTCGATCAGCCCCCACGGATCGGCCTCGTCCGAGACGAACTGCAGGACGGCCGTCACCAGTAGCGCCGCTGGCTGGCTGAAATCGATGAGCCCGCGCAGCTCGGGATCACCGAGCACGCTATCGGGGTCGCGCAGGTCCGCCGTGATCACCGCGGTGGTTCCGTCGTCGGCCAGCAACTCCGCGGCATAGGCGCGCACCATCGCGTCGATGTCCACGTACAGCACGCGGGCCCGCGGCTCGACTGCCTGCACGACATCGTGGGTGTTGCCCGGCACTGGCAGGCCAGAGCCGAGGTCAATGAACTGGCTGATGCCGCGCTCGGCGGCCAGCCATCTCGCCGCGCGCTGATGGAACGAGCGGTTGACCCACGCGGCGTCCTGCAGGTCCGGCGTTTGCGCGCCGATTCGCTCCGCGGCCGCCCGGTCCACGGCAAAGTTATGCGTTCCGCCCAGTACGTAGTCATAGATCCGGGCCGGGCTCGGCGTCGTCGGATCAACGCCAGGGGGAACCCGCTCGGCCTCGCTCATGTTGCCTCCGTCGACGTTCGCGGGCCTAGCCGCCCAAGTTGGCCGGAATCGCGGCCGTGTGGCTCATAGCTTGGCATGTACGGGAAAATGGCGTATCGGCGGCGCGCCGTTCTCTTCGCCAGTGCCGGGTCGGCGCTACCTGGCTCCGGTAGCGGTTCGCGCGAGGCTATACCGGATGATCTCGAGCAGCTGGGCTGGCGCGGCCAGCTCGACGTCGGCCCCAGAGCGTCATTTCGGTGTAGCTCCGGTCGGGCATGCGCTCGCCGGTACACTGAGCGCCGGCGAGATCGCGCGCCCGGCCGTACTGCCAGCGCGTGCGCAGTGGCGCCCCGGGCACGAGATCTCCCGATCATCGAGGGCCTGTTCGGCCAGCTGCCACCCCAGCGCCGGGATGCGCACCTCGTTGAGATAAGCCGTGACGAGCGTGGCGAGCATGAGTGCCAGCGCGACACCTACCAGGTCCGCCGCCAGCCGGCTGAGGCCGGCCATATTGTGGGCAGCGGCGACGGTACCGTAACGATGCCCGCCACGGCGAGGACGAAGAAAGCGACGGCCGGGAGAATGTATCGCCGCCGTTGCCGTGGTGCCCTCATTCCCGATATGACCCCATCAACCGGCTGCACCGGCAATTGCGCTGGCCCGTCCGGGCGCCGCCAAAAGTCAGCGGCCGGCCCGAACCGGTGGAGTTACCTGGCCCAGCCCGGCAAGCTCGCCAGGCTTGGGTGGCCAGCCGGCGGGCATCGGCGCGCGGCCAGATGGCCGGTCAGTAATCGG
Source organism: Streptosporangiaceae bacterium (assembly GCA_030038495.1). Lineage (GTDB taxonomy): Bacteria > Actinomycetota > Actinomycetes > Streptosporangiales > Streptosporangiaceae > JAJYUU01. The sequence goes on from JASHOV010000680.1 coordinate 14,410, forward strand.
AGCGGATGTCGTTGTCGTCGTCGTACACGACGTGGACTGCCGCCTCTTCCGCGGTGGCCGCTCCGCCGTCAGGCCCGACGTCATGCGCGAGCAGATCGCGGTCCGCGCCGGGATCGGCTTCCTCATCGTCGGC
>JASHOV010000681.1 GCA_030038495.1 Streptosporangiaceae bacterium
GCAGGACTGGACGCCGATGCTGCTGATGACGGCGCCACTGGGCAGCGGGCCGCTGGCCGGCCGCCCGGTCACTACGGCCGGGCAGGCCAGTGCGGTCGTCGCGGCGGTGTACCGCTACCGTTGGCGGCTGTCCGCGGAGCATCCGCAGGTCAGTGCCGTGCAGGTGGGCACCGACCCGCGGGGTGCGGGCTGAGGAGGGAGCTGACATGGTCGTCGACTACGAGCTGCGTGACTCGCTCGCGCACATCTACCTGAACCGGCCGCACCGCCTCAACGCGGTGGTGCCCGAACTCACCGCGGGGCTGGTGGCGGCGCTGGTCCGGGCGGGCGAGGACGGCGCGCGGGTGGTCGTGCTGGCAGGCCGCGGCCGCGCGTTCTGCTCCGGGCACGACCTGAAGGAGCAGCTCCCGCCGGAGACCCTGCTGGCCACCCGGCTGCGGGTCGAGCAGATCCAGGACGTGACCAGGGCGATCCGGCGGTTCCCCGGCCCGGTTATCGCGGCCGTGCACGGCTATGCCCTCGGGGCCGGCTGCGAGTTCGCGCTGGGCTGCGACCTGGTGGTGGCCGCCGAGGACGCCCAGTTCGGCTTTCCCGAGGTGTCGGTCGGCCTGAGCGTGACCGGCGGCATCTCCCGGCTGCTGCCGCTGCTGGTCGGCCCGGTCCGGGCGAAGGAGCTGCTGCTGCTCGGCGAGCGGTTCCGCGCCGCGCGCGCACTGGAGCTCGGTCTGGTGAACCAGGTCGCCCCGGCCGGCGAGCACGAGCGGGCCGCGGCCGAGATCGCGGCCCGGCTGTGCCGCCAGCCTGAGCTGGCCCTGGCACTGGCCAAGCAGGCCCTCGACCGCGGCGCGGACTGCGTGCTGGAGGAGGCGATGGCCGCCGAGGTCGACTTCGCCGCGCTGACGGTCGCGCCGGAGCCAGCCGGCGATGCGGGCTGATCCCGGCGGCCCGCCGGTCACGCTGGCCGCCGCCGTCGCCGCGGCGGCCAGCCGGTGGCCGGACCGGGTCGCCTGGACCTTCGACCCCGGTGACCGGCTGACGTTCGCCGATGTGCACCGGCTGACGGCCGGCCTGGCGGCGGAGCTGCGCGATCGCGGGGTCCGTCCCGGTGACCGGGTGGCGGTGCTGATGGCGAACGAGGCCGCGTTCCCGCTGACCTGGCTGGCGCTGTCGCTCGCGGGCGCGGCGATGGTCCCGGTCAACACCCGGTACCAGACCGCGGACGCCGAGCACGTGCTGCGGCTCGGCGAGGCCTCCGCGATCGTGGCCGGGGCCCAGTTCGAGCCGCTGCTGCGGCGGCTGCCCGCCGACGTGTCGGCGCTGCGGCGGGTGCTGCCCGCCGCCGGCCTGATGCGGGCGGCGGAGCGGAACGGGCAGCCGGGAGCCGGTCCCGCCGGTCCCGCCGGGCCCGACCCGGCCAGTCCCGATCCGGCCGGTACAGCCAGCATCCAGTTCACCTCGGGCACGACCGGCCGCCCGAAGGGCTGTGTCCTGCCGCACCGCTACTGGACCCAGCTGGCCGGCAGCCTGGTCGCCGAGTTCCCGTACCTGGGCGACCAGGACGTCATGCTGACCGCGCAGCCGTTCCACTACATCGACCCGCAGTGGAATGTGGCGGCCGGGCTGCTGGCCGGCGCCGAGCTGGTGGTGCTGGACGGCTTTCACCCCTCGTCGTTCTGGGCCAAGGTCCGCCAGCACCGGGTGACGTACTTTTACTGCCTGGGCGCCATGCCCGCGCTGCTGCTGCGGATGCCGCCCGATCCGGCCGACCGCGACCACCGCGTCCGGGCCGTGCAGTGCTCGGCCATCCCGCCCGCCCTACACGCGGAGCTAGAGCAGCGCTGGGATGTGCCGTGGTACGAGGCCTTCGGCATGACCGAGACCGGCGCCGACCTGCGCGTCACCGACCTCGACCACGACGAGCTGGTCGGCACCGGCTGCCTGGGACGCCCGGCCGGGCACCGCCAGGTCAGGATCGTGGGTGCCGACGGCTCGCCGGTGCCGGCGGGCGAGACCGGCGAGATGCTGCTGGCCGGCCCCGGCATGATGGACGGCTACTACCGCGAGGCCGAAGCGACTTCGAAGGTGCTGCGGGATGGCTGGTTCCACACCGGCGACCTGGCCCGGATGGACTCGGCCGGGCGGGTCTACCACGCGGGCAGGCTGAAGGACATGATCCGGCGCAGCGGCGAGAACGTGGCCGCCCGCGAGGTCGAGGAGGTGCTGCTCGGTCATCCAGCAGTCCGGCTCGTGGCCGTGACCGGCGTCCCCGACGACATCCGGGGCGAGGAGGTCAAGGCGTACTACGTCGGAGGCCGGCCGGAGGGTGCCGCGACTGGCCCGGCGGAGCTGGCGGACTACTGCAGGGAACGGCTGGCCGCGTTCAAGGTGCCCCGGTTCTGGCAGCCGGCCAGCGATCTGCCCAGGACCGACTCCGAGCGGGTGGTCAAGGCCCGGCTCGCCGAGCTGGACGGCCCGGTGTTCGATGTCATCACCGGCACCTGGACCGGCGGGCGGGAGTAGTGATGGCGACGGGACCGTTCCGCTGGCTGAGCCCGGTGTTCTTCGACGAGCTTGACCCCAACGGCGCGCTGCACAACTCACGCTTCGCCGTGCACGTCGAGCGGGCGCAGTCCGCGCTCTTCGAGCGGCTGGGTAAGGGCTGGACCAGCCTGGCCGACCGCGATCCCGACCTGCGATACGTGGTCCGTGAGCTGCACGTCGAGTTCCTCGCGCCGGTGGAGTCGCCCGGCGCGCTGCTGGTCGAGCTGACCGCGGGGGCGATCGGCCGCACGAGCGCGACCTACCAGTTCCGCTGCGCCACCCCGGCCGGCGGGCAGACGCTTGCTCAGGGACACCGCGTCATCGTGAAGATCGACAAGGCGGGCAAGCCGGCGCCCTGGAGTGCGTGGTACCGGGAGGTGTTCGCCGGGCTGGCGGACGAGGAAGGAGAGCGCCGCGGATGACCGTCACCGCCGATCTGCTGCTGACCAACGCGAACGTGCTGACCATGGATCCGGGCCGGTCGCGGGCGCGGTGGGTCGCGATTGCCGGCAGCCGGATCCTGGCGGTCGGTACCGACGAGGGGGGTCCCGGTGACCTGCGTGCGCGTGACGTCGCCGACCTCGGCGGGGCGACGCTGCTGCCGGGGTTCCACGACGCCCACAACCACATGGCCTGGTACGGGCTGGGACTGAGCGAGGCCGATCTGCGGCCGGAGGCGACGCCGACGCTCGACGACCTGTACCGCGCGGTGACGGCGCAGGCCGCAGCGACGGCGCCGGATGGCTGGGTCGTCGGCTCCGGCTACGACCAGAACAAGCTCGGCGCTCACCCCGACCGGGATGGCCTGGACCGGGCCGCGCCGGGGCGGCGAGTCTGGCTGCGGCACGCCTCCGGGCACATGTGCGTCGTCAGCAGCGCCGTACTCGCCGAGCTCGGCCTGAGTGAGCAGCCGGCGGATGCGCCCGGCGGCAAGGTGGTAACCGACGCGGCCGGGCGCCCGACCGGGCTGCTGCAGGAGAGGGCCCAGGAACTCGTCGGGCGGCTGGTGCATCCGTACCCGCTGGCGGCGCTGGCGGATGCGATCGACCGGGCGGGCGCACGTTACCTGAGCGAGGGCATCACCAGCGTCACCGAGGCCGGCATCGGCGGTGGCTGGATCGGGCACACGCCGGTCGAGCTGGCGGCCTACCAGGCCGCGCGCGACTCCGGCCGGCTGCGGGTGCGGGCCGAGCTGATGATCGCCAGCGACGTCCTGCATCCGCTCGCCGCGCACCCCGCCGACGACATTGAGATCGGCCTCGACCTCGGCATCCGCACCGGATTCGGCGACGACTGGTTGCGGGTCGGCGCGATGAAGATCTTCACCGACGGATCCCTGGTCGGGCGCACCGCCGCAATGCACCAGGACTACGCCGGCACACCCGGGGACCGGGGTTACTTCCAGGCCGACCCCGACGAGCTGATCGCGACGATCATTGCCGCGCACCGGTCGGGCTGGCAGGTCGCCGCGCACGCGATCGGCGACCGTGCCATCGATCTGGCGCTCGACGCGTACGCAGAAGCGCAGCGGCGCTACCCGCGCGCGGGCACCAGGCACCGGGTTGAGCACTACGCCGTCACCCGGCCCGATCAGGTCGCGCGCACGGTCGAGCTGGGCGTGATCCCGGTTCCCCAGGGCCGGTTCGCCACCGAGCTGGGCGACGGCATGTTGGCCGCGCTGGGCGAGGGCCGCCGCGACTGGCTGTACCGGCAGCGCTCGCTGCTCGAGGCGGGCATGACTCTGCCCGGCAGCTCGGACCGGCCGGTCGTCGCCGGAGCGCCGCTGCTCGGCGTGCACGACATGGTGAACCGGCGCACCGGCACCGGCGCTCCGTTCAATTCCGCCGAGGCGATCTCGGCCCACGAGGCGCTGCGCGCCTACACCAGCGGCTCGGCCTATGCCAGCCACGCCGAGGGCACTAAGGGAACGATCGCACCCGGAC
>JASHOV010000682.1 GCA_030038495.1 Streptosporangiaceae bacterium
AACGCCGACGATCAGGCAGCCGCGGTTGTCGATGCGTTCCTGCCCGATCAGCTCCGGTACCGGAGCGGTCAGCCGGCGCACTTCGCGCCCGGCACCGGAAACGGGCGCGGCCTGCACGACGACGCGTTCGGAGCCACAGTGTCGCTCATGGCGGGCCGTCCGCTTGGCGTCACCACGTCGCCGCATCCTGTCGTGCCCGAGTTCCCGCATCTGGCGCCCCCTGGCGAGGATGACCTTCCGGCACTCGCGGAGATGCTGGGCATCCGGGAGCACGTAAGCAAGCCTCCGGCCGGCTGATTGTCGCCGGCGCCTCGCGCCTGCCCGAGTCCAGCTAGCTCACCAGCAAAGGACACAACGATGAGCACCAATCCCGCAGCCGGGGACCCGGAGTACTTCACCCGGTACCCGAATTTCGCCCTCAGCAGGTCGGCCAGCGGCGTGCTAACCCTGCGCTTCCACACCGACGGCGGACCGCACACCTTCGACGGCACGACCCATCACGATCTCCCGCGCCTGCTCGAGGACATCGCCTTCGATTCCGCCAACCGGGTACTCGTCATCACGGGCACCGGTGACAGCTTCATCCCGGGCATTGACGGACCCAGCCTGGGCGATCTCACCAAGCCGATGAGCTTCGACGTTATGTACACCGAAGGCCGGCGCGGAGTCCAGCGGCTAGTCGACCTGGAGATCCCGATCGTCGCGGCGGTCAACGGCCCCGCACCGATACACAGTGAATACGCGCTCCTGGCGGACGTTGTCGTCGCCAGCGATACCACCGTCTTCTCGGACATGCCGCACCTCGCGTTCGGCATTGCCCCGGGTGACGGCCTGGTGGTGGTGTGGGAAGAGACCTTGGGCCTCAACCGGGCGCGCCACCTGGTGATCACGCAGGGCTCCTTCACCGCGCAGCAGGCACTCGAATGGGGCGCTGTCGCCGAGGTCGTGCCGCTCAGTCAGGTTCTGGCGCGCGCACAGGAGATTGCCGAGGAGATGACCCGGCGGCCGCAGCTGACCAACAAGTACATGGCGGTCGTCTTCCGGCAGCGGATCAGCCGCCGGCTGGCCGAGGGCATGCTGGCCGGGATGGCGCTCGAAGGGGTTACAGCCGCGAACCTGGCCTATCAGCAGGGCTAGCCAGCCGGTCGGCCCGACCCTTCGGGCGCCGAGCTGCCGGCCGACCCTTCGGCGGTGAACCGAGCGAGACATCATGCTGCGAAAGCGTGGGAAGGCGGTCAGACGGTCATGAGGCGGATTCTGGTCACGAGCGCCAGCGGCGCGAACGGCGACGGATTCGGCACCGTCCTGAGCTTCTCCGGCAGCGGGGAGCTGGCCGGGCCGTTCAGCGACGACCGGCGGATCGCCGACCCGCGCGGCATGAGCCTGGGTCCGGCCGGCGACCTGATCTATGTCACCAGCGGTGACGACCGCGTACTGGCGCTCGATAAGAGCGGCACGGTGGTCCTGGATTCCGGCCGCAGAGAAGGCCTTGACGGCGGCGGCGGCACCTTCGCGCCGGACGGCCGCTACTGCCTCACCCTGCGGCGCCGCGGCACGATCCTGGCCCTGCCACCGCAACTCGATACCGACGGCCAGGCGCTTCTGCCCGACCGGGCCGTTCCGTTCCCCCGGGGATTCGGCTTCGGGAAGGAGAGCCAGCTGTACCTGTCCTCGGGAATCGGTCCCACCGGGGAGGGCGACAACACCGTCACGATCTTTGATCGTGACGGCCGGATCCGCAATCCGCGGCTGGTCGCAGATCCTGAGCTCAGCCCCCTGGACCTCATGATCGCCCCGAGCGGGAATCTCGTCGTCTCCAGCGAGTTCCCGTTCGGGTCGGCCAGCGCGTCGCCCACGATCCGCGAATACGACCCGGCCACCGGGCGCCTGGTGCGGGTACTCGCGCCTGACTCCGCCGTGAACTTCGCCCGGCCGCGGGGCCTGCGGTTCTCGCCCGAGGGTCAGCTGTACTGGGTCGGCCGGGACCACGTCGTAGCGTTCGACTACTCCACCGGGAAGTTCCTCGGGGTGATGGCAGAACTCCGCAGGCTCAACGGCCAGGCGGTTCTGCTCCTGGAGTAGTAGGCGCCCGCCCGGCCGTCAGGAGCTGCCCTGAGCTCAGCTCCTGGCTGAGGTCGGCCCCGTCCCCGCCTTCGCGCTCTGAATTGCCGGCAACCACCGGCGGCATCTTGCCGTCTTAGTCATCGTTACCCGGCGGCCTGGCGCCGCCGAAACCTTTTGGAAAGGAACGACGATGACACTGAAGCGCACCTGGATAAGCACAATTGCCGTCGGCCTCGTGCTCGCCGGCTCTGGAGCGGCTGCCGCCACGGCGGCCCTCGCCGGGGCTGGCGCGGGGCCGGTTCCGCCGGGTTTCCGGCCGATATCCGCGACCTTCGTATCGGCCAGCGATGGCTGGGTGCTCGGCACCGCGCCCTGCGCCCACCAGCCGTGCACCTCGGTGGTGCGCACGACCGACGGCGGCCGGCACTGGGCCGGAATTCCCGCGCCGCGCTATGTGCTCTCCGTCACGCCGGGGAACCCGGGCCTGGACGGGATCAGATTTGCCGACACCAGCGACGGCTTCGCCTTCGGGTCGCAGCTGTGGTCAACGCACAACGGCGGGCGGACCTGGAGCCACGTCAGCCAGGTGCCCGGCTATGTGGTCGATCTGGAGACCTCGGCCGGGGTCGTGTACGCGGCGAGCGATAAGGCGAACAGGATAACGATCTACCGGAGCCCGGCCGGCCGCGATGCCTGGACCCGCGTCGGCGCCCTGCCGTCCGTGCGCAACTCCTACGGCGGGCTCGGCACGATCACGCTGCACGGCACCGCGGGGTGGATCATCCTCGGCAACCACCTGTACTCCAGCCCGACCGGCGCGCACTGGACGCGCGACAGCGTGCGCTGCCCGGCGCAGTGGGGCATGGCCGGCGTCGGCGCGTACAGCAGCAGCCGCATCACGCTGCTGTGCGTCGGGAACCCCGGTCTGGGCCAGACGCAGAAGGCGCTCTACGCGTCGGCTAACGGCGGTGCCACCTTCAGCCGGGTCGGCCCGGTGCCGAGCGGCGGCGACGGCGGCGTGCTGGCCGAGCCGACCGCACAGCACCTGTTCGTGGCGACCTCGTCGGGCGCGACGTGGATCTACGTCAGCGCCAACGGCGGCCGGACCTGGCGGGACGCGCTCACGCTGGACGACGGCGGCAAGGGCTGGAGTGACTTCGGGTTCACCACCGCGCGCCAGGGTCTCGCGGTCGAGGGCGTGCCGTCGATCGGCAGCAGGCTCTACCTGACCTGGAACGCGGGCCGTAGCTGGCATCCGGTCCAGTTCTAGGGAACGGGGGCGCGGCCGGCCGGCCTCTCCCGGCCGGCCTGCGCCTGCCCCGCCCGCGCGGGCGCGACCACTCGCGCAGCTGCCCAGGGCACGATTAGCCGACCTGACGATGTGCGCGTGCCGCGAAACTGCGAGGTTGCTGGAGAGGAACGTCGGTACCGAGCGGGAGTTCCGCCACGACTCATCGACCAGTGCGCCGATCCGGTGCGACCGGCCACTGAGAGGCTAGGAGGGCGAGCTTGGCCACTGACAGGCCGATGCAGCTCGGCATGATCGGGCTGGGCCGGATGGGCAGCAATCTCGGCCGGCGCCTGACGCGGGACGGGCACCATTGCGTCGCATTTGACAGGAAGCCCGACGTGGTCACCTCGCTCGTCGCGGAGGGCGCGGCCGGAGCCCATTCGTTTCCGGAACTCGTGCGGAAGCTGGACCGGCCGCGCAACATCTGGATCATGATCCCGGCCGTCGTCGTCCAGCCCACGCTCGACCAGCTCGTCCCTCTCCTCGACCCGGGCGATGTCGTGATCGATGGAGGCAACTCCTATTACCGCGACGATATGACCCGCGCGGCGGCCCTGTCGCGGGCCGGCATCCACTACGTCGACGTCGGGACCAGCGGCGGGGTCTGGGGGCTTGACCGAGGTTTCTGCCTGATGATCGGCGGCCAGGCCGAGGCAGTGCAGCGGCTTGACCCCATCTTCACGACACTGGCTCCGGGAGCCGGCAGCGCGGCGCCGACTCCGAGCCGCACCCGCACCGGCGGTACCGCTCCCGACGGTTACCTGCACTGCGGCCCGAACGGGGCCGGCCACTTCGTGAAGATGGTGCACAACGGCGTCGAGTACGGCATGATGGCCGCGATCGCCGAAGGACTGTCCATCATCCAGCATGCGAATGCCGGCAAGCGCGTCCAGGCGGCCGACGCCGAGACCGCCCCGCTGCGCGATCCGGAGGCCTACCAGTACGACATCGACGTCGCCGAGGTCGCGGAAGTATGGCGGCGCGGATCGGTCATCGGGTCATGGCTGATCGACCTTGTCGCCGACGCGTTCGCCCGCTCGCCCGGCCTCGACGGATTCGGCGGGCGCGTCTCAGACTCCGGTGAGGGCAGATGGACGGTGCTCGCCGCAGTCGAGGAGGGCGTTCCGGCGACGGTCATCACCGCGTCACTGTACGAACGGTTCGAGTCGCGGCGAGCCGGGGATTTCACGGACAAGATTCTCTCCGCGATGCGCAGCGAGTTCGGCGGGCACGCGGAAAAGGCGCGGTAGGTCAGCCATATGCGCCACGACCTCCAGATTCTGGCCGACGCCGACACCGTCGCCATGGCGGGCGCGGCATTCGTCGCCGCCCGGGCCCGCGCCGCGGTCGCGGCTAGCGGCAGCTTTCACCTCGCGGTGAGCGGCGGCCACACCCCCTGGGCCATGCTTGCTGAGCTGGCCTCCCACTCGGTTCCGTGGAAGTCGACTGTCATCTACCAGGTGGACGAGCGGGTCGCACCGCCCGACGACCCCGACCGGAACCTGACTCAGCTCAGCAGGACGCTGGGATCAACTCGGGCGTTTGTGCTTCCGATGCCGGTCACCGGCAGCAGGCTGGTGACCGCGGCCGCGACCTACGCGGCCCTGCTTCCTGGCCATTTTGATCTTCTCCACCTAGGGCTTGGCGCCGACGGGCACACCGCCTCCCTCGTCCCGGGCGATCCGGTCCTGTCGGTGACCGATCGCCTGGTCGCGCTGACCCGGCCGTACCAGGGGCGGCAGCGGATGACGCTGACCTACCCGGCGCTGAGACGGGCCCGCCAGATCCTCTGGCTGGTCACAGGCCAAGACAAGAAGGAGCCTCTCTCCAGGCTCCTGGCTGGAGACACAACGATCCCGGCCGGCCGCGTCGAGGCCGCCGCTTCCCTGGTGATGGCCGACCGCGCGGCGACGTGATGACGCGCTGGACCAATCTGGAGACACCATGGCCCCGCCCATCCGGCTGCTGCTCGCCGACGTTGACGGCACGCTCGTCACGCACGACAACGTCCTCACCGGCCGGGCCGTGGCTGCGGTCGGGAAGCTGAGGCAGGCTGGGATTCTCTTCGCCATCACCAGCGGCCGCCCGCCCCGCGGCATGTCAATGCT
>JASHOV010000683.1 GCA_030038495.1 Streptosporangiaceae bacterium
ATGTCCAGGCCCGCCTCTTCCTGCGCCCGGATCGCTATGAGCACCGCGTCCCGCTGTGCCTGAAACAGGTACTCCGGCGGAACCCGCCACAGCTCTTTTGCCCTGACCCTGGGCGGGAACCGGTCGGCCAGCCGTTCCCTGTCGATCAGCCAGTCCGGCTGCGGGTAACTGCCAACAAGTGACGTCGGGAAGAGCAATGCCACCTCCAGGTGAGTCTCCTGGCTCAGTATGCCTGCCTTGCGCGGTCGGTGGCTCCCCTGCAATCTTGGGAACGTGGCCGCCGTGGACGAAGCACTCGCCGACCTTGAGGCCGAGGGGGACGATCTCGACGTCCTGCTGGCCGGACTCGATCCGGCGCAGTGGAAAGTGCCGACACCGTCGCCCGGCTGGACCGTCGCCCATCAGGTCGGCCACCTGGCGGCCTCTGACGACTTCACGGTGACCGCCATTCGCGATCCAGACTTTCACGCTGCCCGGATGGCCGAGTTCGCGGCCGGCTTCGAGAGCGCGATGGACGAGGCGGCAGAAAGGTACGCCGCGGCAGCGCCGCGCGAGCTGCTCGAGGTCTGGCGGGCCGGCCGTGCGGCTGTGATCAGCGCGCTCGCGTCCGTTCCCGCCGGAGAACGCGTGCCCTGGGTCGTCGTGCCGCTGTCGCCGGCCGCGGTGGCCACCACCAGGCTGATGGAGCTGGTCGGGCACGGCCAGGACATCAGGGATGCGGTCGGCGCACGGTGGACACCCACCGACAGGATCCGGCACGTGGCCTGGCTCGGGATCAGGACCAGGGACTTCGCGATGAGCAACAGCGGTCTGATACCCCCGGCCGAGGAGTTCCGGGTGGAGCTGACGGCACCGAGCGGGGAACTGTGGACCTGGGGTCCCGAGGATGCCGCGCAGCAGGTCACCGGGTCGGCCGCCGATTTCTGCCTGCTGGTCACCAGGCGCCGGCACCGCGCCGACCTGGCGCTCAATGCCGAGGGAAAGGAGGCCGACAGCTGGCTGGATGTGGCGCAGGCCTACGCGGGCCCGCCATCGGCCGGCCGTCGGCCCGGCCAGTTCGGCCCGCCTGGCTAGTTCAGGTCGCCGCCCGCGCGGCCGATACTTCGGCCAGTCGGCGGGCCAGGTAGCGCCGCTCGGGATCGGTGGCGGCGAGCGCGAGCGCGTCCCGGTAACTCGCCGCGGCCTCATCGAATCGTCCCAGGCGACGCAGCAGGTCGGCGCGAGTCGCCTCGAGCAGGTGATAGTCGGCGAGCTGGCCCTCGGCATCCAGGGCATTGACCAGCGCGAGCCCGGCCGCGGGGCCGTCGGCCATCGCCACCGCGACGGCCCGGTTCAGCTCCACGATCGCGGACGGCAACAGCTCTCGCAGCCGCCCGTACAGCTCCGCGATCTTGGCCCAGTCCGTCTCGGCCGGATCTGCCGCCCTGGCGTGGCAGGCGGCGATCGCGGCCTGAATCAGATACTGTCCCGCCCGCCGGTGCCGCAGCGCCGCATCGAACAGGCGCAGGCCCTCTTCGATCTCGTCGGCGTCCCACCGCGACCGGTCCTGCTCCTCCAGCGTGACGACGTCGCCGCTGTCGTCGAGCCTGGCCGGCCGCCGCGCGTCGGTAAGCAGCATGAGCGCGAGCAGCCCGGTGGTCTCGGGCTCGGCGGGCATCAGGCTGGCGAGGATCCGGCCCAGCCGGATGGCCTCGGCGGACAGATCCGGCCGCAGGATGTCCGGCCCGGCCGAAGCCGCGTATCCCTCGTTGAACAGCAGGTAGATCACTGCGAGCACGCCGGTCATCCGGTCGGGGAGCAGATGCGCAGGCGGCACACGGTACGGGATGCCGGCGTCGCGGATCTTGTGCTTGGCGCGCACCAGCCGCTTGGCCATCGTCGCCTCCGGCACCAGGAACGCGTGCGCTATCTCGGCGGTGGTCAGACCAGCGAGCGTGCGGAGCGTCAGGGCGACCCGAGCCTCCAGCGACAGTGCCGGATGGCAGCAGGTAAAGATGAGCCGGAGCCGGTCGTCGGTGACGCCGCTGTCCGTGGCATCCGCGCCGCCGGTGCCCGGTGGCTGCGCGGGCTCGGACAGCATCGCCATCTCCTTTAGCTTGGCCGCCTCGTTCTTGCTCCGCCGCAGCCGGTCGAGCGCCCGGTTGCGAGCGGTGGTCGTGAGCCACGCGCCGGGTCGGTCAGGAACGCCATCGGCTGGCCACCGAGCCAGCGCGGTGGCGAACGCGTCCTGGGCGCACTCCTCGGCCAGGTCCCAGTCGCCGGTCATGCGGATCAGGGTCGCGACGACGCGTCCCCATTCCTGCCGGAACACATCCGCGACGGCGGCCTCGACGTCGGTCACGGCTCCGTCTGCACCACCATCGGCCGGACCTCGACCCGGCCGCCACTCTGCGCGACCGGATGCCGCGACGCGACGTACACGGCCTCGTCGAGGTCGCCGACGTCGATGACGTCATAGCCGAGGATCTGCTCTTTCGTCTCCGCGAACGGACCGTCGGACAGGAGCACCTCGCCGTTCACGAGCTCGACCGTGGTGGCGGTGCTGGCCGGCTGAAGCTGGGCGCCACCGAGGAGGTTGACGCCGCGCGCCGTCATCTCGCGGAACCAGGGCATCCAGCATGGCTCGTCGGACTCAGGAGCCTCCGACACCGGCGCGATCGCGGTGGCCGGCTCGGACTGCTCATCCTCGGGTCGGACTCCCACCATCAGCAGCATGTACTTCATGGCCGCTCCTTCAAGCAGTTCCACTGGTCGTTCCCACGACGATCGGCAAGCGCGGACATGGACACCATCATCCGCGCCGGAGTCCGCCGGCCGCCATCGGCGTCCGATTCTGCTAGCGGCGGGCCCCGCGAGGCGGCAGGCCGGCCTGCCGCAGGATCGCCGGTATGGCATGCTCACCGCCGACTGCCATCACGTGCACGCCGGCCAGCCCGGGGACGTCGGCGAGCGCCGCGATCAGCTCGCTGCACAGCTTCTCGCCCTCAGCCCTGAAGTTCTCGTGGCTGGCCCCGCCCAGACGCTCGGCGACCGCCTCGGGAATGTGGACGCCGGGGATCCTGCCCAGGTGCGCGAGCGCCCGCGGCGACCGGATCGGGCCCACGCCAGCCAGTATGTGGCACCGGCGGGTCAGGCCGAGGTCGTCCAGCTGCCGCATCCAGTCAGCGAAGGCCTGCACGTCGAACACGAACTGGGTCTGGATGAACTGTGCCCCGGCGTCGATCTTGGTGGTCAGCCGGCGGGTCGCCGCCCCGGCCTCGGCCGGGTCCTGCGGCCGGGCCGGCGGGGTCTCAACCGCGCCGAGCAGCCAGTCCGGCGGGGGTTTCAGCACCCCGCCGGACATGAGGATGTGCTCGTCGCGCATGGCCGTCGCGACGCGCAAGAGCTCCGAGCTGTCCAGATCGAAGACCGGCTTGGCGTCGGCGTGGTCGCCATGCCGCGGATGGTCACCGGTCATGATCAGGACGCTGCGCACGCCGAGCGCGGCGGCCGACAGCAGCTCGGACTGCAGCGCAATCCGGTTCCGGTCCCGGCAGGTGAGCTGCATGATCGGCTCGACTCCGGCGCGGGCAGCCGCGAGGCTGCCCGCGAGACTGGACAGCCGGACGGATGCGCTCTGGTTGTCGGTGATGTTGACCGCGTCGACCCAGCCCCGCAGGGCGGCCGCCTTCTCGGCCACCGGACGCAGGCTGGCGCCGCGCGGCGGCCCGATCTCGGCGGTGACCGCGAATGTACCGGCGGCGAGGGTGGCCAGGAACGAGCTGGCAGGCGCGGGGTACTGCCCCGATTCGGATTCAGAGTCCGCTTTGCCCGCCACGCGCATGAGCCTACCGGGCTGGCTCCCGCCCAGCTCAATCGCAGGGCCTCCCAGCCAGCGCGGAAAGTTTCCGTGCGAGAACGGAAACTTTCCGCCCTGCCGTGGTAGCAGGCTCGAGGTCGCCGCCGGGAGCCCGGTCAGGCGGGGTTGCCCGCCATTTCGGTGCTGACCTGCCGGCGCCCGACGCTGAGCTGCCCGAGACCGGCCAGTGCGGCGATCACCTCGGCCGCGAGTACCGCGGGCGCCGACGTCGACTCGACCGTACCGATCGTGGTCACCCCCGTGAGCATGGCGGGCGTGATGTCGGAGACCGTCGCGATCTGCGCGACCTTGGCGCCGGCGTCCCGCGCCTGGGCGCCGAGCTGGCGCGCGTCGGGCGACTGCGGGTCGCCGAGCACCAGCACGAGGTCGCTGCCGACGGCGATCGCCCGCACGGTGGCGGCGCGGTCGGAGGCGGCGTAGCACAGGCCGGCGGGCCGGGTGTCCTTTGCCGCCGGGAACCGCGCCCGCAGAGCGCTGACGATACCGCCCGCTGCCTCGACCGGCATCCCCGGCTGCACCATGTAGGACAGCCGGCGCGCATCGCCGACCCGCATGGACGCGGCACCCGCCGTGGTCTCCACGACGGTCACCTGGCCGGCCGCGCGGCTGGCAATCGGACCGGTGGCGGCCGCTCCCGGCTGCCCGATAAGCACGATGTGCTGGCCGCGGTCGGCCAGCCGGGTGGCCTTGTCCTGCGCGCGCCTGATCACCGGGCAGGTGGCGTCGACGATCGTCAGCTCCCGCTCGGCCGCCGCGGCGCGAATTTCGGGCGCCGCGCCATGCGCGGCTATCACGACCACATCGCCGGGCTGAGCATCGGCCAGCGAGCTGACGTGTAGGGCGCCGAGGGCGGCCAGCTCGTCGGCGACTTCGGGCGGCAGTGCCACCGGGCCGAGCAGCCGTACCGTCCGGCCGCTGCCGGCATGTGCGGCCGCGGCCTCACGACAGGCCGCGGCGGCATGCTCGGCGCCACTGCACCAGGGACTTCCGGCCGCGAGCAGCGTCCGGTTTCCTGCCGCGGTCGCCCACTCCTCGACCGACGCGCGGGCGTGCGCCGCGGCGAGCTTGTCCTGTGGTGGCGTAACGGCGGCAATCCCGAGGACGCCGCCGTCGTCTTGCCGGCAAGTCGCCAGGTACACGATCGCGTCGTGGCCACGCGGGTCATCGAGAGTCGGAACGGGCGCCAGCCGGGCCTGGCAGTTCCTTCGCCGCAGCGATCCTGCGACGAGCGGCGCCGCTCCGCAGCTCAGCACCCCGTCGCCGGCGACGCTGATCAGTCTCGGCACCAGCACTTCGCCGCGCTCGACGGAGATACCGGAAGCCTGAAACTCGCGAATTCCAGCCTCGATCATCCTGTTTGTCCCCCTGGGACTCGGCATGGGTGTGCGCACGATATTCCCGGCGCCATACCGGCTTTGTCCCCGCGGCCGGCCAAGGTTCGGTCAGCCCCGCCGACGAGCGCCCCGTTCCCGTCATTAAATCGATTTTCCAGCTAGGAATTAGCGACTTACTCCCCTTAGGCTGAGGAGAAGTAGTCGTATTGCGGGCCCGAGAGGGGATAACGCATTCATGTCCAAGACTGACGAGTTCCTCGCCAACAACCGCCGTTACGCCGAGTCGTTCGGCGGCCCGCTGGCGATGCCTCCTGCGGCCCACACTGCCGTCGTAGCGTGCATGGATGCCCGGATGAACGTGTACGGCATCCTCGGCCTGAAGGAAGGCGAGGCGCACGTCATCCGCAACGCGGGCGGGGTCGTGACCGACGACGAGATCCGCTCGCTCGCGATCAGCCAGCGGCTGCTGGGCACACGGGAGATCATCCTCATTCACCACACCGACTGCGGCATGCTGACGTTCACCGACGACGACTTCAGGGAGAGCATCGAGGCCGAGACCGGTATCAAGCCGCCGTGGGCGGCGGAGGCCTTCAGCGACCTCGACGCCGACGTGCGCCAGTCGATCAGGCGGATAACGAGCAGCCCGTTCCTCCCGCACACGGACGCGGTCCGCGGATTCGTATTTGACGTGGCGACCGGGCTGCTGACCGAGGTGAGGTAGCAACTACAGGTCGGGGTTCTCGCCGCGGCCCTGCTGCTCGGCCAGGAACCGCTCGAACTGCGCGCCGAGTTCCTCGGCGGTCGGCATGGCCTCGGCGTCGTCGGCGAGCGCCCGCTCCCGGTCCGCGGTGAACTCGTCATACTGCTGCTCGAGGGCCTGAACTACCTCAGTCACCTCGGAAGACCCTTCCACCTGCCTGGCGATCTCCAGGTCCGTGCGGCGCGCGGACTCGCGCAGCGCGTCGGCCGGCAGTACCAGCCCCGTCACGCGCTGCACGGAGTCCAGCAACGTGACGGCGGCGGCCGGGTAGGCGGCCTGGGCCAGGTAGTGCGGGACGTGCACGGCGAACCCGATCGCCGCCTTGTTGTCCTCGCCAAGGCGGTACTCAAGCAGGGCAGCCGCACTGCCCGGCACCTGAAGCTTGTCGACCAGCGGTCGGTAGCCCTCGATCAACTCGGGCTGGGTGGCGTGCGCGGTCACTCCGAGGGGCCGGGTGTGCGGAACCCCCATCGGGATGCCATGGAATCCGACGCTGACCCGGACGCCGAGGCGCTCGGACAACTGCCGTACCGCGCCGGTGAACGCATCCCACTCGCGGTCAGGCTCAAGGCCGGATAGCAGCAGGAACTGAGTGCCCTCGCCGTCGTGCAGCATGGACAGGGTCAGTTCGGGTC
>JASHOV010000684.1 GCA_030038495.1 Streptosporangiaceae bacterium
CACCCCCACGGCGAGCACCCCCACGGCGAGCACCCCCACGGCGAGCACCCCCACGGCGAGCACCCCCACGGGGCGAGCCCCCACGGGGGCGAGGGACGCGCGCCGATCGCGGTGAGCAGCGAGCTGTGGTCCTTCGAGATCGCCGGCGGCTCGGGGAGGTAACCCAGCCCCCACTTCGGCGACGTTTGCGGCGCGTCGGGCCACTTTTCCTTCGTTCCGTGGGTGCAAATCGGGGTATATCGTCGCTCAAAGGCCGCGTAGCTAAGGAAAAGTCGCGCCCGCCGCGCCTCGACCGCGCCCGCCGCGCCTCGACCGCGCACGGCGAACCGTCGCGGACCCAAACTCCCGGTTAGATAATCCCGCTTTGTCCCTTGGCACCACACCCGATTCGTAGTCTCATTGTGACTACTGGGCCGAGGCGATACCTCTCTCGCCAGTAGTTGCACAGGGAGTCATCGCGGGCCTTCACCGGCATCTAAGCCGCCGCATCGGCAGGCAAGGAGATGAACTCCCCATGACCGTGACCCTGGACCAGAACGTCGAGACCTTCATCGGCATACCGCGCAAGATGTTCATCAACGGGCAGTGGACCGATGCGGCATCGGGCAAGACGTTCGAGACCCCCAACCCCGCGACCGGCGAAACCCTGGCCAACATCGCCGAGGGCGACGCCGAGGACATCAACCGCGCCGTCAAGGCCGCGCGCGCCGCCTTCCAGGACGGACCGTGGAGCCGTATGACGCCATCCGACCGCGGCCGCATCATCTGGCGTATCGGGGACCTGATCCTGGTTCACGCCGCGGAACTCGCGCAGCTCGAGTCGCTCGACAACGGCAAGCCATACGCAGTGGCACTCGGTGCGGACGTGCCCTTGGCCGCCGACCTGTTCCACTACATGGCCGGCTGGGCCACCAAGATCAACGGTCAGACCATCGACATCTCGGTGCCCTACATGCCGGGCGCGAACTTCCATTCGTACACGCTGCGTGAGCCCATCGGGGTCGTCGGCCAGATCATCCCGTGGAACTTCCCGCTGCTGATGGCGGCCTGGAAGCTCGGTCCCGCGCTCACCACCGGATGCACCGTCGTACTCAAGCCCGCCGAGCAGACGCCGCTGACGGCACTTCGGCTGGCCGAGCTCGTCGCCGAGGCAGGCGTACCTGCCGGTGTCGTGAATGTGGTTCCCGGCTACGGCGAGACGGCGGGCGCTGCCCTCGCCATGCACCCGGACGTGGACAAGGTCGCGTTCACCGGGTCCACCGAGGTCGGCAAGCTCATCGTCGCGGCGGCGGGGGCCACCAACCTGAAGAAGCTCACGCTGGAGCTTGGCGGCAAGAGCCCGAACATCGTGTTCGATGACGCCGAGGACGGCGCCATCGAGGGCGCCGCGAACGCGATCTTCTTCAACCACGGCCAGTGTTGCGTCGCCGGCTCACGGCTGTTCGTGCAGGAGAGCCGGTTCGACGAGGTCGTCGACGGCGTGGCCGAGATCGCCAAGTCGATCAAGCTCGGCTCGGGTCTCGACCCGACGACGCAGATGGGCCCGCTGGTATCGAGCGAGCAGTTCGACCGCGTGACCGGGTTCCTGGAGTCCGGCCGCATCGACGGCGCGACCGCGCTGGCCGGCGGCGGACGCTTCGGCGATCGCGGCTACTTCGTCGAGCCGACCGTGCTGACCAACACCCGGCCGGACATGAAGGTCGTGCAGGAGGAAATCTTCGGGCCGGTCGTTGTCGCCGAGAAGTTCAGCAGCCTGGACGAGATCGCGGCGCAGGCCAACGACACCAGCTACGGCCTCGGCGCCGGCATCTGGACCAGGGACATCTCCAAGGCGCACGCGCTGGCGAAGAAGATCCGCGCGGGCACGGTCTGGATCAACTGCTACAACGTGTTCGACGCGTCGCTGCCGTTCGGCGGCTACAAGCAGTCCGGCTGGGGCCGCGAAATGGGCGGCGAGGTGCTGAACAACTACACCGAGGTGAAGGCGGTCACCACGCTGCTGTGATTGAAGAAGGGAACGGCGGCCGCCGGGCCAGCAGCTGACGCTTCACCGCGGGCTGGTCCGGCGGCGAGGGCACGTCGTGCTGGTCGAGTACGTCGAACCCGGCCGGCAGCAGGGACGCGGGCTCACCGGGTCCCAGGCACCACTGCGCCGGCAGGTCGGGACGGCCCTCGCGGGCGGCGTCGGTCAGCGCCTCCCAGGCAACCACGCCGTAGTCGGCGACGGCGGCAGCAGCCGCGTCGAACACCAATTGGTCCCAGAAGCTCGTGCAGAGCACAAGCGCATAGCGCTCGGCGCCTGGCTGCCAGGTGGCCAGATCGGCCTGGAGGAGAGTCAGCATCTCGCTCAGTCCGCGCCGTGCGGCCTCGTTCCCCAGCAAATCGAGCGCCACGTCGGACGCGTCGATCGCGGTCACGCGCCTGCCCGCGGCGGCGGCCAGCAGCGCGCTGCCCGAGGGCCCGCAGGCCAGCTCCAGCACCGGGCCGGCCGCGGGCAGCGTCGGCATCGCGGCGACTGCCAGCGGGTGGGGCCGGAACGTCGGCACGTAGTCGCCGCCGTAGCGCGCGTTCCACCGCAGCCGGTCCGGATGACCGGCGAGCTCCGGGTTCTGCCGCCCCATGCAGGCGAGGCTAGTCGCCAGTCGCCAGTCGACCCCGATTCGGGCCCGGCTGACCGCCGGGGCCGAGGTCACGATCGAGATCGCCGAGCAGTACGCCGGCGGGCTCGGCCGGGTCAGTCCCGGGCGGTGACGAGCCCGGCGGGATAGGCGAGGATCAGATCTGGCGCCAACCACGGTGGTGGCGACCAGGAAGGCGGAACGTCATGTCCAGTGCAGTTCTTGACTCATCCACGGGCGCGTGGCCGGCCGGCCGGCGCATCACGATCAGCGACCTGCAGGCAGCCACCGACCGGGGCGAGCGCTGGTCGATGCTGACCAGCTACGACGTGCTCACCGCCGGCGTCTTCGAGCAGGCCGGAGTCCGGGCCCTGCTCGTCGGCGACACCAGCGCCGAGCTCGTGCTCGGCTATCCGAGCACCCTGCCGGTCACGATGGACGAGCTCATCTCGATGACCAGGGCCGTCGTCGCGGGGACCCGGACGGCACTGGTGGTCGCCGACCTGCCGTTCGGCAGCTACCAGGCCGGGCCGGAGGTAGCACTGGCCAACGCGGTCAGGCACCTGAAGGAAGGCGGCGCCCACGCGGTCAAGCTGGAGGGCGGCGGCCGGGTGGTCCCCCAGGTCCGTGCGCTGGTTGCCGCGGGCATCCCGGTGATGGGCCACCTCGGGCTGACCCCGCAGAGCGTGAACGTCCTCGGCGGGATGCGCCGGGTCCAGGGCCGCGGCGACGCGGGCGAGCGGCTGCTGGCCGACGCCCGTGAGCTTCAACGCGCCGGAGCCTTCGCGGTCGTGCTCGAATCGGTGCCCGCCGAGCTGGGCAACCGGGTGTCGGCTGCGCTGCGCATCCCCACCGTCGGCATCGGGGCCGGGCCCGGATGCGATGCCCAGATCCTGGTCTGGCAGGACATGGCCGGGCTGACCTCGGGCCGGCTGCCCAGGTTCGTCAAGCCGTTCGGCACTATGCGCGCGGACCTGGAAGCGGCGGCCCGCCAGTACGTGGCTGAGGTCGCCGCGGGCAGCTACCCCGATCCGGCGCACAGCTACGCCTGAGCGGACGCCAGGACTGTCCGGCACCAGCCTGCCGACCGGCCCGGACAGTCCGGGCGCGCCCTACCATGTTTGCCAGACAGCAAGCGGACCCGAGCGGAGGATCATGTCCCGGCCAACGATGGACCAGGTACGGGCGGAGGGCCAGCCCCGCTGGGTCGTCGAGCGGGTGAACGACGAGCACCTGTTCGGCCGCCTCTACATGCGCAAGCTCTCCCCTCGCGCCACCTGGCTCCTCGCCCGGCTGGGCGTATCGCCCAACACGGTGACCGTGCTCTTCGTTGCCTGCGGGGTCGCGGCCGGCGTTGTCGTCGCGTTCGGCGGCCTCGCGACCGCGATCATCGCGGCCATCCTGGTCCAGGCCGGTCTGCTGTTCGACTGCGCCGACGGCGAGCTGGCCCGGCTGACCAAACGCGACAACTCCGTTCGCGGCATCTACATCGACAGGATCGGCCACTACCTGTGCGACGCGGCGTTCATCATCGGGCTGGGGTTCCGCGCCCAGGGTCATCTCACGACCTCCGGCCGGTACGTGACCGCCGGGCTGGCCGCCGCCGTGCTCGCCCTCCTGGTGAAGGCGGAGACCGACAATGTAGTACTGGCCAGGGCCGCGACCGGGCTGCCCGGCAGCCACGACAACGAGGCCCTGCAGCCGCGGAGCTCGGGCCTGGCCAGCCTCCGCCGGGCCGCGAGCATGCTGAAGATCCACCGGATCATCCAGGCCATCGAGCTGTCGATCCTGGTCCTGATCGCGGCGATCATCGACGCCGCCCGCGGCGGCCTGACCGCTACCCGGCTGGTCATGCTCGCCTGCCTGATCGTCGCCGCGCTCATGGTGGTGGCGCACCTGGCCGCGATCCTGGCCTCC
>JASHOV010000685.1 GCA_030038495.1 Streptosporangiaceae bacterium
GGGCAGTAAACGGAAGGATTCAAGAACCCTGACCCTGGGCTGTAGCGATGGGCATAGTGGCCGCCACCGCAGACGCGGTGGATTTTGCATGCGCGGCACTGGGCGGACAGGGCCCGCACACCTATCTGCCGAGCGACCATTCCGGGCATCACCATCGCCGCATCAAGCGGGTCGCGGGCCACATGCAGCCCGGTTTGCGTTGCGCCATGGTAAGTGGCTTTGAGCGTATCGGCCTGCTCGATCGCGCCGTCGGTCTCAATCACCACCATGCGGGCCGACGCCAGGCCAACTACCTCAGTCGACGACATCCCGCCCAAGAGCAAATGCATTATGTCAGCAAACAGCCGGACGGATGTTGTCGGCGCCGGATACCAATGATCGAATATCGCAATCAGCCAATCGGCGTAGGGCGTGTCAGGCTCATCCGCTCTTCGCCCCGGCGGCGGCGTGGCCCACGTCCCGTGCGGGAGCAGGAAGTCGATCCTGGGCGGGTCAAAGGCGGCTAGCGCCTCGTAGGTCGCTATCGGGTCGTTGCGGAGGTCAATCGTGCACAGCAGGCCGCTGAACAGATGGCGGAACGAAGCTTGCGAGATCCTGTGGAGTGCCGCGGAGACCGCCGCGTGGCTCCCGCGCCCGCTGGCGAACCGCCGGTGCCTGTCGTGGGCCTCGGCCGGGCCGTCAAGACTGATGCCCACATGGATCCCAAGCTCACAGAAGAGGCGAAGATAGCGATCATTCAGCCCAACGGCATTCGTCTGCACTTTCGCGTGAACCCTTACACCCGGTGCAACCGCCTCGCGCACTGAACCTACTAAGCGGGAGATAAGCTCGGGGCCGGCAAGAAGCGGCTCGCCACCATGCAAGATAAGCGTGATGTCGTCGAGCCCGTGCCCACGGACATGTTCGCCAATGCGCATGGCGGTATGCTTCGCAACCTCGGCCGACATCACGCGGGGTTGGTCTCGCCACGACTGGTCGGCCATTTCATACATGTAGCAGTAATCGCAGGATAGGTCACATCTGCTGTGCACCTTGACAATAAACTCGCGGAATGGAACCGGATTCCAGCCGTCGGCCCTGAGAGCTGGTACATCAAGAGTTGCGGGCCATTCGAGGCTAGATCCCGATCCCATAGTCTGATTAAACCACACAGAACCAGCCAGCTAGCGCCGATATTTTCCACCATTCTGGCAATTTACGGAGTAAAATGGGGCAAACTATTATCACGTCCCCATGGCCGCGTAGGAGCCATCAGTCGCACGGCTGCTGCGGAGACCCGCTGGACGCATGGGTTTCGGTAGGCGCCCGCGACACTCGCATGCACGTGTCGTCCAGGCCGGGGCATTTAGGTGCGGCCCCCATTGCCATTATAAGCGGATGGCGTCAATGCTGGATAAATATGAGGCACGACGACTACCGCCCAATGCATGTGATTCGTTATTTCGCAAAAGCGAATCATCTCCTGCCGCCCTGCCCCGGGCAATTGCGATCACTGTAAGTGACAGGACCTCGCGCTCAGCAGGCCGGCGGTGCGAAGTCAAGTCGATGCCTTGAATGCGAGCGAATGGCGCCTCTGAACGATAGGGTTGGCCATCGGCGCGCCGGCTTGCTAGCGTTCGCCATTCTCATCCCGCCAGCATTACTCTCTCCGCAGGGTTACGTCAGGTAAAGTGCCACCTAGGGCGATTGCCGAGAGCGCCGACCTCGCCGAGCCGATTCGGAAGAATCGGGCTTTCCGCATGCTTTTGGCCGGCTCGTCCGTATCTATGCTCGGGAGCCGGGTCACCACTATCGGGTACCCGATGCTTGTCCTGTATCTAACTGGATCTCCGGTCGATGCTGGTTGGGTGGGGTTTGCGGCGACGGCACCGAGTGTGCTGGTATACATGCCAGCGGGGGCACTGGTCGACCGCTGGGATCCCAGGCGGGTCATGCTGCTGAGCGAGATCGGGCGCGGGCTCGCCATTGCATCCGTCGTCATCACCGTGGCATTTGGCCGGCCGAGCATCGGCATGCTGATCGTCGCGGCGGTGGTCGAGGAGATCCTCGAGGTGTTCTCGACACTCGCCGAACGGCGCTACGTCCGGGCTCTTGTGCCCCGCGGTCAGGCATCGGCGGCGCAGGTCCGTATGGAGGCAAGGTCCCACCTTGTGGTTCTGATGGGTCGCCCACTAGGCGGCCTGCTCTTTGAAATCAGACCTATAGCCCCGTTCTTAGTCGACGTAGTCACATTCATTTTTTCGGTAGGCACGCTTCTCCGCATCAAGAGCGAGCAGCCGGTGCTGCCTCCCGGATTCTCCTCGCGAATCAGATACCTCGGTGTCAAGGGTCGGCTGGGAAAGGGCGGTGTCGAGCCGCAAGATTGGCAACTTGGAAATGATGTGCGTGAGGGCATGCGCTGGCTCTTGGGCAACCGATTCGCGCGTACTGCGGTCACCATGTCTGCGAGCACGTCGCTGATCTGCCAGGCGATGATAATGGCCTTCCTTGCTATGGCGCATTCCAGGCAACTGTCCCCAATCGCCGTCTGCTGGGTTCTCGGGTCTTCCGGCCTTGGCGGAGCGGCAGGCGCTTTCGCTGCCTCGAGAATGGCCGCCCCGTCATTCTCCTGGGTCAGGATACAAATGTGTTTCTGGGCTCCGGCGTTTTTTATTCTGTCACTAACAGGCGGGAGGTCCCTCTTTTGCATGGCTCTCGCGATGGCTATCGTCGGATTCACCGGAGCAATGGGCAACATCGAAGTCAATACCTATCTTACTCACAATGTTGCTGAGAACATGCTCGGCCGGGTGACGAGCATCGGCCGCCTGATGTCTTTTGCGGCATGCGCTATCGGCTGGGCGGCTGGCGGATTTCTATTCCAGCGGGACGGCATTCAAGATGTTGTGAATTGGCTACTGACCGCAACGGTCCTGCTCGGCATATATTCGCTTTCAACCCCATCGATGCGCGCAGGGGCAAAACGCGCTGAGCCTGCGTCACCCATGGAACCGCTGGGCCGCGGCCTGCACCTTCCGACCGCGGACCTCTACAAGACCTGATGGGTCCCTGGCGGCCGCAGCAGCCAGGGCGCGATGGCCAGCCTGCCGCGGCCGCCCTCGGGTCCGGTGGCCCTTCGGGCAGTCGGGCTGTTCGAGAGCCCTCGGCGCTGGTCTTCGCCGGCTGAGGACGGCGCTCAGGGTCGCGACGGTCCGGCCAAGTAGTGCTTATTCACGTTAGAACGGTAAGGTCCCTTTAATAGCCGTCCGGACCCTCCTACCGGGGATACCGCAGTGTCGCGATTTCGCATCCCTCCCTGGCTGCCCCGCACCCGCAAGGTAAGGCTCTCGCTTGCCGTGGCCGCGGCCATCGCGCTCGGCACCGCGGCGACCGCGGTCGCGAGCGCGGATACCAGCGACGTGGTGACGATCACGAGCGTCACGGCGTCCACTAACCCCGGCCAGCTGACTATCTCGGTGACATCCGATTCCGCGCTGACGGCGCTGAACGTGACGCTGGCCTCGGTGACCGAGCCGGATGCGCTGAGCTTCAGCCTCAGCGACTTCACCGAGGAGGCCGGCGGGTCGGACACGAGCGGCACCTATCAGCTGACCAGCCCGATCACGATGACGCAGTTGCCCGCCCTCGGCACGTACACGGTCGAGGTCGGGGCCATGGACTCCGGCGGCGGCGTGATGACGGACGACGGCACGTCGCTGGCCTGGCTGGAGCAACCCGCGATCACGCTGAGCGCGAGCCAGACGGAATTCAGCTACGCCAGCCCGTCGATCGTCTTCTCCGGCACGTTCAGCCTGGATTACCCCGACGGGTCGGCCGACACGACGTCGGTGTCCGGCCAGTCGCTGACGCTGACCGACAACCTGGGCAGCAGCAGCGCGATGACGACCGGCGCCGGCGGCGCGTACCAGGTCACGGTCAGCCAGCCGGACAACGACGCCGCCTACGACGTGACCTTCGGGGGCACGGGGACGATCAACGCGGCGACCTCGAACCCGATCGACGTGAGCGCCGTCCAGGATCCCGCCCGGGTCACCGCCCAGGCCAGCACGACTCAGCTCGACTACGGCCAGGACCTCACGATCAGCGGAACGGCTAGCTACGACCCCGGATCCGGCTACGTTCCCCTGGGCAGCAGCACGGTCGAGGTCTTCTCCGAGCCATACAACTCGCAGGGGACCGTCCTGTCCGCGACCACCACCACGAACGCGCAGGGCGGCTACTCGGTCACGTTCCCCGACCACGCCAGCGGCTCGTGGTACGTCTACACGGGCGGACTGCCCGGCAACAGCTTCCTCGATCAGCTACTCACCCTGGCGGCAGTGGCGACCGCGAAGGTGAACGTCGCCTATCCGGTGTCGATCTCCGGCCTGAAGGCGACCCTCAGCCCGTTCGCGGTCCTCACGCTGACCGGCTGCCTCCACGACAGCAACAGCGGCAAGGGCTACGGGCTCCCGCTGCGGGTCGAGTACGCGACACGGCGCACCGGGCCATGGCACGTGCTCAAGACCGTCGACGGCACCGGCAGCAAGCTCTGCGGCACCGGACCTGACTACGGCAGCACGTTCGACTATCAGGTCACGGTCGCGGTCGCCGCGGCCTACTACCGCCTTTCCTACCCGGGCAGCTCGGCCTACCAGAGTGCGGCCACCGGGCCCGTTTATGAGGCGAAGACTCTCACCAAGATCACGAACTTCAAGATCTCGCGGCACACCGTGGCCAGGGACGGGACCGTGACCGTGTCCGGCCGGCTCTGGCAGGACGCCAAGGGCTGGCACCCGTTCGCCGGGCAGAGGGTCCTGGTCGAGTTCCGCTACAAGGGCGTCTGGTATTACTTCCCGCACAAGCCGGTGACCAGCGCATCTGGCAGCTTCAGCGGGACGTTCCAGGCGTACGCGACCGCCCCCTGGATCGCCGAGTACAGGGGCGGCAGCGCCTACTTCGCCTGCGCGACCGCACGCGTGACCGTCCGGGTGACCGCCGTCCGGTCGGCCCAGGTACTCGGGCCCGGCTCCTGGCAGGCCCGGCCGGTCGCCGGCCAGGTGCTCGCCGACACCCAGCTACGGCTGGCGGGCTGAGCGGCCGGCCGGCGCCCGATCGGGCCTGCGCGGATAACGATTGCATCTCATGCTCTGGCCCAGATCATCATGCATAAGTGACTACATCTCGTATCTGGTGACTATTCGCTAGGGTCCTGAATACGTTAAGCGAATCTGTATCCAGCAGCCGGGAAGCGTTATGCCAGGTCTCCGATCCACCATGAAAGTCCTGCTGGGCGTCTTCGCCCTGCTCGTGACCATGGCCTGGGTGCCCGCGACCGCACTCGCGGCGGGCAACATCTCGATCGTCTCCGCCGGACCGTACAACGGTGACCCCTACGACCTCGAGGTCGTAGCCGACGACCTCAACGGCGCCGAGCTGAACAGCATGACCGTGTACCTCTCCGGCCCGGTGAGCTACACGATCCTTGACATGGCGCCCGCGGACGATGAGTCCGACCCGAACGCCCAGGCCTGGGCGGCGACCAGCGCCATTCCCACGTCCGCCCTGCCGGCCGGGACCTACACGATCACCGTCGACGCCACCGATCCCGACGAGACCGACAATGGCCTCACCCCGGATACGGGCGCGACCCTGCTCATCTCGGACAGCTCGACCCAGGTATCGGTCACCCAACCCGGCGAGATCACCGAGGGAGCCCAGAGCCTCACGCTTAACGGCACGGTGACCGGGGTTGCCTCGATCGACGACACTACCGTGGTCCCGATCGTGAACGCCCCGGTCAACGTCAGCGTCAACGGCGGTCCGGTCCAGACCGATGTGACCCAGACGGGGAGTGACGGCAGTTTCAGCTACCCGACCGGCACCCTGACCCAGACGACCACCTATGACTTCACCGTCGCCCCGGCCGGGGATGGCAGCTATCCAGGGGGTGACTCTGGCAGCGTCTCGGTCAACGCCGTGCCGGCGACCGGCACCGCCGTGACGGTGACGCCCGGCACGCCGGTCTACAGCGCCGGGTCCGAGAACATCACGTTCACAGGAAACGTCTCGGCGATCTCCCCCTTCACCTCGGCCGCGGTTCCGGTCACCAACGCGCCCGTCAGCCTGGCGATCGGGGGGGTTCCCAGCGATACCTCGATCACGACCGACGGCAACGGGAACTTCAGCTACACCGACTATGGCCTCACGGCCGCCACGACCTTCGATTTCACCGTTGCCGCGACGAGTCTGTACGCATCCGGGGACAGCGGCCAGATCAACATCGCGGCGGCGTCAACCAGCGTCTCGGTGCCGAGCGACGGCATCGACCCGCCGCAGGTTACCCAGGGCACGAACAGCGTCACCATCAACGGGTCCGTGCTGATCACGCCACCGGGCGGCACCGCTGTCAGCATCGGAAGCGGCGTCCCCGTCAACGTCAGCATCAACGGCGGTCCGGTCCAGACCGACGTAGCCACTACGCAGAGTAACGGCAACTTCAGCTACGCGACCGGCGAACTGGCCCAGACCACGACGTTCGACTTCACCGTGGCGTCCTCCGGCCTGTACGGGCAGGGCGACAGCGGGCTCGTTACCGTCCCGGCGAACCCGGGAGCGACGTCGATCTCCGTCAGCCCGCCCTCGACGCAGGTCACGCTGGGATCGCCGAGCCCCACGCTGACCGCCACCGTGGACGTGACGCCGCCCGGTGCCAGTGGCCCCGAGCCCATCGGCTCAGGCGTACCCGTCTACCTCAACGGATCGGAGCTGGGGACAACCAACGCCAGCAGCCAGGTCACCTACCCCGCTCCGGTAGCAGCCGGGACTTACACGTTCAGCGTCCCCTCGCCCAATCCGAGCGACCCGGCCAACGCGCTGTACTCGGCCACGACCACGGCCGCACAAGCCGTCGTCACGGCCGCGCCTGCGACCACGAGCTTCGAGATACCCACGCCGCCCGCGATCACGTTCGGGTCCCCGAGTACCGTCGTCAGCGGCACCGTGGTGGCACAGCAGCCGCCGGACGTGGGCGGCGGCCAGGTAGATGTCGGCAACGAGTCGGTATTGGTCAACGGCGCGAACCCGATCCAGACACAGTCGAACGGAAGCTTCGCCTACCCAACACCCGACCTCACGGCCAGCAGCGACTTCGACTTCACCATCCCGGCGGACCCGAACGGCCTCTACTCCGCTGGCGACTCCGGCCAGATCCTGGTCAACGTGGATCCGGGGGAGACCGAGCTGTCGGTGACGGCCGCGGCGAGCGGGCCGAACAGCGAGACGTTCACCGCCAGTGTGCAGATCACGCCCGGCGGCACGACCGACGCGACCCCCCTGAACGGCGGCCCGAACGTGCCGGTCGACGTGAGCGTCAACGGCGCCGCCCCGGTCCAGGAGGGTGTGACCGGCTCGGCGGGCACCTTCGTCTACGGGCCGGTCACCGTCACACCCGGCGACGACTACACGTTCAGCGTCCCGACCAACCCGCTCTACGGTCAGGCCAGCTTCAACGAACCGCTGAACAAGGAGTCGACCACGCTGACCGTCACGCCGAGCCAGACGGCCGTCACCGAGGGGTCGCAGGCCGTCACCTTCAACGGCACTGTCCAGGTCACACCGCTCAACAGCACCACGCCGGAGAACATCGGCGCTGGCGTCCCCGTGTACCTCGGCACCGACCAGGTCGCCACGACCAACGCGTCGGGTCAGTTCTCCTACACGGCGACGGGCATCTCCGTGGACACCAAATACGATTTCACGACCGACGCGAGCAGCACCTACGGACCGGGCAGCGAGACCGTCCCGATCGGTGTCAACCTGGCGCAGACCAGGATCACCAAGGTCTCGCTCTCCCCGAGCAAGCTCAGGTACGGTCAGAAAACGACGCTCTCGGGCACGCTCCAGTACTTCAGCGCCGGCTCGGTCTGGACCCCGCTTCCTGATACCAGGGTGACCACCGCCGAGGGCAAGACCGCGATCGGCACAGTCACCACCGGGAGCGCCGGGACCTTCAAGGAGACCCTGCCGACCACGCACGGCTTCAGCTGGAGCGCCAGCGTCGCGGCAGGCACCCTGACCGCGCAAACGACAACGGTCGGTAATCTGATCATCTCGGTGCCGATGCGAGTCAGGTCGTTCAGCGCGGCGCTCGGCGTGAACGGCAGCGTCGGCATCACCGGCTGTCTTCAGGTCACCGCTCCGGTGGGCTACGGGCCCATGAGCACGGTGACCATCCAGTACTCAGCCAACGGGCGTAAGCAGTGGAAGACGCTCGGCCGGCTTCCGCTCCACAACATGGCGCGTACGGTCAGGTCCTGCCCGCACGGCGCCACCGAGTCCTACTTCAGCGGCTCGATCCGCGCGGCTCTCGACAACGCGTACTACCGCGCGGACTTCCCGGCCACTAACTACTTCCAGGGCGCCGTCAGCCGCGTGATCCGCTCGTGGCGATACGCGACCAAGATCACCAACTTCAGCGTCACCCCGCGCACCGTCAACAGCGGGCAGGCCGTCACCATCACAGGAAAGCTATGGCACCGCACCGGCAGCAAGTGGGTGCTCTATGCCCACCGGACGATTGAGATCCTGTACAACCAGAAGGGCACCTCGTTCTGGAGCACCGCTCTGGGCCCGGTGAAGACCAACTCCAAGGGCGAGTTCAGGCAGGTCGCCGACGCCGGCAAGGGCAACTTCGTGGCGATCATCTACACCGAGTACGCGGGCAGCAACGTCGACCTGGCCTACCGGACGGCCGGGATCGCGGTGACGATCAGGCTACGCGGCGCTGCGGTCGCGCTCGGCGGGGCCGCGGCGCTGCCGGTCGCGCTCGCGACCGCGGGTGCGGAGAGTCGCACGCTGGCCAGGAACGAGTTCCTGATCCTGAGCGGCACGCCGGACTACACGATTCGCTAGCGGGCTCAGGCACATCACGGCGAGGGCATCCGGGCCGAAATCGCCCTACCGTCGTAGCGGCCGGTGATCATGGTGACCGAGTGCCAGACGTAGTCGTGGTATCTCAGGTAGACCGTCGCCTTCGCGCCGTTCGGCCCGCGCACGGTCAGCCACGCTCGCACCCAGCCGGAGTCCTGGTTCCACAACTCGCGCCCGCTCACCGTCGTGTCCGTCGTCCACTTGACGTCGTGATACCTCACCACGGTCGCCGTGGCCGGGCCGCTGAAGTCCGCCGTGCCGCCGCGCAGCCCGAAGCCGTGCACGCCGTCGCCGTAGTACCAGTTCCAGTTCGCGTCGCCGACGACCGCGACCGCGTCGGCAGCCAGGCGCAGTCCGGTCACGTGAGCCTCGTTCCCCGCCGTAGCCGTCGCGGGGATGACCTGGGAAAGCTTCTCCGGGAAGCTGCCGAGTACACGCACCTCGGGCGTGTGATCGGCGCAGGACGCGTTCATCGTCTTCAGGCCGGCCGGGTCGGCGATGAACGTGTCGACCAGCCCGCTGGCGCAGCCGTAGGTGTCGTCCATGGCGTTGATGTGCACGTCGTTGTGGATCAGGATCCACCGCGCTGACGGGCCCATGTCCCTGGCCGTCTGCTGGCCCTCGTAGGGAGTGGTCAGCGAGTCCAGGTCGCCGGACAGGACCAGCACCGGCAGGTTTGCCGGCGCGTACGGCCTGGGCGTGAGATTGACGGGCCGGAAGTTTCGCGGCGGCGCGGGCCAGTCCAGGCACGCGTCGAACTCCTCGGCCGGCTCGGTTACCCACTCGTGCACGGTGAACGGCGCGAACAGTCGCTTCGGCAGCCGCGCCACCGCCGCGTCGTACTGCCGCTGACGCCGCGCCGGGCTGGCCAAGTAGCTGAAAGGCTGCGGGTAGTCCAGGCAGGTCGTCGCCTGGTAGGACCCGTCGTTGAACTGGTTCGCGGGCCCGGAGTTGCCGGTGTAGATCTCGATCGCGGCCAGCCGCAGCAGCGGCGCGTCGTCATGGTGCTGCGCCGCGGCCCGGATCGCCGGGTCGAGCTCGCGGTAGGTCATCGCGTCCTCGCCCGCGATGTTGACCAGCTCGATGAGCTGGTCGACTCCGACAGTCTCGGTGAGCACGTCACCGTAGGCGTCCATGGTCTTGCCCGTTACCGGGTGCCGGCGCAGATAGCCGGCGAACGCGGCGATGCGAGCCCAGGACGAGCCGGGCGCCGCCCGCGAGCAGGCCACGCTGCGCTCACAGGCCAGGGTGAACGCGGTCCGCGCGGTCATGATCGTGTGCGGGTACCAGGGGTCGGTCTGGCTGACGGGGTAGGCCGCGTCCAGCGTCACCGAATCCAGCAGGCGCGCGTAGCGGGCGGTGAAGACCTGGCTGAAGAACGTGCCGTAGGAGTCGCCGTAGAGGTTAACCTTGCCGACCTCCAGCCGGTTCAGCAGGGTGGCGACGTCCCGTGCGGCGATCGCGGTCGTGTACAGGTCGCTGCCCCGGACATAGCCCTTGCCGCCCCTGAGCTTGCGGGTGTGGTTGAGCTGATAGCCGCACTTGCCCGTGTCGATCGCGTACGCCCGTGTGCCGTCGGCCAGATCCCAGTCCTGCAGCGCCCGGCAGGTGAACGGGGAAGAGTCGCCGGTGCCGCGCAGGTTGACCAGCAGCAGGTTGTCGCCGCCGAGCAGATCCTGGCCGCCGCCTATGCCGCCATCGGCGAACAGGCTGTAGTAGGCCGACGCGTAGTCGGTGGTCGCGTAGCCGGGTCCGCCCTGGATGGCCATGATGGTGCCCGTCGCCGTGCCCGAGGAGGCCGGGTACCACTGGAAGCCGAGCTTGATCGTGCCCGCGGCCGGGTTCCCGTACTGGTACGGCACGTTGATCCTCGCGCAGTAGGCCTGCGCCGGCGCCGACCCGGCGCACTGCCGCAGGGTGACGGTGCCGACCGTTATCGTCCGGGCTGTTGTCCTCCGGGCGGTTGTCGTCCGGGCCGTGCTGCGCCCGCGCGGCGCGGAATGGAACGGCCGCAGCCGGACCGCCGCCGCCGCCGTGCCCACTCCAGCAAAGACCGCGACACTCGCCGTTATCGCAAGTACGCGGAGGTAGCGTCGTGATACGGGCATAGCGCCCGATGTTCCCCTTGGCGGCGCGGACCTGTCAATAGGCTGCCCGGCCCGGAGTGCCGCCGCGCACGGGCAAGACGGGCAGGCCGGCCGGTCACTCGGCAGCCCAGGAGGGCGTCCTCTTCTCCAGGAACGCGGCCATCCCCTCCGCGGCCTCGGGCGAGCCGAACAGCCGCGCGGACTGATCCGCCAGCGCCTGGGCCCTGGCCTCGAAGCCTTCGAGCAGGCCGCCGATCAGCAGCGGCTTGGTTTCCCGCAGGCCCTGGGGCGAGCACGCTCGCAGCCGGTCCAGCACCGCGAGCGTGCCCGCGTCGATGTCCTCGACTGCCTCAGTGATGAGCCCGATCCTCGCCGCCGTCGGCGCGTCGAAGGTCTCGCCGGTCAGGTAGTACCGGCTCGCTGCCCTCGGATCCAGCCGCGGCAGCGTGGTCAGCGAGATCATGGCCGGGGCCAGCCCCAGCCGGACCTCGGAGAACGCGAACGTCGAGGCAGGGCCGGCCAGCACGATGTCACAGGCGCCGACGATGCCGAGCCCGCCCGCCCTGACGTGGCCGTCGATGCTGCCGACCACGGGCTTGGGCAGGGCCACGATGTCCCGCAGCAGGGCCAGGACGCGGAGCGCGCCGTCCCTCATCCCGCCCTGGCTCGCCTCGCTCAGGTCCGCGCCGGCGCAGAAGGTGCTGCCGGTGTGGGTCACCTCCACCGCCCGCACCGTGTCGTCGGCGCCGGCATCGCCGAGGGCACGGGTCAGCTGCCCGACCAGCGCGGCCGACAGCGCGTTGCGGTTCCGCGGCGAGTCGAGCGCGATCCTGGCGATACCCCGCTGGACTGCGTACTGGACAAGCTTCTCCGACATCAGGGTTGCTTCCTTCAGTAGGACTTCGGCAGGCCGAGCGAGTGCTGCGCGACGAAGTTCAGGATCATCTCCCGGCTCACCGGCGCGATCCTGGTGGTGCGCACGCTCGCGAGCATGGCCGCCAAGCCGAACTCGGCGGTAAGGCTGCTGCCGCCGAGGGTCTGCATGGCCTGGTCCACGGCCCGCACGCTGGCCTCCGCGGCGGCGTACTTGGCCATGTTGGCGGCCTCCTGCGGCCATGTCGTCGCCCGCGTCGTAGAGCGTGGCCGCCTTCTGCATCATCAGCCGGGCGAGCTCCAGCTCGATCTTCACCTGGGCCAGCGGGTGCGCGAGGCCCTGGTGCGCGCCGATCGGAACCTCCCAGACGGTCCGCTGGCGGGCGTAGCCCACGGCCTTGTCCAGGGCGTACCGGCCGGAGCCGACGGCCAGCGCCGAAGCCATGATCCGCTCCGGGTTGAGCCCGGCGAACAGCTGCAGCAGCGCCGCCTCCTCGTCACCGATCAGCGCGTCGGCGGGCAGCCGCACGTCGTCCAGGAACAGCAGGTACTGCTTCTCCGGTGCGATGATGTCCATCTCCAGCGGCCGGTAGGTAAAGCCCGGCGTATCAGTCGGCACGACCAGCAGCGCGGGCCGCAGCTTGCCGGTCCTGGCATCCGCCGTCCGGCCGACGATCAGCACCGCGTCCGCCTCGTCGACTCCGGAGATGTAGATCTTGCGCCCGTTGAGCACCCAGGCGTCGCCGTCCCTGGTGGCAACGGTTGTCAGCTTGTGCGAGTTGGACCCGGCATCGGGCTCGGTAATGCCGAACACCATGATCGACTCGCCGCTGGCCAGCCGGGGCAGCCAGCGCTCCCGCTGGGCGGGGGTGCCGAACCTGGCGATGATCGTGCCGCAGATGGCCGGGGACACCACCAGCAGCAGCAGCCCGCAGCCGGCCGCCGCCAGTTCTTCCTGCACGATCGCGAGTTCGTACAGGCCGGCCCCGCCGCCGCCATACTCCTCCGGCAGGTTGACCCCGAGGAAGCCGAGCTGCCCGGCTTCCTGCCACAGCTGAGTGAGGCGCCCGCCGCCGCGCGCCTGCTTCATGAAGTAGTCGTAGCCGTAACGGCGGCCCAGGTCGGCGACGGCCGTCCTGAGCGCGCGCTGCTCCTCGGTCTCGGTGAAATTCACGGAGCCTCCTCCTCGGGCTCGACCACGGGCTCCTCGGGCTTGACCACGGCGAGCACGCTGCCCACCTCCACCTGCTGGCCCGCGCCCACCGGCAGCTCGGCGACCACTCCGGCGG
>JASHOV010000686.1 GCA_030038495.1 Streptosporangiaceae bacterium
CGGGGTGATGTTGCCGGACGCGAGGTCGTTGATGAAGTTGTTGTGCAGCTGGATGACGCCGCCCAGGCCGACCTTGCCGGTCTCCTCGAACAGCCAGATCAGCACGCCGTTGAGGCCGAGCAGCCCGGCCAGCGTGATCACGAAGGACGGGATACGGAGCCAGAAGACGATCAGGCCCTCGATCGTGGTGATCGCGACGCAGACCGCCAGCCCGGCGGCGATCGCCAGCCAGGTGGGCCAGGGGCTGTTGATCGACACCATCCAGGTGGTGATCGTGCCGCCGATGGCGGCGTTGAAGCCGACCGACAGGTCGATCTCGCCCAGCAGCAGGACGAACGTCTGCGCCATGGCGATCGTGATGATCCACCCGGCCTGCGCCATCAGGTTCGCGATGTTGGTCGCGGACAGGAACGCCGGCTGGGAGATCTGGAAGTAGGCGCCGAGCGCGATGAGTCCGATGATGACCGGCAGGGCGCCGCTGTCGCCGCTGCGGACGCGGCGCAGCCAGATGCGGAAGTACTCGCTGAGGGAGTCGGCCAGCACCTCCGGCGCGGCCGCGTTTGCGATCTGCGCTATCCTCTCGCTCTCGTTCAGCCCGATCCTGACCGCGGAAGAACGCGGCTGCTCCGTCAGCTCGTTGTGATCCGTTGTTGCCATCTGTCAGCCTTCCGAGCCAGTGGAGACACCCGGCGCGGCAGGCACTCCGCCGTTGCCTTCGGCCGTCCGGGACGACCTGCCGGTCGTCATGAGGTCGACGACTGACTGCGTGTCGAATTCTGACGCCGGGCCGGACGCTGCCAGCCTGCCCAGGTAGAGGACCGCCAGGCGGTCGGCCACCCGGAATACGTCGGTCAGGTTGTGCGAGACCACGATGACCGCGTGCCCGGTGCTGGCGAGCTGGGTGATCAGGCCGAGCACGAGCTCGGTCTGGGTGACGCCGAGCGCGGCCGTCGGCTCGTCCATGATGACGAGCCGCGCGTCCTGCATGACCGCCTTGGCCACCGCGACCGCCTGGCGCTGGCCACCGGACAGCGAGCCGACCTGCTGCCGGATCGAGCGGACCGTGGACACCTTGAGATCCGCCAGGGTCTGCTTGGCGGTGAGCTCCATGCTCACCTCGTCGAGCAGACCCAGATGCGTCTTCTCGTGGCCGAGCATCATGTTCTGCACGATGTCCAGGTTGTCACAGAGGGCAAGGTCCTGATAGACGGTGGCGATGCCGAGATCGGTCGCCTCCCTGGGCGAGTGCACGTGCACCTGCTTGCCGTTCCAGATCAACTGACCGCTGCTGGGCTGGTGGATGCCCGCGATGCACTTGATCAGCGTGGACTTGCCGGCCCCGTTATCCCCGGCCAGGGCCGTGACCTGCCCGGCCGGAATGTCAAGGTCAATGTCGGCCAGTGCCTGCACCGGTCCGAAGCTCTTGCTGACACCGCGCAGCTCAAGCAGCGCACTGCCGTTATTGAGGGTGGCCGTCCCTGACGGCGCCGTGCCTGCGGTCGCAGGCACGGCGCCTTCCCCGGCACTGTTAGCTACCACCCTGGCGTTCCCGCCTGGTTGTTAGCGCGCATCGTTCCTTACCCTGAGATTCCGTACTTCGAGCAGTCAGACGCGTACGTGCCCGCGCACAGCTGGGAGGCCGGCACGAAGTTGTCCGCGATGACGGTGGACGCCATGTTGCTGGGCGTGACCCACTCCGGGGTCAGCAGGATGGAGGGCACCGGCAGGTTGTGCTCGTCGATGTCCTTCACCGTGCCGTTCACCAGGGAACTGGGCGGCGTGATGTCGGCCCGCAGGTACATGGCCAGCGCGACCGCGGCCTGCGCCTCCAGGTAGATCGGCTTGTAGACGGTGCCGCACTGGTAACCGGAGATGACGTTCTGCAGGCCGGTCAAGGTGGCGTCCTGGCCGGTCATCGGGAACGTGTCCGGCTTGATGCCGCGGCCCACCAGGTAGTGGATGATCGGCGCGCCGTTCTCGTCGTTCGGCATGAGCCCGGCGTTGATGTTCGGGTGCGCGGTGTAGGCGGCCTCGAACTCGGTCAGGGCCGTCGCGGGCGTCCAGGTGCCGGCCGGGTTCGACACGTCCTTGTAGGTGCCGTTGGCGAAGTACGGCGCGAGCACCGCGTCGTAGCCGTCGGCGAACAGGGTCGCGTTGTTGTCAGTCGGGTCACCACGCATCACGATGACCTGCGGTTTCGTGACATGCCAGGCCTTGATGCAGCTGACCAGGCCATCGCCGAGCAGCGTGCCCACGTACACGTTGTTGAAGCTGACGTAGTACTTGCGGCTGCCGCCGAGGGTGATGCGGTCGTAGTCGATCACCGGCACGCCGTGGGTCTTCGCGTACGACTCGATCTTGGCGCCGACCCCGGGGTCGAGCGGGTCCATGATCAGGACGTGGGCGCCCTTGGTGATGTCGGCTTCCGCGTCCGCCAGTTCGGTCGCGTCGCTGCCCTGCGCGTTCTGGATGGTGAACTGCGTGGCCTTCAGGCCGGCGTCCAGCATCGCCTCCTTCAGGTACGGGGCGTCGAACTCGACGTACCTGGTGGAGGAGACGGTGTCGGGCAGGATCGCGGCGACGTTGCCCGAGCCGTGCGAGGCGAGGATCTTCAGCTTGGACATGGCCGAGAAGTTCAGCGTGAAGCTCTTGTAGCTGAGCTTCGGAACCTGGGACGGGCTGAGCGCGGTGCTCTTGGAGCTCGGCGAGCTACCGCAGGCGGCGATGACAAGTGCCGCGCTGCTCGCGAGCGCCGTCACAGCCACTGCTCGTGTGACTGAACGCAAGGTTAACCACCTCGTCTTCGGCGGGACATCCGGGCGGCCCGGAGCAGGACTCCGGGTCGCTCTGATTGTCACCGCGGGGGGCAAATACGTGTTCGCCGCAACAGTAGGCCGGATCCGATAAACGACCGCGTTAACATCCGCGTAACCTCGTGAAAATACCGTTAACAGCAAAACGCCAGGTCAGAGGCATTGTCACGGTACCCGTCGGCACCCGCGTACACATTTCGTTAACGTATTTCCGGCGGCGGGCCGACTCATCACCGTCATTCGGCAGGAATCCGGTAACCGGCCCGCGGCTGCGTCACGATCAGCGGAGCCCCGTTGCTCTCCAGCTTTGCGCGCAGGCGCCGGACATACACCCGGACGTATTCGGTCTCGGTCTCGTAGCCGCGGCCCCACACCCGGCGCAGCAGATGCGCGTGGCTGAGCAGCTTACCGCGGTTGAGAGCCAGCTCCCGCAGCAGCGCGAACTCGGTCGGGGTGAGGTGCACCGGGCGCCCGGCCCGGCTCACCTGCTGGCTGGTGAGGTCGATGACAAGATCGGCGATGGTGATCAACTCGGGCGCGGTCTCGGTGACCGCGCCGGCGGCGGGCCGGGTCCGGCGGAGCGTGGCGTTGATCCGGGCCAGCAGTTCCTCGATGCTGAATGGCTTGGTCATGTAGTCGTCCGCGCCCACGTTGAGCGCGCTGACCTTGTCCCGCTCGCCGCCGCGCGCCGACACCACGATGATCGCCACCGACGACCGCTCGCGAATCTGGCGGCACAGCTCGAATCCGTCGACCTCGGGCAGCATCAGGTCCAGCAGGACTATGTCCGGCGACTCGGTCTCCAGCAGCCTGAGGGCGCGCAGACCGTCCGCTGACACGACGGTGTCGAACCCGCGGACCGCCAGGTTGGACCTGATCAGGTCCACGATGTTGGGGTCGTCCTCGACGACGAGCGCGCGGGTCGCGGCCTCGTTCACCACTAGGCGGCCCCCGTCCGGGCGCGCTCGCCCGTCCTGTCCCGCTCGAGCGCACGGGCCGACACCGGAGCCGGCACTGAGGCAGGTCCGGAATCGCTCTCCTCGTGGTATTCATCGCCGCTGCTCGGCATCGCCTCGATCGGCAGCCGGATGCGGAAGCAGGTCCCGCGCTCCGCCGGGATCGCGGCGATCCGCCCGCCGTGGGCGGAGACGATGCCCCTGGCGATCGACAGCCCGAGTCCGGCGCCGGCTGTGGGCGTTCGCCGCCGGGCCGGCTCGAACGGCGCCTTGGCCACCTCGGGACTCAGGCCCGTCCCGTCGTCGGTCACCGTCACCTCCACCTGGCCATGATCGGCGACGGTCACGCGCACGCGTACCCAGGTGCCCGCAGGGTTGTGCCCGACGGCGTTGGCCAGCAGGTTGACGAAAACCTGCTCAAGCCGGTCATGATCGGCCCAGATTACCGGCAGATCGGGAGCGCTCGACATCTGCACCGGCGGGTCGACCCCGGGCGGCAGGCACGCGATGGCCGCCTCGAGCACAAGCGGCAGGTCGCACCAGTCCCGGTGCAGGCGCAGGATGCCCGACTCGATGGCCGAGAAGTCGAGCAGATCGTCCACCAGGCGCCCGAGCCGCGCCGACTCGGCGGCGATCCGGCCAAGGAACCGGCGCTGCGACTCGCCGTCCCAGGTCACGTCCTGCTGCATCAGGCTCGAGGCGTATCCGCGGATCGCCGTCAGCGGAGTGCGCAGCTCGTGGCTGAGCCGGGACAGGAATCCACGCTGCAGGTCCTGGGACCTTCGCAGGGCCTGCGCCTCCTCGTGCGCTATCGACGCCTCCTCGCGCTCGAGCGCGAGCCGGAGCGACCGGGCGGCATCCTCGAGCAGCGCGGTAGCGTCCGCGGGCGGGCGGTCGGATTGCCAGCGGGCCAGCAGCACCGCCTCGCACCCCGGCGCCTCGAACATGACCGC
>JASHOV010000687.1 GCA_030038495.1 Streptosporangiaceae bacterium
CTCGGACGTCGCGACCGTGACCGGCATTGCCGCGCGGGCCGGGATGGCCGCCATCTTCTCCCACCAGCTGCGGTACCTGGCTCAGCCCGCGGACATCGCGCTCGGGATCTCCGCCGACGGGAGCTGCGCGAGCGTGTTGTCCGGCCTGCTGACCGCGCGCGAGCTGGGCATGCTGACGATCGCGCTGGTCGGCGGCGACGGCGGCGCGATCTCCGCCTCCCCGGCCGTGGATCACCTGCTGATCACCAAGTCCGCCGACCCGCGGGTGGTCAAGGAGATGCACGTGACCTCGTACCACGTGCTGTGGGAACTGGTGCACGTCTTCTTCGAGCAGCCGGGCGTACTCGCTCCGGGGGTGGTCTCGTGACCAGTCCCGAGTTCAGTGCCCCCGAGTGCGCCATGCCTCAATCCGACAGCGATGCCTGCATCACCTGCGCGGACACGGCTGTCCAGGTCCGGATCGTCGAGCTGCTCCCCGACGGGCTTGCGCTTGTCGACACCGGGGCGGGGCGCGAGGAGGTCAGCGTCGCGCTGGTCAGCGCCGCAGTCGGCGACACGATCCTGGTACACGCCAAGGAAGCGATAGCGGTGGTGCCAGCGTGACGACCAACGGCAGCACTCCACACGGCGGTGCCGGACCGGCCGCGGCCGGCAGCATCGAGGCGCTGTACCCGTTCCTCTACTCCGGCACGACAGATGTGTCCGCCGTGCTTGAGCAGGTACGCCAGTCCACCGCGGCCAAGGCCCAGGAGATCCTTGAGCTGCGGCGGACCGTGCTGGCCGCCGACGGACAGCGGCTGCTGGCCTGCGCGCGGGACATGGCGGCGCGGTTCGCCGCGGGCGGCCGCCTGTTCGCGTTCGGGAACGGCGGCAGCGCGACGGACGCACAGCAGCTAGCGACGGCGTTCCTGGCGCCAGGCGGCGCGGCCAGGCCGCTGCCGGCGCTCGGGCTGGCCAGTGATGCCTCCGTGCTGACCGCGCTCAGCAACGACATCGGCGTCGACGTGATCTTCGCCCGGCAGCTCGCCGCCTTCGGGACGAAGCATGACATCGCGGTCGGCCTGTCTACCAGCGGGAACTCCGAGAACCTGCTCCGGGCCTTCGGCGAGGCCGGCCGCCGCGGCATGCTGACGATCGGCATCGCCGGTTACTCGGGCGGCCGGATGGCGGAACTGGAGAGTATTGATTACCTGTTCGTCGTCCCGTCCACGTCCGT
The DNA here is from genome assembly GCA_030038495.1 of Streptosporangiaceae bacterium. Classification (GTDB taxonomy): domain Bacteria; phylum Actinomycetota; class Actinomycetes; order Streptosporangiales; family Streptosporangiaceae; genus JAJYUU01. The sequence goes on from JASHOV010000687.1 coordinate 1,217, forward strand.
GCACCGGATTCAGGAGGCTCAGACCACGATCTACGACGCCCTCTGGGAGCTCTGCCAGGACGCGCTGACAGTACCGGCTGGTGCGGGACCGGCTGGTGCGGGACCGGCTGCTGAGGGCGACGACGCACCTCGTTCCGCTTCTGAAGGCGAGGGATCGCAATGACGCGCCGCCTGCTGATCGCCGGGGTCGGCAACATCTTCCTGGGCGATGACGGCTTCGGGGTCGAGGTCGCCAGGCGGCTCACGACCGTCGACCTGCCCGACTGGGCGCACGTGGTCGACTACGGCATACGCGGCATGCATCTGGCCTACGATCTGGCCAACGGCTACGAGTCGATGATTCTTGTCGATGCGACCGCGCGCGGCGGCGCGCCCGGCACGATCTACGTCATCGAGCCGGACCTCGTGGCCATTTCGGAGGAGGGAATGGCCGCGGCGGACCAGCCGAGCTACCCGCTGTTCAACGCGCACGGCATGCAGCCCGATGTCGTGTTCGGCATGCTCGGCATGCTCGACGCGAACGCGCGCGAGGTAGTCGTGGTGGGCTGCGAGCCTGCCAGCGTGGACCACGGCATCGGGCTGAGCGCGCCGGTCGAGGACGCCGTCGACGAGGCCGTGCGGGTCGTGCTCGACCTCGTTGCCGGCGCTGACGCGTCGGGCGAGGAACACCACCTAGTCGCGAGGGTAAAGGAGGGGTCGCATGTGCCTCGGAATTCCGGGTGAGGTGGTGGAGATACTGGCCGACCAGCCCGACCTGGCCCGGGTCAACGTGAGCGGGGTGCGCCGGGTCATCAACATCGGCCTGCTCTCCGACGACGTCATTGCCCCCGGCGACTGGGTGCTGATCCACGTCGGGTTCGCGCTATCGAAGATCGACGAGGCCGAGGCCGCGGCGGCCCTGGAGTTCCTGGAGGGCATCGGCCAGGCCTATGAGGACGAGCTCGCCGCGCTCGCCGCGTCACGGATCGAGTAGGGGGCACCGGGGCCATGCGATTCGTCGACGAATTCCGCGACGCGGACAAGGCGCACGCGCTCGCGGCCAGGATCGCCGCGCTGTGCGAGCCCGGCCGCCAGTACAAGCTGATGGAGGTGTGCGGCGGCCACACCCACACGATCTACAAGCACGGGTTAGAGGACTACCTGCCCGAGCAGGTCACGCTCGTGCACGGGCCCGGCTGCCCGGTCTGCGTGATCCCGATGGGCCGGGTCGACGACGCGATGGCGCTGGCCGGCGAGCCGGACGTGATCATGACCTCGTTCGGCGACATGATGCGGGTGCCGGGCAGCAACGGCTCGTTCTTCGACGCCAAGGCCCGTGGCACCGACATCAGGATGGTCTACTCGCCGCTGGACTCGCTGAAGATCGCCCGGCAGAACCCGGACAAGCGGGTCATCTTCATGGCCATCGGCTTCGAGACCACCGCGCCGTCCACCGCGATGACGGTGCTGCGCGCGGCATCCGAGGGGCTGACGAACTTCTCGGTGTTCTGCAACCACGTCACGATCATTCCGGCGATCAAGGCCATCCTGGACTCGCCGGACCTGCGGCTGGACGGATTCCTCGGCCCTGGGCACGTGTCCACCGTGATCGGCTGCCGACCGTACGAGTTCATCGCCCGCGACTACGGCAAGCCGGTCGTCGTGGCCGGGTTCGAGCCGCTCGACATCCTGCAGTCCATCTACATGCTGATGGTGCAGCTCTCGGAGGGGCGGGCCGAGATCGAGAACCAGTACTCGCGCGTCGTTCCCTGGGACGGGAACGTGGTGGCGCTGCGGGCGATCGGGCAGACCATGGAACTGCGCCCGTACTTCGAGTGGCGCGGGCTTGGCTTCATCTCGCACTCGGCCCTGAAGATGCGGCAGGACTTCGCCCAGTTCGATGCCGAGCTGCTGTACTCCGTGCCCGGCGTCCGAGTCGCCGACCCGAAGGCCTGCCAGTGCGGCGAGGTGCTCAAGGGCGTGCTCAAGCCGTGGGAGTGCAAGGTTTTCGGAACGGCGTGCACGCCGGAGACTCCGATCGGGACGTGCATGGTCTCGCCCGAGGGAGCCTGCGCGGCGTACTACAACTACGGCCGGCTGACCAGGACCCGGGTCAAGGAGGTTAGTACTCCATGACGAGCCCGGACACCGCCAGCGCGGGCTGGGTGCAGGAAGCCCTGCGCGAGCACGAGGCCGCATTGGGCGGGAACGAGGCCGCATCGGGCTCGGACGCAGCCGGCACCAGGTTCGAGCACCACGGGTCGCCGCAGCCGGCGCCCGGCACCGTGCGCGAGGAGCTTGTGCTCGAGCGCATCGACCGGGCCAGGCGGGCACGGCCGCGGGTCAAGGAAGAGCGGATCGTGATGTCGCACGGGGCGGGCGGCAAGGCCACCCAGACCCTGATCGAGGCCGTGTTCCTCGACGCCTTCCGCAATCCGCTGCTCGAGCCGCTCGAGGACGCCGCCCGGCTGCACGTGAGCGGCGCCCGGCTCGCGCTGACTACCGACTCCTACGTGGTCTCCCCGCTGTTCTTCCCCGGCGGCGATATCGGTGACCTGGCCGTCAACGGTACGGTGAACGATCTGTCGATGGCCGGCGCGGTGCCGTTGTACCTGTCGGCGGGCTTCATACTCGAGGAGGGCTTCCCGGTCGCGGACCTGACCCGGATCGTCGCCTCCATGCAAGCCGCGGCGCAGCGGGCCGGAGTGCAGGTCGTTACCGGCGACACCAAGGTGGTCGAGAAGGGCAAAGCCGACGGCTGCTACATCAACACGGCCGGCGTCGGCGTGATCGAGAACGACCTCAATCTCGGCGTCGCGCAGGCCAGACCGGGTGACGCGATCCTCGTCTCCGGCCCGATCGGCGACCACGGCATCACCATCATGCTGGCCAGGGGCGAGCTTGACATCGAGGCCGATCTCATCTCCGATACCGCGCCGCTGAACGGCCTGGTCGCGGACCTGCTGACTGCCGGTCCTGGCGGTTCCGGCGGTTCCGGCGGTCCTGGCGGTCCTGGCGGTTCCGGCGGTTCCGGCGGTTCCGGCGGTCCTGGTATCCGCGCGCTGCGGGACGCAACCCGCGGCGGCGTCGCCACCATCCTGAATGAGATCGCGTCCGCGGCGGGGGTCGGCGTGCTGGTTGCGGAGGACGACATTCCCGTCCGGGCGGAAGTGCGCGGCGCATCCGAGTTGCTCGGCATCGATCCGATGTACGTGGCCTGCGAGGGCACGCTGGTAGCCGTCGTGGACAGCGCGTGGGCCGATGCCGCGCTCACCACCCTGCGGGCCCATCCGCAGGGCCGGGAGGCGGCGGTTATCGGGCACGTCACCGCCGACCCGCCGGGCATCGTCCAGCTGAAGACCGCGTTTGGCGGTACCAGGATCGTCGACCTCCTCGTGGGCGATCCGCTCCCGAGGATCTGCTGAGCAGGCGCCCGCCGCGATGACAGCAGCCGAGCCGACGACGAGAGCGAGCGAGCTAGTGCACGAGCTGGCGATAACCGAGGGCCTGGTAGACGCCGTGACCGAGCGCCTGCCGGGTGCCAGGGTCACTTGTGTCCGGCTGGAGATCGGCGCCCTGTCCGGCGTCGTCGCCGACTCGCTGCGATTCTGCTTTGACCTCGTAACCGAGGGAACCAACCTGGAGGGCGCAGCGCTGGAGATTATCCAGCCGCCAGCGATGTGCAACTGCAGGGTATGCAGTAAGGACTTCGAGCCAGACGGCCCGATCGCCCTTTGCCCGTGTGGCAGCGCCGAGGTCACGGTGCTGACCGGGCAGGACCTCAAGATAACGTCAGTACAGGTGGCATAAGATGTGCGGATCATGTGGGTGCGGTTCTGCCGCCGTCATTACGTTGCTGCCGGACCGGCCGGTTCCGGCCTGGATGGGCGGCCGGGGGCGCTTCTCCCGCCGCGCGGCGCGAGTGCGTTATCTGCACCCCCGAGATCCGGCCCGCTCCGACGTCCTGCTCGCTGACTTCGACCATGAGCAGGTGCACACTGACCACGAGCACACTCACCACGAGCACGCTGACCACGAGCACGCTGACCACGAGCACGGTCGCACGGTCGAGCTACAGCAGAAGGTGCTGGCCAAGAACGACGACCTCGCGGTGCGCAACCGCGAGTGGCTGCGCGAGCGTGGCATCCTCGCGATCAACCTGATGAGCTCGCCCGGCTCCGGGAAGACTACCCTGCTGGAGCGGACCACCAGGGAGCTGGCCGGGAAGGTGAGGCTCTCGGTCATCGAGGGCGACCAGGAGACCGCACTCGACGCGCGCCGCATTCAGGCCGCGGGCAGCAGGGTCATCCAGATCAACACGGGCGTCGGCTGCCACCTGGACGCCGAGATGGTCGCGCACGGCCTGCGCGGCCTGGACCCGCCGAGCGGCTCGATTGTCGTCATCGAGAACGTCGGCAACCTGGTCTGCCCCGCCCTGTTCGACCTGGGCGAGGAAGCACGCGTGGTCCTGGCCTCGGTCACCGAGGGTACGGACAAGCCACTGAAGTACCCGCACATGTTCCGGCAGGCCGATCTCGTGCTACTCAACAAGACCGACCTGCTGCCGTACGTGGACTTCGACATGAAGCAGTACATGGCCGACCTGCGGATCGCGGCACCGGACGCGCTGCTCGTGCAGATCTCGGCGACCACCGGCGACGGCGTCCAGGCCTGGTACGACTGGCTCCGCCGCCGGGTGCCAGCACCGCACGACTGACTATTGGCGGTCACGGGCCGCCGCGACCGCGGCCTGGCCGAGGCTGATGCCGCCGTCGTTGCACGGCACCCGGCTGTGCGTCAGCACGGTGAACCCGGCCGCAGTCAGCTGATCGGTGACCTGTGCGGTCAGCAGCACGTTCTGGAACACGCCGCCCGATAGCGCGACCGTCTGCAGGTCGTGCCGGTCGCGCAGGACCCGGCATGCGGTCACCGTCGCCGCCGCCACGCCGGCCTGGAAGCGTCCCGCGATCACCGCCCGGTCTACGCCGGCCGCCAGGTCGTCCGTCACCGCCCGGATCAGGTCGGCTCCGCGGACGTGAACGACCTCGGCGCTGGTCACCTCGGCGCTGGTCACCTCGCCGCTGGTCACCTCGGCGCTGGTCACCTCGGCCGGGTATCCCGATCGCCGCGCGGTGCCGGCAGGCCGCGCGGTGCTGGCAAGCTGCTCGAGCTCGATCGCGGCCTGGCCCTCGTAGTTGATGACATCGCGGACCCCGAGCAGGGCCGCGGCGGCGTCGAATAGTCGGCCGGCGCTGGAGGTGAGCGGGGAATTGATGCCGCGCGCGGCCATCGCGGTGACCGGCCCCCAGGCCTGCTCGTTCCGCTGCCGTACCGCGAGGTCGGCCGGCGCACCATCAGGAAAGGCAACCGCCAGGTAGCTGGCGGCCATCCGCCACGGCTGGCGGATCGCGGCTGCCCCGCCGGGCATCGGCACCGGATCCAGGCAGCCGGCCCGCTCGTAACCCGCAAGGTCGGCAATGAGGAACTCGCCGCCCCAGATCGTGCCGTCCGGGCCGTACCCCGTGCCGTCGAAGGCCACCCCGATCACCGGCCCGTCGGCGTCGTTGTCGGCCAGGCAGGACGCGATGTGCGCGTGGTGGTGCTGGACACCGGTGAGCGCGACGCCGGTCAGGTCGGCGGCGTACTTGGTGGACAGGTAATCGGGATGCAGGTCGTGCGCGACCAGCTCGGGCTCGATGTCGAACAGGCGACGGAAGTGCTCGATGCCGCTGGTGAACGACAGCAGGGTCTCGGCGTTCTCCAGGTCGCCGATGTGATGGGACACAAATGCCCGGTCCCCCTTCGCCAGGCAGAACGTGCTCTTCAGCTCGGCTCCGCAGGCCAGCACGGGCCGCGGGCAGGCGTGCGCCAGACGCAGCGGTTCAGGAACGTAGCCACGGGACCGCCGCAGCACGGTGGGCCGACCGTGCACCGACCGGACAACCGAGTCGTCGGTCCTGATGTGGATCGCCCGGTCGTGCAGCAGGAACGCGTCGGCTATCCCGGCCAGCCGGACCAGCGCATCGGCGTCGCGGTAGGCAATGGGCTCGTCGGAGACGTTGCCGCTCGTGGCCACGATCGGCCTGCCGACCTGGCCGAGCATCAGGTGGTGCAGCGGCGTATAGGGCAGCATGAGGCCGAGGTGTCTGTTGCCGGGTGCCACCGCGTCCGCTATCCGGCCGGCCGCCGCCGGCCGCCGCCGGGCCAGGACGATCGGCCGGCGGCTGCTAGTGAGCAGCCGCTCGGCGGCGTCGTCGAGATAGCACAGTTCGCGGGCCGCCGCCAGGCTCGCGACCATGACCGCGAACGGCTTGTCCTCGCGATGCTTGCGCGCGCGCAGTGTGGCGGCTGCCTTCTGGTCAGCCGCGTCTACGGCCAGGTGATAGCCGCCCAGCCCCTTGATGGCCACCACCTGTCCGGCCAGGATCAGGTCGGCCGCCGCAGCGATCGGATCACCGGCCGTGGCGGGAAGCTGGTGGCCGACCGGGTCGGTCAGTGACAGCCGCGGACCGCAGGCGGGACAGCACACGGGCTGTGCGTGGAACCGCCGGTCGGCCGGGTCGTGGTATTCGGCCGCGCACAGGGAGCACATTTCGAAGCCGCTCATCGTGGTCAGCCGCCGGTCGTACGGGACGCCGCGGACTATCGTGAAGCGCGGGCCGCAGTTGGTGCAGTTGATGAACGGGTAGCGGTACCGGCGGTCCCGCGGGTCGTCCAGCTCTCCCAGGCAGTCGGCGCATGTCGCGCTGTCCGCGGACACGAGGGCCCGCCGTTCCCCGCCGAGCTGGCTAGCGGCGATTACGAACGCGTCCGAGCCGACGGGGGTCATGTCCGTCGTAGTGATCCGCTCGACCCTGGCCAGCGACGGGGCATCCTGCTCGACCAGCACCAGGAATCTCGCGACCGATTCTGCGTCGCCCTCGATCTCGGCGAATACGCCGTCGACGTCATTGCCGACCAGGCCGGACAGGCCCAGGCTGGTCGCCAGGCCGTAGACGAAGGGCCGGAAGCCGACGCCCTGCACGACGCCTTCCACGCGGATGGCGGTCCTGACCCGTTCGCTCACTCTTTCAGTGTGACCGGGCCGCCGGTCGCGCGCTCTCGGCTATCAGCAGGTAGTCGCCCGCGCCAATCACCGGGTCGTCGGCCAGGCCGAGGGTAAACCTGCCGTCCTGCACAAGGCCGAGTACCAGGCCGGCCCGCTCGTCCCTGACGGCGCTCAGCGACTTGCCGACTGCACCCTCGTCGGCCGCCGCCACCTCGGCGAGCCGGTGCGACCTGGACTCCACGAGCTGCGCCACCATGTCGCTGGCGTGCGGCGCCTCCAGGCTCTTGGCGAGCGTGGCGGCGATCAGGTCGTGCGCGGACATTGTGTGCTGCACCCCCAGATCGGCCAGCGCCTCCCGCACGGACGGCGAGCTGACTAGGGCGATGACCGGCAGCTGCGGCGCCAGCCTGCGGACGAGGACCGAGCTGACCAGCACATCACCGTCGGAATTCCCGGTGACCAGGGCCTGCTCGGCGTCCGCGAGCCTGGCCTGCTTGATCGCCGACTCCTGTGTTGCGTCCGCGCGGATGTGATGGACCTCCGGCGGCAGCCCCGCCGGGTCGGTGTCGGCGACCAGGACCACCGATACGCCCGCGGCGACGAGCTGCTGCAGGATCGCGGGCACCGTCTGGTTCATGCCGATCACGACGCGGTACGGCCGTTCGGGGAAGGGGCTGTGCATGGCGAGGATCCTTCGTAGTCCGGCCGCCACGTACCCGCCGGTCGCGAGCGCGAACACGGAGGCAAGCAGCGGGATGGTTGTCAGCATGACGCCCGAGGCAATGAGCCGGCCCACGCCAGGCTTGGGCGTGACGTCACCGTAGCCAACCGT
>JASHOV010000688.1 GCA_030038495.1 Streptosporangiaceae bacterium
CGCTCGATGTCCCTGCGCACCTGATCCTCGGACTGGCCGGAGTGAGAGGCCAGGATCTGCTCCATCGCAGTGCGCATCCGCAGGATCTCGCGGGCCTGGATCTCCAGGTCGCTGGACTGCCCGTAGCCGCTCTCGACGGCCGGCTGGTGGATCAGGATCCTGGCGTTGGGCAGCGCGAACCGCTTGCCCTTGGTGCCCGCCGCAAGCAGGACGGCAGCGGCCGAGGCGGCCTGGCCCAGGCAGTAGGTGTGGATGTCAGGCTGGATGTACTGCATCGTGTCGTAGATCGCCATCATCGAGGTCATCGACCCGCCGGGCGAGTTGATGTAGATCAGGATGTCCCGGCCCGGGTCGATCGACTCCAGCGTGATCAGCTGGGCCATAACATCATTGGCCGAGGCGTCGTCGATCTGCACGCCGAGGAAGATGATCCGCTCCTCGAAGAGCTTGTTGTACGGGTTCATCTCCTTGACGCCGTACGAGGTCCGCTCCACGAAGGAGGGCAGGACGTACCGGCCCTGGGCCGGCTGGTACTGGGCCGGCTGGATCAGGCCGCCGCGCCCCGTGCCACCCAATTCGTTGCTCACTGCGTGCTCCTCCGCTCGCGCCCGTCATCGGTCTGTGTGCTCATGCCCGCCGTGTCCTCACGCCAGCGGGCTGCCGGGTTCGACTACCTCGGTGGCGTTGCTGATCACGTGGTCGACAATCCCGTAATCACGCGCCTCCTCCGCGGTGAACCAGCGGTCGCGATCGGAGTCAGCCTCGATCTGGTCGACCGGCTTGCCGGTGTGCATGGCGATCCGCTCGGCCATCAGGCGCTTGAGGTACAGGCTCTGCTCGGCCTGGATCCTGATGTCCGTGGCCGTGCCGCCGATGCCGCCGTGCGGCTGGTGCATGAGGATGGCGGCGTGCGGCATCGCGTACCGCTTGCCCGGCGCGCCCGCCGTGAGCAGGAACTGCCCCATCGACGCGGCCATGCCCATCGCATAGGTAGCCACGTCATTCGGGACATACTGCATAACGTCATAGATCGCCATTCCGGCGTACACCGAGCCGCCCGGCGAATTGATATAGAGGGTGATATCCCGCTTATTGTCCTCCGCCGCCAGCAGGATCAGCTCGGCGCAGATCCGGTTCGCCAGGTCGTCGTCGACTTGCTGGCCGAGGAAGACGATCCGGTGCCGTAGCAGCCGCTGGAACAGCATGTCGCCCATCGGCAGTACCGGGGCCTCGGCTGCCTGCGCCAGCAGCGGGGCAATCTGGCGCCGGTCGTCGGCCAGCGCGGGGTCGGCCGTGGTCACGTGTGCCCTCCTCATGTGGTTGCTTGCATGTGACCATAACCCGAGCGCAGGCACGCCACGTCCGCCCATCCCCGCATTTCGCTACCGGCGCAGGCCGAGGCGCCATTTAGCGCCTCTGACATGCAAGGGAACGGGGCGCCGCGGACCGCAGCCCGCGTCACGCCCCGTGCCTCCCGCTCGCCGTCTCAGGCCTCGTCGTCGAACCCGCCCTCGTCCTCGTCCTCGTCCTCGTCGAGATCCGCGTCAGGATCGATCTCGGGCTCGTCCGCCTTGACGTACACCGGGCGGCCCGCCTCGTCCACGATCCTGGCCTTCTCCGCGAGCAGGCGCAGTGCGTTGGACCGCAGCACATCGCCTGCGACCATGCCCAGCTGACCGTTGTCGCTGAGCTGCTTGGCCAGCTGGTCGGGCGCGACGCCTATCCGGTAGGCCTGTTCGGTCACGTAGGCGCTCAGCTCCTCCGGCGTGACCTTGACGTCCTCATCGGCGGCGAGCTTGTCGAGGATGAACTGCATCTTGACCGAGCGCCTGGCCTCTTCCTCGAAACTGGCTTCGAGCTGCGCCCTGGTCTGATCGCTCTGCTCCAGGTAGGCCTTCATGGTCAGGTTGGCTCGGTCCAGCTGGCTCTGGAGGCTCTCCCGGCGCTGCTCGGCCTCGGCCCGGACGATGCGCTCGGGAAGCGGGATGTCGATCTGCTCGAGCAGTGCCGTCAGTGCCCGCTCCCTGGCCTGACCGGCCTGACCGGCCTTGCGCATGGTCTCCAGCTGCTTGCGCGTCGAGGCGCGCAGCTCGCCGACGGTGTCGAACTCGCTGGCGGCCTGGGCGAAGTCGTCGTCCAGCGCGGGCAGCTCCTTGACCTTGACGGTATTGACCGTGACCTGGACGTCGGCCGCCATGCCCTCATGCTTGCCGCCCGCCAGCTCGGCGGTGAACGTCTTGGACTCGCCCGCCGTCATGCCGGCCAGCGCCTCGTCGAGCCCGTCCAGCATCGAGTCGCTGCCGACCTCGTAGGACACGCCAGTGGCCTGCGCGTCCTCCACCGGATTGCCGTCGACCGAGGCAGCCAGGTCGATGGAGACGAAGTCGCCCGTCTCGGCGGCCCGGTCCACGGTCTTGAGCGACGCGAACCGCTCCCGCAGCGCCCTCAGGTACTCCTCGACCTGGTCGGGCGATACCTCGGCGTTCTCCACGGTCACCGAGACCGTCTCCAGGTCCGGCAGGTCGAACTTCGGCCGGACGTCCACCTCGGCCGTGAACGCCAGCTCCTTGCCGTCATCCAGCTTGGTGACCTCGACGTCCGGCTGGCCAAGCGGCACGACCTCGTTCTCGGCCACTGCCTTGCTGTACAGCTGCGGCACGGCGTCGTTGATCGCCTGCTCCAGCACCGCGCCGCGGCCGATGCGCTGGTCGATGACACGCGGCGGCACCTTGCCCGGCCGGAATCCCGGCACCCGCACCTGCCGGGCTACCTCGCGGTAGGCCTGGTCAAGGTTCTTCTTGAGCTCCTCGAACGGAACTTCGATGGTCAGCTTGACCCTGGTCGGGCTCAGCTCTTCGACGTCGGTCTTCACCTGGGGGTCGCTCCTGGAAATGCTCACCTGCATGAGCCGTCGCGGTGACGCTCAAGGCTGCTCAAGGCTGTGGTTGCTTAAGGCCGCTCAAGGCTGCCTGCGGGCCAAGTCTAGGGCAGCGGTGACGAGCCGGGGGCGTTCACCCGTCACGGGTGATGATCACGGGAACTCTCCGCCGCAGGATGGATTCCATAGCCGCACCCGAGGCGGCCTCGGGAGCCGCGCGGACGGCGCCGCTGCGCGCTGCACTGTGACCTGCAGCACTGTGGCCTGCTGGTGGCGGGCACTTCGGCTGATGGGGGGGTCCACCAATGACAGATCCGCGGAACAACCCGGCAGGCTCGCCGGGCGACCAGAGCGGGGTAAACCCGCCGGAGACTAGCGGCTCGGGGACCGGCAGCACCGGCCGGCACGGCCTGTTCCATCGCGGCAGCTCCGGGTCAGGTCAGTCCAGCTCAGCGGGCACCGCCACGCGCACGGCTACGCCGAGCACCAGCGTGCCGCAGCAGACGGGCCAGCAGGTACCCGACCAGGCGCGCCAGGCGCAGGGGTACGGCCGGACCGAGTACAGCGAGACCACCTACACCGAGTCGACCTACGGGCAGGCCAGGTACGGCGAGCCCGGCTACGGCCAGCCGCAGGACATGCTCGGGAAGGCCGCGAAGATGTCCTGGTCGGTGGTCCTGCTCGGGGCGCTGGTCATGATCGGCCTTGGCATCGCGCTGCTGGTGTGGCCGCACGCCTCCCTGACCGTCGTGGCGATCCTGGTCGGGTGCGCGCTGGTGATCTCGGGGGCGGTACGCCTGTACGAGGGGTTCACCGCCCGTGAAGGTCAAAGCGGCGGCATGCGCGCGGCCTACATCGTGCTCGGGCTGATAGCGGTCATCGCCGGCGTGTACTGCCTGCGCCATCACGCGCTCAGCCTGTTCCTGGTCGCGTTCGTGGTCGGCGTGTACTTCATCATGCACGGCGTCGCCGACATCGGGGCGGCGGCGTCCTCGCCCGAGGGCAGCGGCCGCGGTCTGCGGTTCGTCACGGGCATCTTCGCCATCGCGGCCGGCCTGGTCCTGGTCATCTGGCCGGGCATCACGCTGGTCCTGATGCTCACGATCATGGCCGCCTGGCTGCTGTTCTACGGCGTCGCGCTCGGCATCCTGGCGTTCAGCCTGCGCCGCGCCGCCAAGGAGACGACCGGCGGCAGGGCAAGGACAACGGCTACGCCCGCGAGGGCGGCCTGACACCGGTCAGGTAGGCCGCCTGACCAGGGGCGACCCCTGGGGGGAGGGCAGCCCCGCAGATGGCCAGAAGCGTGGCCCGCGCCGCAGGTCCGGCGCGGGCCACATTCGTGCCTCCGGCTAGAGCAGGTCGAGGCGGCGGCCCTGCGCGATCGCCTGGCGGCGGCTGGTGACACCGAGCTTGCGGTAGGCCGAGCTGAGGTGCGTCTTGATCGTGTTGATCGACAGGAACAGCGACTCGGCGATCTCCTGGTTGGTCATGTGCGAGGGCAGGAACCGCAGGACGGCCAGCTCGCTCTCGGTGAGCACCACGCCGGTAGGCGATGTGATCCCGTGCGGCAGGCGGCCGTCGAAGCGGTCCAGGATCCGGCCCGCGAACCCGGCGCACGGACTGGCCGGCGTGATCAGAATCGTCAGCGCCGACCGGATCGGCGATCCCGCGGCGATGAACGCTCCTGACTGGTCGTCGGGCTCGGCGAGGGCCAGTGCCTCCTCGAGCCGCTCGGCCGCCTCGGACGCCTGGCTCAGCCGCCGGTGCGCGATAACGGAGGTCAGCAGAGCGGTCAGCCGGATGTCCAGCCCCGTGCTGGCATCTCGCTGGCCCGACATCACCGGCTCGAGCAGCTTGAGCGCGCCCTTGTCATCGTCCTCGGCCATGAGCAGCCGGGCCTGGCAGATTGCAGCCCGCGGCTGCGCGACGGTGTGCGCGGCCGCGCCGCTTGCCGCGGCCATTCCGGCGAGCACGGCCCTGGCCCGGTCCCGCTCACCGGCGGCCAGGCTGATCTCGGCGTCCAGGGCCGATATCGCGGTGGCTGCCGCCCCGTCCCCCGCGGTCATCTCGGTCAGCAGCCGGACGAGGCCGCGCGCGCCCGTCAGGTTGCCGTCATTGATCGCGATACGGGTCCTGGCCAGCTCGGTGAGAACGCCGAGCACGGGCTCTCCCGCGGGCTGCGGGCCCACCGCCACCTGGTCAGCCTGATCAAGCAGCATCGCCGCCGCCTCGGGCTCGTCCCTGGCGATGTGAGCGACCGCCTGGCTGATCGCGAGGATCGGGGCCAGCTCCGGGCCGCCGGCGGGACCTTCCGCTACCTCCGCCGCGACCCGGGTCGCGGTCGCCAGGTCGCCGTGGCACGCGTGCGCGACGGCTTCCCACGATCGTGCCCTTTCCCTGATGAGCGCGAGCCCTCCGGCCGCGAGCTGCGAGCTGGCGTGCTGCAGCGCGGCGCTGGCCTGCCGCGCATCGAGCCGGCGCAGGCTGGCGCAGCCCAGGGCCAGCCAGAGCAGCCCGGTAGCACGGTGCTCCGGCACGCTCCTCGATTCCTCGTGTGCGTGGCTGGCCAGCTGCCAGGGTCCGGCCAGGTCGGTCTCCCCCGGAGCCTGCCGCATCACCTGCAGCGCGGTCACCCAGAGCTCCGCCGTAGCGCGGTCCGGGCCGGTCAGTCCGGCCAGCGCCCCCTGCGCGCAGTCCAGGTGCGGCAGCGCGCCGTCCGGGTCGTTCTGCCAGAGCCGGGCCGCCGCGAGCTCGGCCGCCAGCGCGACGTCGGCGCTGCGCCGGTCCGGCGGGAACGAGGCCAGCACCTCCTCTAGCCCGGCCCAGTCGGCGGCGGACGGCACCACCGGGCCGGCCACGCGCAGCAGCTCGGCGCCGAACTCCCAGTCGCCCGCGCGGGCCGCCGCGCGGACGGCGCTCAGTACGTCGTCGTGCCCGGCGTGCCAGCGGGCGATCCGGCCGAGCAGGCCGGGCACCTCGGCCGGCAGGTCGCGCCTGAGCACCGTCTCGAGCGCGGTTCTCAGCATCGGGTGATAGCGGTATCCGGATTGTCCCGTGCCCGCCGCGCTGATAAGCCCGTTCTCCTTGCCGAGCTGATCGAGACGCGCGGCCGCGGCTGGGTCCTGAGTCAGCTCCCGCGCCAGGTCGGCAGGGACCACCTCGGTCAGGCAGGTGCGCAGCATCAGGTCGCGCGTGCCCGGCGGAAGCTCGGCGAGGACCTCGTCACACAGGTAGTCGGAGACGAGCTGATCGGTCTCCGGCGCAGGCTCGCCCGTCGGCGACATGGTCATCGACAGCAGCCGGAGGCCCGCCATCCACCCCTCGGTCTGCCTCATGATCCCGGCGCGGGCCTCGTCGCTGACGGTGACGCCCATGCTGGCCAGGTATGCGTCGGCCTCCTCACCGGTACAGGCAAGCTCGGCCGGGCCGACATCGCCCACCTGACCGGACACACGCAGCTTTGCCAGCGCCAGGCCGGGCACGTAACGGCCGGCCAGTACTAGCCTGAGGCTCTCGGGGGCGTGATGGATCAGCTCGTCGAGCCCGGCGACCACATCGGAACCGGCGAGCTGATGCACGTCATCGAGCACGACCGTGACGGGCACTGCGGCCTGCTCAAGCGCGGAGAGCAGATCGCGGGCGATCTCGTGGCCGGAGCCATGAGGGTCATCGGTGGCCAGCCGGTCGGCGTCGGCGGGACTGATCGCGCCGGCGCCGGCCAGGGCAGCCGCCAGATATGCCCAGAAACGCGCCGGTTCGCGGTCGGCCGCGTCCAGCGTGACCCAGGCGGCGGCGCGGTCTCGCTGCCGCCCCGCTGCGGTCGCTGCCTTCCGCGCGGCCACCCAGCTCGCGCAGGCCACCGTCTTCCCCGCGCCCGCGGGGCCGGTTACCAGGACGACCCGGTGACTGGTCGCGCGGTCCATGAGCGCGGCGACGCGAGGGCGGTCGACGACCGCCAGCCCGAGCCCCGGCATCTCGAGCTTGTCAGCGAGCAGGCGGAGACGGCCTTGCCCTACGGATCTCGCCGACCCGCTCACGGACGTCGTCATCGCTTAGCCGCTCGCCCCCTATCGCCCCGCAGCCAGTAGCCCTGCGCCTGGCCGGCCGCCCTCGCCCCCTGGCCCGCGATTTCACCCGGCGCGGTGAAATTGCAGCTCAAAGCCCCGTAACAGCCATACCCCCGGGTGACTGCGGCCAATCGGCGTCGCGGCAGTGCCGCGGCCGACGACGGGTCGCCGCCGAAGAAACCCGACGTTCCCCACCAAAGCCGACTGATTGCCCGGACCGGTTTCCGCTTCGGGATCACCCAAGCTGGGTGATGCCCTGCTCAGCGGCACGTACGTAGCGTCGAAGAGAACAACCCGGACAACCGGCCGAACGTGGGCTGCTGTTCTGGCACTGACCAGGCGGCGCCTGCCCGACAGGTCAGGTCAGAGGGGAGTGCGTTTTATGAGCAGAGCACAGGAACGATCCACTGGTCAGTCCGGAGCTCAGGCACCGCAGCAGACCACCGGGAACGTGACCGGCACCTCCGGGAACGCGACGGGCGCTACGAGCACAAGCCTGCGTGACCAGCCGGCCACGCGGACCGAGTCAACAACCACCTACGCGCGCAGCACCGGCACAAGTGCTGGCCGCCAGCCATCCGGAGGCGGCGACGACGTAGGCCGCGCGGGCATGGGCGGTGTGCTGTCCATGCTGGCCGGCCTGCTGGCCTTCTTCGCGGGGCTGGCGCTCGTTGTCAGGTCCAGCTTCTACACCTCGCTGCCCGGTTACGCCTACCGGTGGACCATCCACGGCTGGGGCTGGACGCTGCTGGTTCTCGGCGTCCTGCTGTTCGCGGCCGGCGCAACGTACCTGCTGGGCATGTCCTTCGGCAGGATTGCGGGTGCCGGGCTAGCCGTGCTGACCGCGATCGCGGGCTTCCTGGCGCTGGCCTACTCGCCGATCTGGGGGATCCTCATCGTCGCCCTCAGCGTGGCCGCGATCTGGGGCCTGCTCCGCCGCGACCCGGCGGACTATGCCGACGGCGGCTACGGGGCCGGCGCTGGCGGGAGCTACGGCGAGCGCTACGGCGAGAGCTCCATGGGCACGGGCTCCGCCGCGATGGGCTCGGGCACGACGACCACCACGACCACGAGCTCACAGTCAGCGGGCACCCGCGGAGTGCGCAGGTAACCGCCGCAGCTCTCCGGCACAGCTACCGGCTCGCACCACACACGAGCCCCGCCCCGGTTTTCCGGGGCGGGGCTCGGCCGCGAGCTAGCTCAGGCCCGCTGCGTCGGCTCAGCGGCCTGCGCCTGCTGCTCGGCCGCGATCACGCGCAGCACAGCGTCGATGAGCGCGAGATGCGTGAACGCCTGCGGGAAGTTCCCCAGGTGCATGCCGCTGGCCGCGTCGATCTCCTCGGCGTACAGCTGCAGCGGGCTCGCCAGCGATAGCAGCTTGGCGCACAGCGCCCGTGCCCGCTCTGTCTCGCCGATCATGGCCAGCGCCGACACCAGCCAGAACGAGCAGATCGTGAACGTGCCCTCCTCACCGCTGAGCCCGTCATCGGTTTCCTCTGGCCGGTACCGCAGAACGAGACCGTCGTGGGTCAGTTCGTCGGCGATGGCCAGCACAGTGGCCTTGACCCGGTCATCGTCGGGCGGCAGGAAGCCCATGATCGGGATGAGCAGAGCCGACGCATCAAGCGCCTTGCCGCCGTAGACCTGAACGAAGACCCCGCGGTCGTCCACGCCATGCGCGCAGATGTCGGCCTTCATCGCGTCGGCCTGCTGCTGCCAGCGCTCGATATGAGTCGTATCGTCCCTGGATCTGGCGAGCTTCGCGCCCCGGTCGGCCGACACCCAGCACATGACCTTCGACGCGGTGAAGTGCCGTGGCTCTCCGCGGACCTCCCAGATGCCGCGGTCAGGCTGCTCCCATACCTCGATCGCCTTCTCGACGAGGGTGCTGAGGCCCTCCCAGGCCATCGGGCCGATCTCGGCGGCCGCGTTCTGGAAGTAGAGCGCGGCCGCTTCCATGGCCATCCCCCAGACGTCGTGCTGCTGCTGGTCGTAGGCACCGTTCCCGATCCGGACCGGGCGCGCGCCGTCGTAACCGCGCAGATTGTCGAGGATGTGCTCGTCTAGCTGCCGTTCGCCGTCGATGCCGTACATGATCTGCAGCCCGCCGGCGCTCCAGGCGTCGATCAGGAAGGCAAAGTAGCCGAAGGCCTCCCAGTCGTAGCCGAGCTGGTACAGCGCCGACAGCATGAAGGCCGAGTCGCGGATCCAGGTGTACCGATAGTCCCAGTTCCGCTCGCCACCGGGCGTCTCGGGCAGGGAGGTGGTCGAGGCGGCCATGATCGCGCCGGAGGGCGCGTAGGTGAGGCCCTTCAGCGTGAGCGCGCTCCGCTCGATGTACGGCCGCCACGGGTGGTCGGGCATCCGCGCGCTGGAGTGCCGCATCCAGTCGCGCCAGCACCGCACCGTGCCATCGACCTGCGCGAGCGCCTCGGGCACCGTGGACACTCCTGCCTTCCCCCAGGACAGCGCCGCGAAGGCCGATTCGCCCTCGGCCAGTGCCTTACGTCCGGTGGACCTGGCCCCGCCGAATCCGAGGCGGAGGCTGGAGCGAAGGGTCAGCTCGGGCTGGCCGGGCAGCGAGCAGACGACGTGGCCGTAGTCGTCGCCCCCGTACTCCCACATGCCGGGCGAGCGACCGTAGTCGAACAGCGGCATGCAGTCCATCATCAGGTCCACTTTTCCGCTGATGCAGGTAGCGGTGCGGACCAGCATCCCGCACGCGGAGAAGTCTGCGGGCGGACGGCGCTGGCCCTCGATGCGCTGCGTCCCGGCCCACTCCGCCATCACCAGCGCGTCGGTGACCACCATCCACCCCGTGGGCGTTGCCCAGGTGGTCTCCAGCACCAGGGAACCCGGCAGGTACCGCCGGTTCGCCGGCACCCGGGTATGCGCCGGCCCGAACTTGAAGAAGCCCGCGGACCGGTCCAGCAGGGTCGCGAAGACGCTCGCCGAGTCCGCGCGCGGCAGGCACATCCACTCGACCGCGCCCGTGGGCGCGACCAGGGCGGTCGTCGTGCAGTCGGACAGGAACGCGTAGTCGGCGATCGGCGGGAAGGGCGAGGACGCCGACGCCAATGTGGGCTCGGCCGGAGCGGTCGTGGTCACAGTCAGAGGATCCCCGCAGGCCCGGTGCCGCGCATCACCCGGCCGGTATGACCCGCGGCGGGTGTGACCTGCGGGCGCGGGCGCGTCACGTCACCGCGCCGGTCAGGCCGAGTATGCCGTCGAGGGTAAGCAACGCCCCGGCACCGAGGCTGACCACGACCACAATCTGATGCCCGTGGCTGCGCAGCCATCCGTTGAAGCTGTGGAGCGTCCGGCTGGTCCGCTCGGGCGCGAGCAGGAACAGCCCGAACGGCACCCAGATGAACAGCAGCGTGACCAGGATGATCAGCGCCAGGTCCAGCGCGCTCTCCGCGACATCCTGCCTGGACGTCGCGATGGTCTGTACCGCGGCAATGAACGTAACCGAGGGCGAGTAGACCAGGATGCCTACAAGGAAGGCCGTCCACGGACCCGGCCGCGCGGTCAGCCGGGAAATGATGCTGCCCTGCTTGGGCTTCTTGCCCGGCTTGGGCGGCTTGGGGGGCTTGGCCGGGCGCGGCCCGCGCCGCAGGAAGTACCCCCCGAGCAGCAGGAGCAGCAGGCCGAGGCCGAGCCGGAGGCCGTAGCGGGGCTGACGCTGGTGCGGCTTGTACAGATGGCCCGCACGCAGCACGACGAACACCACGATCGCCATCACCGCCGTCATGGCGACCGCGCCCGCCAGGTAGAACAGCACCGTCCGGTGCGGATTGGCCGCACCGAGGAACACGGCCGCGACAAGCAGCGCGGTGGGAGTGATCGCCGCCAGCAGCGCCAGCCCCAGAGCCTCGGTCAGCATCGGCAGTCCCGCGGCCCGCCGGCCACCCCCGCAGGCCGGGTCGGGCGGACGGTCGCGATCATGCTGCCAGCCTTCCCGTGCCGTAAAGGCCGGCTTCACCCCCTGCGGGTGAAGTAACCGGGAACCCGGCCAGCCGCGCACCTAGGGCCCCCGCCCGCCGCGAGCCGGACCCGGACGATCCTTGGCAAAACAGGCGTCGGCCACTCCCGGCCGCCGATCCGGGGTATGGGCTAGCGCAGTTCGCGGACTCGGGGGGCGGTTCAGCATGCGCGGTGATCATCCGACGACGCAGACTGCGGGCCGGACTGGCGACATCGCGTCGACCGCGCTGCCGCGCGAGAGCCCGGAGGGCATGGCCTGCGTTCCCGGCGGGCGGTTCCTGATGGGATCGGCGGACTTCTATCCGGAGGAACGTCCGGTATGCGAGGTCACCGTCGGCGATTTCTGGATGGACACCCGGCCCGTCACCGTCGCCCAGTTCCGGCGATTCGTGCAGCAGACCGGTCATGTCACCACCGCCGAGCAGGCGCCGGATCCGGCCGACTACCCGGGCGCCGACCCGGACCTGCTGGTGCCGGGCTCGCTGGTGTTCCGCAAGACCGCGGGACCGGTCGACCTGCGTGATGTCAGGAACTGGTGGGCTTACCTGCCCGGCGCGAACTGGCGGCACCCGGACGGGCCTGGCAGCGACCTCAGCCGCCGGGACCGGCACCCGGTCACGCACGTGGCCTACGCGGATGCGCTGGCCTACGCCGCCTGGGCCGGCAAGGACCTCCCCACCGAGGCGGAATGGGAGTACGCGGCCCGCGGCGGCCTCGACGGCGCCGTCTTCGCCTGGGGCGACGAATTCGCGCCCGGCGGCGAGCAGATGGCCAACACCTGGCAGGGCCAGTTCCCCTGGCAGAACCTGCTGCTCGACGGATACGAAGGCACGTCCCCGGCCGGAGCGTTCCCGCCCAACGGCTACGGCCTCTACGACATGACCGGCAATGTATGGGAGTGGACGTCCGAGAAATTCCGGCCCCGGCACCACCCAGAAGCGGCAGCGACGTGCTGCGCGTACCGCGAGGCGAGCTCCGCGCCGCCCGGCGACATTCCGCGCCGCGTCATCAAGGGCGGCTCGCACCTGTGCGCGCCCGGCTACTGCCTGCGCTACCGGCCCGCCGCGCGCCAGGGCGAGGCTGTCGACACCTCCACCAGCCACATCGGATTCCGCTGCGTGCTGCGCCCGGACACGTGCCGTGTAGTGACGCATGGCTCGGGTATGAGCTGCTTACCGGGCTTTACGGGGGTGCAGCATGGTTACCAAGACCGAGACGACCCAGCAGCTGATGTGTGACCTGTGCGGCCGCGAGATGAACCCGAGCGACTCCGTCACGCTCTACCGGAGTGACAACCGGGTATCGGCAGTCAAGGTGGCTGCGGCGTCACTGCTGCGCCCGGAACAGGGCGGCGCATCGAATGTCGATATATGTCCGGCATGCCGTCATCGACCGGTGCAGGACGTGCTCACTCTGATGTACCCGCCGCGCGCCTAGCGACCGCGCCGAAAACCCAGGCCACGTTGAGTACACGGCGTTGGCGCTAGCCGCCGAGCACCTTGGCCTTCGCGGCCGCGAACTCCTCGTCGCTCAGTGCGCCCTGGTCATGCATGGCCGCGAGCTGGTTCAGCTGATCCGTCGTCGAGGGCCCGCCTGCGTCCATCGGCGCCTGACCCTGCGGCGGCACCTGCTGGCCCTGCGCCTGCTGGCCCTGCGCCTGCTGGCCCTGGTCCTGCTCCGCGTAGCTCTGCGCCTCGGCCCGCCGGCCCATCGCCCGGCCAGCGGCGAAGGTTCCCCCGATCGCGGCGGCCCGCAGCAGCGGACGGCGCCGGACCACCATCGGCCGCATCATCATTGTCGGTCCCCCCTCGTCAGGCCTCGGCGGGCAGTTCCAGGCCGAGCGCGAGCATGATCTCGGGAGCGGCAGCTACCACTCTCGGCATGCCGGTCTGCGGCGCGACCGCGGTCAGCACGCCGAGAATCTCCTGCGGCGACGCACCGGCGTCCAGCGCGGCCTTGACCTGCCACAGGTACGACGCGGGAGCGGCATCCACTGCCACCAGCGCGCCGATCTTGACCAGGGAGAACGTCTTGGCATCGAGGCTGGTGCCGGCGCGCAGCTGCTCGCGCATGCCTGCGGCCTCGTCCAGTACCCCGGTGTCCCCGATCGCGAGAGCCGCCAGGGCCTCGCTGGTCGCCAGATCGACCGGTACGCCCGCTTCGGGAATGCTCATGTGCGTCACCTTTCGCGTCCTGCTCGGCACCACCCCGGCACATAACTGCCTGGCAAGTATGACCGGGCCGGATCGGCCGCAACTCACACGCAGCGGGTGAACTGGGCATGGTTGCTTGCGGCACGGGCGTTTGCGACCTTGCGGTTTGCGACCCGCCCTGGCCAGGGAATGCCTGCGTTCTACGGGCAGATACGGGGGTCACCATGCACGGCAGCGGTGGCGCGGCCGCCACGCCCGTTGGCTGGGCACGGCTTCGCTGGCTGGTGACCGTGGTCGCGATCATGGCCGTACTGACCGCGGGCTGGCCCCTGATCAACCTCGCCGTCTCCGACAACCGCCGGGTCGGGGCGAACGCCAGGCTGTCAGTTGGCCCGAGCCATCGGGACTCGGCCCAGGTCACGGTCGGTCGCGGCTGGCTGATGCAGTCGGCCCAGAGCAACCCGCGGGAGGCGTACTCGCTGCGGCGCGGTGGCGTCAGCATGTCGATCGCCTACGTGGATCTGCTCAGCCGCTCCGACGTCGGCGACCTGTGGAGTGGCATGGGCCAGATTCTCCAGATCAGCCACCCCGGGGCTCGCCTGTCCGCGCCCGTGCCGATCACCAGCGCGCACGGCCTGGCTGGCGACGCGGGCCTCGTCACCGGGCGGACGATGAGGGGAACGGCGGCGGTTTACGCGAATCGGCCACGGCAGTACGCGGTCGAGATCGTGATCACGGCGCCCAGGCGAACCCCGCTGGCGAACCTGGTGGCGGCTCAGCAGATCATCCGCTCGGTAATGTTCCCGGCGGCAGCCCGATGACCGCGACCAGCGCGGCCAGTGCCCCGATCCCGGCCAGCGAGGAGCGCAGCCTCCGGATTGTCCGTGTCACCGCCGGGGTCGCGTGCGTTTTCGGGGCCGCGGTCATGGTCTGGGCGTTCGAGAGTTACCTGTTCGTCTTCCCCGCCGCCACGCTGCTCGCCATCGCCCTCGAAATACCGCAGCTGGTGGCCGGATTCCTGCTGCTGCGACTGCTGCGGCCGGTTCGCAACCCGCCGCTGCTCTGGTCGGCGGCGGCGACCGTCTGGGGAGCCTCGGCCGCGATCGGCTGCGCGCTGCTGGCCAACATGGGCCTTGTCGGGCTGTGGGCAAAGGCAGAAAGCGTGACGTTCGCCGCTAACTGGTCGAACTCCCTGTCCGCGCCGCTCAACGAGGAAGTGCTGAAGCTGTGCGGTGTCATCATGATCGTCCTTGCCGCGCCCGGACTGATCAAGGGCCCGCTCGACGGCATGGTGTTCGGCGCGCTGACGGGCATCGGCTTCCAGGCCATCGAGAACGTCACCTACGGACTCGACAACATCGTGCAGTCCGGCGCGACCGACCCGGCCCGGGCAGTGACCAGTTCCTGGCTGCTGCGGTTCGCCTCCGGGCTCGGCTCGCACTGGGCGATGACGGCGGTCGCCGGAACCGGAATCGGCTACCTCGTCGCGCGGCGGCGCAGCCGCAGCGGCTACCTGCTCGCGCTGGCCTGCCTGGCCGCGGCGATGGTCATGCATGTGCTCTTCGACGCACCCCATCCCGATCTGGCCATCAAGGTCGCGACGAACTTCGTCGTCGTGGGCGTGCTGTACGTCCTGCTCGCGGATTCCTACCGGGCCAGGGCCCACGGCGTGCTGACCAGGTTCGCGCGAACCGGCGCCGTCACCGACGAGGAGGCAGCGCACCTGCTGAGCCGACGCTTCCGCCGTCATGAGCTGCGCCGGGCGGCAAGCCCCGCCGCACGGGACCGCCTCGTGGCCAGGTACGACCGGCTGCTAGCGGACGTCGAAGAGCAGGCGGTGTGAGCCGCCGTTCCCGGAAAATCAATCCTCCAGGCCCTGGTGCCGCCTGCGCGCCTGAAACTGCCGCCGCCACAGTCCGGTTACCATCGTGATCGCCGTGCCGAGGAACACCAGGTTGAAGAGCATCTGGAGGGTCACCGCGGCGCGGGCAAGCTGGCCGGCCGCGTGCACGTCGCCGAAGCCGACGGTCGCGAGGGTGCTGACCGAGAAATACAGCGAGTCGATCTTGGTGTGCAGGTCCGCGAATTCTCCTGGGATCCTGGACAGGGTTACGTTCGCCCACGAGAAGAACAGCACGACGCACGCCAGCAGCACGATCAGGCTGCGAGCCCGCGCGTCGATGTCGGCGTGCAGGAGCCTGCGAACCATCAGCACGATCAATAGGGCGAGGACGATCAGGCCCGCGGCGAATATGAGTACCCAGGAGCTCTCGCGCATCCGGCCTGGCACCGGGAGCACAAAGTAGACGACCGTGGCGACCACGACCAGCAGGATCGTGACACCTGCGGCCTGTAGCGACCGGGCGTCCTCGCTCGACGCCGCGTGATTCTCTCCTGGCCGATCGGGCATGGCCCGATTCTGGCACGGCGGCGATTCAGCCCAGGCCGAGCAACTCGCAGATGTTCTCCGCCACCTGATCGGCCGGCCGATCGGTGGGCACCACGATGGTGCTCTCGTCGGGCTCAGGCGGCTCAAGCTCGGCGAACTGGCTGGCAACCATCTGCTCGCCGAAGAAGTGGCCGTGCCGCGTGTGCAGGCGCCGGAATGCCTCCTCGCGGCTCACCTCGAGGAACACGATCCTGACCTCATCGCGGCCCGCCAGCAGCGCCTCACGGTAGCGCCGGGCCAGGGCCGAGCACGCCACCACGGCTGACTTCCCGGCCGCGATCTGCTCATCCATCCACGCGCCGATGGCGGCGAGCCAGGGGAACCGGTCGCTGTCCGACAGCGGCCGACCCGACCGCATCTTCGCGATGTTGGCGGCCGAGTGGAAGTCATCAGCGTCGGCGAACTCCCAGCCGAGCCTGCCACTGAGGAGCTTGCCGACCGTCGTCTTGCCGCTGCCGGCGGAGCCCGCGACTATGAGGATCATCGCTGGCGAGCCTACCGGGCGCTCAGCTCGCGGGTCGGCCTGCGGTGGCCGGGGCGCGGGTGCCAGGCTGGTCCAGGACACAGTCGCTGCGCGGAGGTGGTCACGTGACGGATCAGGTGGATGCGCTCGTCATTTTCGGCGCGACCGGTGACCTGGCGAAACTCGAGACGTTCCCCGCTCTCGTCGGCCTCGTGCAGCGCGGCGTCCTGAATGTCCGCGTGGTCGGCGTGGCCAAGAGCGGCTGGGGCCTTGACCAGTTCCGCCAGTACGCCGAGGACTCGCTCAGGCTCAACCAGATGGACCCGGCCAGCGACGCCGCGCGGCGGATGCTCGGCCTGCTCAGGTACGTCGACGGCGACCTGGACGACCCGGCCACCTACCAGGCGATGGCACAGGCCATGGGCGACGCCCAGCGGCCGCTGTACTACCTCGAGGTACCGCCGTCGCTGTTCGGCCGGATCGCCGAGGGCATCGCGGCCGCAGGGCGGACGACGAACGCGCGGGTCATGGTGGAGAAGCCGTTCGGCACCGACCTGCCCAGCGCGCAGCAGCTGAACGTCACCATGCACCAGCATTTCCCCGAGGACGCGGTCTACCGGGTAGACCACTGGCTTGGACTTGAGCCGGTGGAAAACCTGCTGTTCGTCCGGTTCGCCAACTCGATCGTCGAGCCGCTGCTGTCCCGCGATCACGTGGCCAGCATCCAGATCACGATGGCGGAGGCCTTCGACGTCGCCGACCGCGGCAGCTTCTACGACCAGACCGGCGCGATCCGGGACGTCATACAGAACCACATGCTGCAGGTGCTGGCTACCGTGCTGGCCGACCCGCCGGACGGCGCTGGCCTGTCGACCTGGCGCGACGCCAAGTCGCACATCGTCGAGGCGCTGACCTCGCTGTCGCCGCACACCACGGTGCGCGGCCAGTACGACGGCTACCTGGACGTCAAGGGCGTCGCGCCCGGCAGCACGACCGAGACGTACGCCGCCATCCGGCTGGCCGCCCAGTCCTGGCGGTGGGCGGGCGTGCCGATCCTGATCCGGGCGGGCAAGTGCCTGCCGCTGACCGCTACCGAGGTGGTGTTCCGCTTCCGTAAGCCGCCGCATGACGTCTTCCACCTCGGCGCCGAGGCCGGGGCGAACCAGCTGCGGGTCCGCATCTATCCCGACGACCAGGTCAGCGTGACCCTGGTCGGCAAGCGACCCGGTCCCGAGCTCGCGCCGCAACTGCGCGACCTGTCCTACACCGGGCAGGCACCGGAGCAGATGATGCGGCCCTACGACCGCCTGATCGGCGCCGCGATCAACGGCGAGCGGTACCTGTTCGCGCGCCAGGACACGGTCGAGGCGGCCTGGCGGATCGTGCAGCCGGTGCTCGGCGACGTAGTTCCTGTCCGCCCGTATGCGCGCGGCAGCTGGGGCCCCGCCGAGGCCGACGCCCTCGTTCCGGCCGGAGAGTCCTGGCACAACCCGGTCGGCTAAGGCACGGCCCTGAGTCGGGTCTAGTTTGGACAGCTGGCACGGCTCCTCTCCGCCATACGCCGACGGCCCCTCACGGCGTTTCCGCATGCGAGGGGCCGTGGTGCTCGGTCTTACATCTCTGGGCGGAGCTGCGCGTTGCCGCGGTGCTGCGGACCGCGGGATCCGTAGTCGAGCTCGGCGCCGTTGTTGCTGCTGTGGATCACTGAGGGCGGAGCGTCATAGGGATCCATCACGGACTCGACGAAAATCAGACTGTCGTTGGGCGCGGTGAGCGCCTTTTCCAGGTCGGCGACGGTCTTGACCACGAACGACTTCGCGTTGGTGTCCGGCCGGAATACCTTCGGCAGCTTGCTGTAGGCCCAGCCGGCGATGTCGTTGTAATCCGACGTCTTGCCCATGTAGCCCCGCTCGATGGTGTATCCGCCGTTGTTGATCAGGAAGATCACCGGTTTACAGTCATTCCGCAGCATGGTCGAGAGTTCCTGCGCGGTCTCCTGGAACGAGCCATCGCCGATGAACAGCAGGTGGCGGCGCTGCGGTGCGGCGGTCGACGTGCCCAGCAGCGCCCCGACGCTGTAGCCGATCGAGCCCCAGATGACCGAGGCGACGACGGTGCACTTAGGCGGCAGCTTGAAGCCGAAGATGGCGTACGACGTCCCGTTGTCCGTGAGCAGGACGTCCCCCGGCCGGAGGTAGCCCTGGAGCGTCTCCCAGTAGGCGGCCTGCGTCAGCTTGGCCGAGCCGTCGCGATGATTGCCCGCGGGCATCATGCCCCCGAAGTGAGGGATGGAACGGCTGGTGACCTGCGGGACCGCATCGGTGACGGCGCGCAGGACTTCCTTGAGCGTCACCGCCTGGTAGTTTTCACTGCCGATGTCCACGGAGTGGCCGCGGGCGCGGATAGTGTCGGCGGGCAGCGACGCGCTGTAGTCGCCCGACGTGCCGTCGATCGGCCGGTAACCGATGGACAGCAGGCAGTCGCTGCCCTCGACTGCCTGGACGGTCTGCGGCGCGCTGGCCTTCCCGTTGTAGACGCCCGCGAAGTAGGCGAACGTCTCGTCGATCGCGCCCTTGGCCGGACCGGTGACCGCGACCGGCATCTGCAGCTTCTCGGCCAGCCCCATGACTTCCGTCGCGACGCCGTACTGGTCGACGTCCCGGTCCACCAGAATCGCCGGCGATTTGGCGTGCGACAGGTGGTCGGCGATCGCGGCGGCGCACGACTTGAGCCGTTCCGGGTCGCTGGGCGGCTGGGCGAGGACCAGCGGCGCCGCCGGGACCTCGATGTCGAGGTAGGCGATGTCGGACGGCAGCTCCATGTAGACCGGCAGCTTCTCCCGCCAGGCGGTGAGGATCAGCCGGTCGATCTCCGTCGCCGCATTGGACGGGGTCAGCCGGGTCTGCCCGGCTGTTACCTGCGCCATGGCGCCGAGGAAGCGGTCCCAGGTCCCGTCACCCATCGTGTGGTGCATCCCCAGGCCGCGCTCGATCGACCGCAACGGTATCGACCCGGCGATCAGGATCACCGGGACGTGCTCGGCGTACGAGCCGGCGATCCCGTTGATCGCGCCCATGGCGCCGACCGCGTTCGTCACGGCCACCGCGCCCATCCCGTTCAGGCGTGCGTAGCCGTCGGCCGCGCACGCGGCGTTCATCTCATTGCACGTCCCCACCCACTTCAGGTAGCCGCCGTCCTCCATCTGCTGCAGCAGCTCCAGGTTGAAGTCACCGGGAACACCGAACATGTGCCCGATGCCTGCCTCCTGGAGCCGGCGCAGCAGGAAATCCCCGACGGTCATTGTCCGGCTCTCGGCGCCTCGTGGTGTTTGGTGGGCTATGTCGCTGCGCTCAGCGAGCGATGTCATGCTGCCTCCCCCGAGACCAGGCCGATCCTCAGGGATCACCTGGCGCTAGTTCATGCTTGACGCTGCCGAGCGGCGGATCGGCCGTTAGCGACAGCCATCTCCCCCGAATTCCCGGGCTCTCATGCGCGCAAACTGGCGCGCGCTGCGCGTTTCGGCCGCTGTGTTCTCGGTGCTGCCGTCCGCTCCCCCGCCCTGCTATCTCAGCGGCTAGCTCGCCCTGGGTCACGACAACGAGGCGGTCGTCGTCGCGGCTCGCGGATGTAGCCGGGTGCTCGGATCCGGTCCGCTCCACCGCCGTTACCCGGGCCGTCCGTGCGCCCGTCGAATCGCCGGTGAGCACCCATCGCGTCTCATGGCCGGTCACCTCTTTTGGCGGGCCCGAGCTGCTGGTGACGTGCGGCGGGGCCGCTGGCAGCCGAACATCATCGACATTTCGGACTGGCGTCAGGAAGGGGGTCCCTGGCCGTACTGCTGGTATCAGGATCTCGAGATGGAGCTCGTCCGCGCCGCTCTGGCTGTCGCTGCCGTGTGGTAGCCCGGCGGGGATGTAGATCACCTCGCCGACCTGGACCTGACGACTATCGTGTCCGAGCCGGATCGTCGTGCTGCCCTCCAGGACCACGAAGAAGAGGTCAACATCGTGCGTATGCAGCGGCGGGTGCCCGCCGGCGCCGAGAAAGCCCGCGAGCACGGTCACGCTCTCGGGGCTCGCCACGATGACGACCCGGGAAGCCGGGAAGCCGGGAAGCCGGGAAGCCGACGTCGACGGCGTCAGCCGACGATATGCGTCGTATATATGGCATGTAGCCTTTTCTCCTTCCGGAGACCTGCCCGCTCGTCGGCAGGGCAGTAATCCGGTCATCAAGATCAAGAGCTGGCCGGTGAACCGGGCGCCGAGTCCGCGGATGACTGCCCGCCAGCGGGCGGGGCTTGCTGCGGCTGCGCGTCCGCGATCCGCGGGTCGAGGTGTTCGGCGGCGATGTAGGCGACGACAACCGCAACGATGACCAGCGGCGTGATGGCCGCGGCGACGGAGGAAAGCAGCAGGACCGCTAGCAGCGCCGAGGTGAGGGGCAGCCGGAGCATGGCCGCGCTCATGGCGCCGATGCCCATCCCTATCGCCGCGATCGGGGGCAGGCCGGGCAGGTGCCCGAGAGCCAGGCCGATTACCGCGCCCAGGAAGATGCTCGGGAACACTGGGCCGCCCCGGAACGACGCGAGCGAAACGCCGTAGGCCAGGCCCTTGCAGAGCAGCAGCAGGCAGGCGGCGGCCAGGCCAATCTCCGCCCGGTGCGAGACGAACGGGGCCAGCTCGTTCTGGCCGGAGAACAAGACGTAGGCCGTCGTCTTACCCGTGACCTGGCTGAACAGCACGGCCAGCCCGGCCACGATAAGCCCCGCGACCGGCGTCGCGATCAGGGCGCGCCGCTCGACGGTTGGCCGCACCGCCAGCGCCAGCCTGCGGATCAGCGCGACGGCGGCCGCGGTTGCGAGGCCGATCACGATCGCCCAGCCCAATTCGGCGATGTCTGGCCTGCCAAACGACGGCAGGCCGGGTAGCGCGAGGGAAAACGTGCCGAGGCCGGTCCAGCGGCCCAGCCCGGTGAACACGAGTGCGCCGATGCCCGCGGCCAGCAGGCCCGGCAGCAGCACCAGCTCGAGCATGGAGCTGGCGAGCCCGGCCGCCTCCATCAGCATGAAGGCGCCCACGAGCGGTGACCCGAGCAACGTGCTGATCGCTGCGAAGCTGCCGGCCGCGGCCAGTACCGTTACTGCCTGCGGCTTGTCGCCCTTCAGCGCGTGCCTCACCGCCCAGGCGCACAGCCCGCCGCCCAGCGCGATCAGCGGCGCCTCCGGGCCGAGCACGGCACCGCAGGCCAGCGTGATCAGGGCCGCAAGCACGATGCCCGGCAGTTCGGCGGCCGACGCCACGCCGCCGATCTTGAGGCCGTCGGCCGGCTTGTGGCCGCCGGTTCCTGGCAGGTATTTGATGACCATCGCGACGAGGAGGCCGCCGATGATCAGCAGGGGGAACGGCCACCAGACCGGAACAGCCTTGAACCCCAGCTGCCCCGGCAGCGAGGTGTAGGTCCACTTCTGGAGCTTGTTCGCCACCACCAGGAAGAGGTAGGCGATAGCCGAGACCGGCGCGCCGACAATTGCGGCCATCAACAGGAGCAGCACGTAGCCCCGGCTGCGGAATTGCCGCGAGGCCTCCTGCGGCGTGGACAGCGGACACCTCCCCGTGCGGCGTCCGCGCGCTCCCCCCGAGCTGGGCCTTGCCAGGCCCTGCGCGCCGCTCGCGGGACTAGTACCCGTTCTGAGCGGGTCTTCTCAGCCGGCCTGGCTGACCCGCTCCGCGGTCCGGGCTCGCAGTTCAACTCGAAACAGATCGGGAATCCGCAGGTCATCCCAGAACCGGACAGGATCGTCGAGGCCGACTTCCGAGGCGAGCCAGAGCGTCATGGCCATGCCGTGCGTGGCGATCACCAGGCCGCGGTCCCCGGCGAGCCGCCGGGCATCGGCCACGGCGGCCGCGAACCTGACGACGACCGCCTGGCGGGG
This sequence comes from Streptosporangiaceae bacterium, assembly GCA_030038495.1. Lineage (GTDB taxonomy): Bacteria > Actinomycetota > Actinomycetes > Streptosporangiales > Streptosporangiaceae > JAJYUU01. The sequence goes on from JASHOV010000688.1 coordinate 21,930, forward strand.
CTCCCAGTCCTTGAGGTCGACGCCGCTCAGGTACTCGCGGCGCAGGCGGCGAAAATCGTCGCTGAATGGCTCGTTGCGGCGGACCTCGCCGAAACGGCGATCGCGGATGACACCTCGTTCCCCGCCCGGAGCGAGGGTCTGCCAGGCCTTGGGCTCGTCGCTGGCAAGTCTCAGCGCCCCCGGAGGCAGCGCGGTGCGCAGCGCGGTGCACAGCGCCCGCGCGGCGGCCCTGCCCTCGGTGCCGAGCTTCCATTTCGCCGGGTCGGCGGCTGGATCAACCGCCGGCATGGCGTGGCGGACCAGGTAGAGAGTCACTGATCGAGTCGGCGCGTGCTACTGGCGGGCATGAGCCCTGATACTGGCCCGCCCAACGCCCGCAGGTAAAGCCGTTATCGCCGGCTGGCCTGGCTCCCATACACTTGCACAGCGCCCCTCGCCGACGGGCCGCTCGCGGGGCGGCGCCGGGGCCGGGACCGCCGGGATGTAGCGCAGCTTGGTTAGCGCGCCTGCTTTGGGAGCAGGAGGCCGCGGGTTCGAATCCCGCCATCCCGACGCCTGTTTCGAATGCGCTGTCAGTCCTCTGAAGCAGGCGCGAACCGTCGCTAGGTGTCGCCCTTCTTTCGTTCAACTTAGCTCGCTGCCGGTACCTGTTGGCTCCCGCGATCAGAGATCGGATTAAACTCGATTTGATGTTGTGACCTTGAGCAAGGTCCGACCAGCTGAGCATGGGGCGTGCGGCACCCGCCCGAGCCAGCACTACGTGGGAGCCAATGGTTCGTGAACTTTCTTGCACTACGAGCCGTCGACGAACCGCCAGGGGCTACTGACATTCGGATCTGCCGCTGCGGGGTTGCTAGCCGTCTTCTAGACCGTCGAAGAGTTCGTTGAGGAGTTCTGGCTGTTCTTCCACTCCGGCGACCGATCGATAACGCTCGATCTCGACCGCCCCATCAGCCATGAGCTCGACTTCCCAGTGTTCTCCTGGCAGTGCGACCTCCACCATGACAGACTCTGGCTTGGTGTGGCCGAGCCGATACCAGACACCCGCCCTGTCCAGGCGGTTAAGGAAAGCCAGCAGGCTTTCAAATATGGCGTCGCCTGAATCCACATGGGTCACTGGCCGATCATGACAGGCCCACCGTCCGTACATGCCGCTCTCATCGCGCTTTGGCCGACCCTCCCCGGCGATCTTGCCAGCAGCCCGACCCTTAGCCGGACGGACGGTCGCTTCGTGAGCCACAATCCTTGCCAGTCCGCGATAATGCCGACGGGTTGAGACTCAGTCGCCCCGACGGCCTTGCCAGACGGTCTTGCCGGAGCGAATCAACCTGACCTGCATGCGGAGAATCGGGTCCGTGATCTCCTCCAGCCTGACGGTCGTCGCCGCGAGTTCCTGCGCTCTTGCCTCAAGGCCCGTTTCCCAGGATCCGCCCGGCAGAGCGCCTACTCGCATCCATCCTCCTCTAGCCGCAGAGCGTGGTGTGCTTCCAGCAGAGTCGTCGGCAAGACCTGGATCCAATCGTGCTTCCCTGGGCTAAAACACGGTTGCTTGCATATCACGAGAGATATATTGCGTGTTATGCAAGCTCCTCCGCCGCCTTTGCTGCCCCTGCTGCGCTCGCGGCTGCAGGCCGACATGCTGACACTGGTACTGCTGACGCCGAACCGGGAATGGTCGCTGACCGAGCTAGCCGACCGAACCGGCGCATCGCTGTCGTCCGCACAGCGGGAAATGGCCCGGGCCCAGGAGGCGGGCGTCGTGGCCTCGCGAAGGCTCGGCAGCACACGGCTGGTAACCGCAGCCGAGTCACCGCTGACTGGCCCGCTCACGGAGCTGCTCCTGCGGTCATTCGGCCCCCGGCAGGTAATCGCCGAGGAACTCAGCGGGCTGGCAGACATCGAGCGCGTGCTCCTGTTTGGGTCATGGGCCGCCCGCTACGCCGGGCAGACCGGCCCGGCGCCGGCCGACATTGACGTGCTGGTCATCGGCCGCCCCGACCGTGATGACCTCGACGAGGCCGCCCAGCGGGCCGGATCCAGGCTCGGCCGGGAGGTTAACGTCACGATCCGTTCGCCCCAATGGTGGCGCGATGGCGGCGACGGGTTCCACGCCGAGGTCACCCGCCGACCACTCATCCCGATCCTCTCCGACAGCGGGCAACCATGACCTGGCAGCCCGGCCACGCCCGGATCGCCGAACTCCTTGAGACGAGGGAGCTGGAGCAGGTCACCGCCGACCCCGCCGTGGCGCAGCTCCTCCTCGACGACGCCGGGCGTCATCTAACTACCGCCATCACCGCCTGCGCAGCAGGCGATCTCTCCGGCGGCTACCAGCTCGCCTACGACGCGCTGCGCAAAAGCGCAGCCAGTCTCCTGGCAGCGCAAGGACTGCGGGCTACAAGCCGCGGCGGCCACATCGCAGTGCAGGAAGCAGTCGTCGCGCAGTTCGGCACCACCGTGCGCGCCTTCCGGTCTTTCGGCCGAATCCGGCGGGTGCGGAACGCCTTCGAATACCCCAGTACCATCACTCCCAGGCCGGCGGCCGAGGACGTGAACGACGCGATCGCCACCGCCACCCAGGCCCGCAACGCTGCCATCACGATCGTGCAGCAGAACCTGCTCACCACCTGGTAATCGAGCGCCGCGTGCCAGCCTCCTCCGCAACTTCCACCAACGGTCGGCGGTCTCGCTACCACGCATAAGCAGGCCCGGCGGGAGCCAATGTGGGAGCCAACATGCACAGACACCGGGCGCCATAAGCCGACATCAAGCGACCATCGTCCCAGCTAGATGCCACATTGGGCGAAGCCGGGCTACGTCTGGCGGCTGGGTTCAGCTGATTTGGGAGCAGGAGGCCGCGGGTTCGAATCCCGCCATCTCGACCGACTTTCCGGACTTCTGTTCGATTGCTAGTGACTAACCAAGTGGTGCCAGGAACTGCCAGACACCTTCCTCGTGCGCCTGCTCGGTGCTGGCACGACCGCACCGGACGGCGGCTCAGCCGCGACGCCGTCGCGCAGAGGGTCACAACCCACGCCGCGACGGCAGCACGGCAATGCCCGTCGCTTGCCGGCCGGAAAATCCATCCGCACGTCCTGCGTCACAGCTGCGCCATGTCCTTGCAAGCAGGCGTCGACACCACCGTCATCGCACTATGGCTCGGCCACGCCGGCGTCCGGTCCACCGACGCCTACGTCCACGCCGACATCACCATCAAGGAGAAGGCCCTCGCCCTAACCACCCCCGCAGGCGCAAAGCCCGGCCGTTACCGCCCCACCGACAAGATGTTCGCCTTCCTCGAGAGCCTGTAACTATGCCGATACTGCGATCCGGCAGGCACGCCCGAAGCCCGCCCGGGCCAGGGCTCTGGTCACTGGCCCGTCACCGACATCGGCATAGTCGCGGGGTCGGCATAGGTCGACGGCCAGCAGCGGGTAGCGGCTGAGCCGGATCAGCTCGGCGTGGAGTTTGCCGGCGTGGTGGGCGTCGGCGAGCCGCGCGACCCATTCGGCGGCGGTGGCGAACAGGACCCGGTGCCCGGCCTGGCAGGTCCGGATTGCCAGGCCGGTGGCCAGGTGGGTTTTGCCGGTAACGCCCGGCCCGAGGAAGATCACGTTCTCCTTGCCGGTGACGAAGTCCAGGGTGGCCGCCCGGATGACGCCCTGGCCGCCATCGACGAAGCCGTCACCGCCTACCAGCAGCTGGCCGCCGCGAGGCCAACGACCTTCTCCGAAGACCTGGCCACGTCACTACGGATGCAAGCAAGATTCCTTGACAGCCTCGACCGCAGCGTCGACGCTGCCCAACTCAGAGTTGAGGCTGACGAGCTCGAATAAGCCTCATGGCTGCGGCTCCCGGCACAAGACGCGACGAGCCTGCGCTTCTCAGTCGACCGCTCAGTGTACCAAATGGGTGCAGAACGGACACAGCCATCTCTCGGATGGCTGCCTCACGAAGATGGGTGCCTGAGCAGGTGTTACTCGCCGCGCTGCCTGAAGCCGCAGGCCAGCCTCGCCTGAGTACAGGGAGCCCGCTATGTGCGTACTTCGCGTACACGATGTACTCTAGTGATGAGGGAAGGGAACGAAAGCAATGCCGCTCGTCTTCGAATCATTCCGCGCTGCCCGGGATGGGCTGGCCGCCGCGCTGCGCGAGGCCGGCGCGGACGGCCTGGTGGTGATGTCGCGCGCGGACGGGGCTGCTGCGCTGGTGAATGCAGGCTCGCTGCGGCACTTTCTGGCGTCGGTGGTGCCGTCTGACGCGGTGATCGCCCCCGATGAGCACGGGTACTCTGTATACCTCCCGGAGCAGCCCATCGCAGCGGACGGCGCGACCCTGGACGACGCCCTCAACCACATGGTGGAGGCGCTGCGGACCTATGCCGTCGCCTGGCACGAGGTGCTACGGCAGGCCCCCAACCACTCCGGCAACTGGGGGCTGGTCCAGCTGATCGAACTGAGCAGCGACGACCAGCTCCGCGACTGGCTGGCCAGCAGCAGCGCCTGATGCCTTCATGGCCAGCGGCGACACGCCGCGATCACCAGCGCTTCTGCGAGACTGAAGGCTGGCAGCATCGCACGGGCGATCACGAGTACTACCACCTGGCGCTCCACGACGGGCGCGTACTGTTCACCAAGATTTCGCACCCGGTCGGCCGGGAGACCTACGGGGCCGACATGTGGCACCGCCAGATCCTCCGCAACCAGATGCAGGTGACCGAGGCGCAGTTCTGGGCCTGCGTGAACGACGGGGTCCTGCCCGATCGCGGCAGGCCGGCCCCGCCGCGCGAGGCCCTGCCCGCGGACCTGGTCATGCAGCTCAGGAATAGGGTCGGCCTCACGGACGCACAGATCTTCGAGCTGACTAGGGCAGAGGCGGTCGCACGGATGCAGCAGTTCTGGATGACGGGCGAATAGCCCGCATCAAGCTCAGGTGTGAACGTCACCAGCGCCTCCTGCGCCGCCAAGCGCCGCACAAACCATGGGCCTGTGATAGTTGGCCTGCCTGTATCGCGAGCTGCTCATTCTGAAGATCGATGGCCGCCGCCTGCTGCTTCGTTAGCTCCTGCTGATCGGCCATCTGGTCTCCAAGGATCTTGACTTCGTCAGATTGTTTCCTGAAGGCGAGCCTGGCGTAGAAGGCCGTGATGACGGCTCCGAAGACGAGGCCCCAGGTCGGCATATCGCCCCATTGAACATGCTTAAGCATGACTTGGAGCGTAAGGCGAGAGGAATAGCTCCGTCATGGGTTCCCTGCAGAGCATGGCCACCTCGAATCGAATGCCTTAAGTTCAGCTCGCCACCACGCCGCAATAACCCCGCCTGGTCGTCGCGGGCTCGGCCACCGGGACGTTAGAGCTAGGCTCGCCGCGCTCCCGACCACCAGCAGCGGACAGCACAGGCGTACGACTCAAGCAAGGGACACGACGCAGACTAAGTAAATCGAGCCCACATCTCGGTCAGCTTTCCGAACCCGCTGCGCGCGGTGGACGACGAACTCACCGGCGCCGCGGTCGCTATTGATACCTGTGGCGCGAAGCCCCGCAATCGTCGGCGCACGATTCTGGCTGACGGCGACCGAAGATTACGGCGAACTGCGACGCTTCTCGGGACGCTCGGTCACGCGCACTGCGCATAGCCCAGGCGGTCGCCGACGAATGCGAGCGGCGAAGATACGGCTTCGGACTCCGCAACGACGGAAAGCCGTCCTTCCGGATCACCATCGGTGAGGACAGTTTCGGCTTCGTCCTGTCTGAGGAATTCGACCGTCACGTAGTGCCTGATGAGGAGAAGCTCGCAGTGGGTTGTAGCGATGGCGCGTAGCTGGCTGACGTCGGCCCGTAGTCAGGCGTCGGCCCGTAAGGTAAACGGTCCGGTCATGCTCCCCTTGCCTCGAAGCTCGCCCGCGGCCACACTGGCGGCACACAGTACGACGACCGCCTGCAAGGCGATCAGCAACGTAGTCCCCACTTCGCGCGCTGGCTCCGGCAGAGGCGACACCTACCGCAGGATCGGGCCCGAGATGGTGGCGGCACGCAGGACGCGCGGAGATGGCTGCCTACAGGAGGGCGCTGGCAAATGAACATCATGTGCCGGTGGGTCGTACCGGTCCTGGCCGCAGCCGCGGGTTTCTCGCTTGGCGTCGCCGGCGCTTGCGGGGCCGCCGAAGCGGCGGGGGTGTCGTCTCCGGCAGTACCGGGGGTACCCGGAAGCGCACAGGCAGCGATGGTGAGCAACCACAAGATCCCCGGCCACGAGTCGGCGATCTCGTGCCTGACCGCCTCCCGCTGCGTGGCCGTCGGATATGAGGACCACCGCGGCCAGGTAGTCGTGCTCATCAACGGCAAGAAGGCCGCCGTGTCCCGTGTCCGGGCGGGCAGCCTGGTCGCGGTCAGCTGCCCGAGCCGGTTCGGATGCTGGGCCCTCGGACTGCGGAAAGGCGGCCTGAGCTTCGTCGAGCTCGGCCGGTACGGCACCATCACTCGGCAGATCGCGGTCACCGGGCGGGCGGTCGCGGCTGCGGGCCTGAACCAGATCTCCTGCGGCAGCATGACCTCCTGCGAGCTGGTGGACAACCAGTACTACCGTCAGCCAGTTGGATCGGTCCAGCTCGGCTCGTGGAACGGCAGGAAGCTGCGGCTAACCCCCGACAGCGATGACGGCACCTTCTATCTCCTTGAGGTCGGCGGGATCTCGTGCTGGAAGACCACCTGCGTCACCGTCGGCACCACCATCAGTGACAGTACCGACAACTACTCGTTCATCGTGACCATCAGGCACGGCAAGCCCGCAGCGGTCGACTTCGCCCCCGCGAACGAGTGGGGTCTCCACGCTGTGTCCTGCGTGAGCTCCTCGACCTGCTATGCGGTGGGCGCCTACGGGATCTTCGCGACGGTGATTAATGGCGACTACGGGACGGTCGAGAACGGGCCCGCGGGCAACCACGAGATTGAATGCGCAGGCTCCACCTGCTGGACGACGCGCCGTGGCATCCTCTGGAAGGTCACCAACGGCGCCATCGGCCCGCCCATCACCGACAGCGCTACCCCGGACTTTACCGGCATCGCCCGCCGCGGCACCGGCTTCGCGGCCATCGGCGAAACCACCAGCGGCACAGCGACAGTGGTTGCGACCGGCTGACTGGACCCTGACGCCTTACGAGCAGCCAGCCAAGCGCCGTCCGGAATCCTCTGCCGCGAGTAGCGCGCTACTCGGCGAAGGTGATGGCCAGGATGTCAAGGCCGTCGATGCGGTCGAAGTGCCGGGTGTTGGCAGTTCCGACGCGCCACCCGGCCATGACGGCCGTCGCTGCGACGAGCCGGCCGTGCGCGCCGACATCCTGGCCCGTGGCGGCGAGCTGAGCCCAGATTCGGGCGTGCGCGCGGGCGGCGAGGAGCCCGAAGGGCACCGGGGGAAATGCGGCTAGCACTGCCTCGACGAACGCTTCGCGGCGGGCTCGGTGTTCCGGGGACGCGCGGTGCACGCCATGCAGCAGCTCTGAGGCAGTGATGGCGGCTATCGTGACCTCTTCGTCC
>JASHOV010000689.1 GCA_030038495.1 Streptosporangiaceae bacterium
GCGTGCCGCCGAGGCGGTCTGCTGGGACACGCGCGACGGACAGTCCTACCGGGCCGCGGTGGCGCTGCCCCGCGGGGAGTCGGCCGATAGCACCGTTACCGGCTGGGCGCGCCTGCCGGACGGGCAGGAGCCGAACATGACCGTCGACGAGTGGCACGAGTGCGACGAGATGCTGCGCCGCCATCCGCGGCTCATCGAGGCGCTGGCCGCCCGCGGCATCACCGACATGAGCCGGGTGCTTACCGACGTCTGGGCCTACGGCGCGGAACTGGTGCCGCCGCACTATGCCGGGCGCCGCATCGGCTGGTCGGACGTCTGGTACCGGAGCAGCGAGGACGGCAACCCGTACGCGCACCACCTGACCGGGCTGCACCCGGTCGTCGACCTGAATCTGATGGAACTGCTTGAGCTCGAGGACAACGGGGACGGCGACCGCCCGGACGTGATGGGCGAGTACCTGCCGCGCCTGATTCCGGTGCCGCTGCGCGAGGTGGCGCCGCTGCACATCAGCCAGCCCGACGGCGTCTCGTTCACGCTCGAGGGCCGGCTGCTGCGCTGGCAGAACTGGGAACTGCGGCTCGGCTTCAACCACCGCGAGGGACTGGTCCTGCATACCATCGGCTTCCGTGACGCCGGCCGGCTGCGCCCGATCGCGCACCGTATGTCGTTCGCGGAGATGATCGTGCCGTACCGGGACGCCACGCCCGACCACTACCGCCGGACCGCGTTCGACATCGGCGAGTGGGGCCTGGGGTTCATGACCACCTCGCTGGAGCTGGGCTGCGACTGCCTGGGCGAGATCCGCTACCTGGATGCCGTCGTGCACGACTCGCGCGGCGAGCCGCGGACGATCCGCAACGCCATCTGCATCCACGAGGAGGACGACGGGATCTTGTGGAAGCACGTGGACGAGCGCACCGGCGCCGAGGTTCGCCGCGCCCGCAGACTGGTGATTTCCTTCCACGTGACCGTCGCCAACTATGAGTACCTCGTGTACTGGCGCTTCTATCAGGACGGGAACGTGGAGTGCGAGGTGCGGGCCACCGGGATCATGGTCACCTCGTACTTCCCTGACGGGGAGCAGCCCCCGACCGGGACCCTCGTCGACGAGCGGACCTACGCGCCCTACCATCAGCACTTCATCGTGGCCCGGCTGGACCTGGACATCGACGGGCAGCCCAACACCGTGTACGCGTGCGAGTCGGAGCCGCTGCCGGTCAGCGACTCCAATCCGCAGGGGCTGGCGCTGATCGTGAGGGAGACGCCGCTGCGGACCGAGTCCGACGGCAGGCAGGACTACGACTGGAGCGCCCAGCGCGGCTGGAAGGTGGCCGCCACCCGGTCGGTCAACGGCCTCGGCGGCCGGCCCGCCTACAAGCTCGTGGCCGGCGGCAGTTTTCCGCCGCTGATCGACCGGTCATCACCGGCCTTCCAGCGGGCCGAGGTCATCGCGCACACGCTCTGGGTCACGCCGTACGCGCCGGAGGAGCGCTGGCCCTGCGGCGACTTCCCGAACCTGAGCCGCGTTGATCACGGCCTGCCCGCCTGGACGGCACGGGACCGCCCGATCGAGGACACCGACGTGGTGCTATGGCACGTGTTCGGACTGCACCACATCACCCGGCCCGAGGACTGGCCGGTCATGCCGGTGGACCGGACCTCGTTCTGGCTGAAGCCCTGGGGGTTCTTCGACCGGAATCCCGCGCTGGACGTGCCGCCCTGACCTGCGCGCCGGTACGGTTGCGCACTATGACCGGTCGCGACTCCGTGGAGATCTACACCGACGGCGCGTGCAGCGGCAACCCCGGTCCGGGCGGCTGGGGCGCCGTGCTGACCTACGGCGGACACGAGCTCGAGCTATACGGCGGCGAAGCGGCGCCGACGACCAACAACCGGATGGAGCTGATGGCGGCCATCCAGGCGCTGGAGAGCCTGACCCGCCCGTCGGTGGTACGCCTGCACACCGACAGCAGCTACGTGCGCAACGGCATCACCAGCTGGCTGAGCGGCTGGAAGCGTAATGGCTGGCGGACAGCCAGCAAGCAGGCGGTCAAGAACGAGGATCTGTGGCGGCGGCTGGACGAGGCGGCCAGCAGGCACGAGGTGCACTGGCTCTGGGTCAAGGGGCACGCCGGGAATCCGGGCAACGAGCGCGCCGACGCGCTGGCGAACCGGGGGATGGACGAGGCCCGGCGCAAGCACGCCCGGTAAATAAACGCTCGCCCTGGCAAGGCCTGAGCCTCGCCAGGGCGAGCATGATGACCGGTCCCCCCGGATTCATCTCATTGGGTCCCCCACAACACAGGATGACATGTCGGTTGCAGAGGGTCACAACCGGGGTCCGGTTTCCGGCGGCCAGATTGGCTGCGCCATTAGATCCCGCCGATTATCGGCCCATATCGTTACGCACAAGTACCTGAACTTGGCTGATACTGGCGCTATGGCAGGCACGGGCGGCACGGGCTCGCCTGAGGGCCCGGACGACATCAACAACAGGCTGGCCGAGATCGCGGCCGAGCTGGCCAAGGAGGCGCGGTTCAAGGAGCCGAGCGCAGCCGAACGCGCACGGGCGCGAGTCACTGCCGCGCGGCCCTCGGGCAGGTCGGCCCGGTCCGGTCCGCTGCGCCGAATGCGCGCCCGCAGAAAGATGGCCGAACTGCTCAAGCCGGTGGACGGCAGTGCGGTTCCTACGCCTCCGCCCAAGCCGCCGACGGCCCGGCAGGTCAGGCGCGCCCGCCGGGCCGAGCGCCCGGCCGCCGACCGGCCGTTCGCGGACCGTGGATACGCCGACGCCTCCGACTACCCGAGCGTCGCCCGCTCGGTTATCGCGGTCATCATCATCGTGGCGCTGCTGGTCGGCGCCGTAATCGGACTGCGGTACGTGTTCCATCACTACGACTCGCCCGGCGGAACAGCCGGGTCCGCGGTCGTGCTGCTCGCGCCCGCATCAGGGCGCTAATCGCTCATCTGATCAAATAGGGGTATGGATCGCCTGACTCGCCAGCTGAGCTTCGTGCAGGAGGCGGACAGGCTCAAGGGCGTGCTGCGGCGGACCCAGCTCACCGATCCGCCGCGCCGGGAAAACTCGGCCGAGCATTCATGGCACGTCGCGGTCATGGCGCTCGCGCTGGCCGACCACGCGCCCGCGGGCACGAGCATCGACACGGTCGTCGCGATGCTGGTCCTGCACGACCTGGTGGAGGCAGACGCCGGCGACCTGTCAGTGCATGCGCCCGCCGCCGCCCAGGAACGCCAGCACGCGGCCGAGCGGGCCGCGGCCGACCGGCTGTACGCCCTGCTGCCGGACGATCAGGGAGCCGAGCTGCGCCGGCTCTGGGACGAGTTCGAGGAACGGGCAACTCCAGAGGCCCGGTTCGCTCGCGCGCTTGACCGGCTGCAGCCTATTTTGCAGGACGTCCAGGCGGGCGGCCGCGCCTGGCGCGAGCAGGGCGTGACGGCCGACCAGGTGCTGGCGAAGGTGACGTTGATCGAGGACGGCTCGCCGTCGCTCGGCCGGTTCGCCCGACGGCTCGTCGAGCAGGCCGTCGCCGACGGCATTCTTGCCGCGGCCCCGGACGACCGGTGCTGAGCCCCCTATGTTGAGCACCGCGGCGGGCCGGGCCGCCGCGGTCGTGTTCATGGCGAGCGGAATCTTGACAGGGACCCTGGCATCCCGCTGGCCCTGGCTCGCGGCTCGCCTGCACCTGAGTAGCGGCGTGATCGGCATGCTCGGCCTGGTGTCATCGGTCGGCGCGCTGGTCACCATGCCGTTCGCGGCCCGGTTCGTGCACCGCTACGGCGCCAGGGCAGCCACCAGCGTGCTCACCGTGGCGATGGGGGTGACGCTCGCCCTGCCGCCGTACGCGCCCGGAGTGGCCGTGCTGGCGGTGATCTTCGTGGTCATGGGCGCGGCCATCGGCACCCAGGACAATGCGATGAACACCTCCGGGGTTGAGGCCGAGACCCTGGCCGGCAAGACGATCATGTCGGGACTGCACGGAATGTGGAGCGTCGGCGTGCTGGCCGGCGCGCTGGCGGGCTCCCTGGCCGCGCAGCTGAACGTCGACCCGCGGATCCAGTTCGCCGCGATGGGCGTCCTGATCGCCGCCGCGGGCCTGGGAGCGTCGCCCTGGCTGGCCGGCGAGCCGGCGACGGGACCCAGCGGAGAAACCGACGTGCCGAGGTTCGTCTGGCCGCGCGGCCTGCTCATGCTGATCGGGCTGGTGGCGTTCGCCGCCATCTTCGTGGAGTTCGCCGCGAGCTCGTGGGCGGCGCTGTACATGCACTGGACGCTGCACACGAGTCAGGCGACCGCGGCGCTGGCCGCAGCCCTGTTCGCGCTCGCGATGGCCGCCGGCCGGCTGAGCGGCGACTTCGTGGTCCGGCGGGTGGGACCGACCTGGAGCGTCCGCGGCTGCGGCATCCTGGCCACCGCGGGCTGCCTTGTCGTCGCCGTGGCGCCCGGCATCTGGATCGCGATGCTCGGGTTCGTGCTGGTCGGCGCGGGCGTCTCCGTCGTCGTACCGCTGGCCTTTGCCGCGGCCGGCCACTCGGGGACGAGCCCCGCGGTGGGCGTCGCCGGGGTCGCCACGATCAGCTACGGCGCCGGCCTCGCGGCGCCGAGCCTGATGGGCGGCGTCGCCGACATCGCGTCGCTGCGGATCGCGTTCGGCCTGGCCGCGCTCATCGCGGTCGTGATCGGCGCGGGCGCGAGCCTGCTCGGCCGGGCCGCGGCCGACGCGCCCGCCCTGGTTCCGGCCGAGAGCTAGCGGCGCACCGTTCCAGCCCCGAGAGGAAATCCTGAATGACCGCTGATACAGCACTGGACGAGCAGTGGCAGCGCTGGCGCGACGGCAGGCCCGTGCCCCGCGGCATCCATCTGGACACGGCCGCGGCCGGCCGCTGCTCGCTGGCGACGCTCGCAGCGATGGCGGCGCACGCGAAGCTGGAGGCCACGGCGGGCGCCTATGTGGCGCAGGCGGAGGCCGAGCCGGTACTGGAGCAGGGGCGCGCCGATCTCGCCGGCCTGATGGGCGTTCCCGCCGCCGGGCTGGCGTTCACCGAGAGTGCCTCGGCGGCACGGTCGGTGCTGCTCTCGGCCTGGCCCCTGCGGGCGGGTGACACCGTCGCCGTCCTGCCCAGCGAGTGGGGCCCGAACATGTCGGCATTCGCGGACCGGGGCCTCGAGCTGACGGAGTTGCCTGCCGACGACGACGGCACCGTCAGCCTCTCCGGGCTTGAGAATCTGCTGGCCGGCACGCCACCCGCGGTCGTGCACCTGACCCAGGTGGCCTCGCATCGTGGGCTGGTGCAGCCGGTCGCCGCGGCCGCGGAACTGTGCCGGGCCGCGGGCGTGCCACTGTGGGTCGACGCTGCTCAGTCCATCGGCCATGCGGACACGGCCTGCGGTGCCGACGCGATCTATGCGACCAGCCGGAAATGGCTGACCGGGCCGCGCGGAGTCGGCATGCTCGCGATCGCCGACCGCTGGTGGGACCGGCTCCGGACCACCAGCAATCCGCTGGCGCGGGCGTCGGTGCCGGCTGGCTCCAGCCCGGTCCGCCTGCTGGAATCGGCCGAGGCCACGGTCGCCGGCCGGGTCGGGCTGTTCGCGGCGGTTCGCGAGCACCTCGAGTACGGCCCCGCCCGCGTGCGCGAGCGGCTCGCCGCGGTCGGCCTGCTGACCAGGCAAGTGCTCGCCGACCTGCCGGGCTGGTCGGTCGAGGGATCCCTCACCGCGCCGTCGGCCATTACCGCGCTGCGCCCCACCGCTGGCCAGGACCTTCACCCCGTCCGGGACAGCCTCCTCGCCGACCATGGCATCCTCACAACTACGGCAAGCCAGCTCCGCGCGCCGCGCGAGATGACCGGACCGGTGCTGCGGATCAGCCCGCACGTGGACTGCGGGTTCGAGGACCTGAACAGACTGCGCGAGGCACTTGCCGCCGCGCGGTAGCGTGTGGGCAGCCGGGTCAGCAGTGGCGAGTGTGATAGCGGTGCAAGCTGTGTGTCCGCCTGCGTCGGCGAGTGAAGAAGGGCCGCGCAGTTGAAGACCATCCTGGTGACGGCCGCCGTGTCGCTGCTGCTCGCGCTGCTCGGCACCCCCCTGATCATCAGGCTGCTGCGCAGACTGGGATACGGGCAGCCGATCAGGCTGGAAGGCCTGCAGTCGCACGAGACCAAGCGCGGCACGCCGACCATGGGCGGCGTGGCGATGGTGGCGGCCTCGTCAGCCGGCTACGTCGCCGGGCACTTGGCGACGCATGACCCGATGAGCGCGTCCGGCCTGCTGGTGCTGTTCCTGATGGCCGGGCTGGCCCTGGTCGGCTTCGTCGACGACTTCCTCAAGATCTTCCGGCAGACCAGCGTGGGCCTGCGCAGCGGGGCCAAGCTCGCGGGCCAGATCGTGGTCGGCACGGCCTTCGCGCTGGAGGTACTGCAGCACCCGAACGTCTATGACCTGACTCCGGCCGACGCGCATCTGTCGTTCCTGCGCGACTTCGGCCCGGCGATCGGCACGCTGCCTTTCGTCATCTGGATCGTCGTCCTCATCGCCGGGACGTCCAACGCGGTTAACCTGACCGACGGCCTGGACGGACTGGCAACCGGCGCCACCGTCCTCGTGCTGGCCGCCTACGTGCTGATCGGCATCTGGCAGGAGCGCAACGACTGCGCTCCGACCCCGGCGCCGCAGTGTTACCAGATCAGGGACCCGCTAGACCTGGCGGTGGTCGCTGCCGCCGTGCTGGGCGCATGCCTCGGCTTTCTGTGGTGGAACGCGCCACCCGCCAAGATCATCATGGGCGACACCGGCTCGCTTGCCCTCGGCGGTGCGCTGGCCGGCCTGGCGGTCTGCACCAAGACCCAGCTGCTGCTCGGCATCCTGGGCGGCCTGTTCGTGATCATCACGCTGTCGGTGATCATCCAGGTGAGCGTCTTCAAGGCGACCAGGCTCAGAACCGGGCGAGGAATACGGGTCTTCAAGATGAGCCCGCTGCACAATCATTTCGAGCTGATCGGCTGGGCCGATACGACCATCGTGATCAGGTTCTGGCTCATTTCCGGCCTGTGTGTCGCGTTCGGTATCGGCATCTTCTACGCCCAATGGGTACAGGTATAGCCCGGCTCGTTGCTAGATTGCCAGCTAACCGGCGATAGGGGCGGTCATGATGGGGATCTTCCGCAGGACCACTGCACTGGGCGTTGCGGTACTGGGCGTTGCGGCGCTGGCGCTGGCACTGGCCGGGGCGGGAACCGCCGCGGCCAGTGCCAGCGAACCGCGAGCCGCGGCCCAGCCGACGTTCCTGACCTGGAAGTTCATCTTCCGGGGAAGCGACAACGCGCAGTTCGACACCGCGACGGCTGTGAACCAGCGCGACGCCTGGGTGGCGGGCGACTACAACAAGGGCCCGACCGCGCTGATCTTGCACTGGAACGGCAAGAGCTGGCACTCGGTTCGGGTCCCTGACGCCCGCGGCTTCATGCCCGGGTATTCCGATGAGTCGTCGGCCGACGACGTCTGGTTCGTCGGGTACCAGGACAGCTCGAGCGGGCAGACGCCCAGGGCGCTGAGGTGGACGGGATCGGGCTGGCAGAATCAGCCCATGCCGGCCGGGGCCGAGGGGTTCCTGAGCCTGCGGGTCCTGAGCGGGAACGACGCCTGGCTGGCCAGCACCCTGTCCTGCCCGTCGGACAGTCCCGCGACCCAGAAGTGCAGCTCTGCGCTCTGGCACTGGAACGGCACGACCTGGCAGCAGTACGAGCTCCCTGTCGGCATCAGCGCGGTGTCCGGCTCGTCGCGGACGAACGTCTGGGTGTCGGGCTACAAGGGCGACGGCGGCAAGCTGAACGAGCTGAAGATGCACTTCTACGCCTACCAGTGGACCGGCTCAGCCTGGCACGCGGTGGGGATGCCGCACCTGGTGAGCGTCGGCTGCCTGCCGGAAGTCGACACCACCTCGCCGCGCAACGTCTGGATGACCACCTGCGCCGAGCAGGGGAAGAAGTCCGGTCTGCTCCTGCACTGGACCGGGCATCGCTGGCAGAAGTTCTGGAACGTCAGCGGCGAGGCGCCCCTCATCGACGGCAAGCTCGGCGTCTGGCTCGGCCCGCTCATGCGCTGGACGCCAGAAGGCATTGGCTTCGCCGCTTCGCCGGCCCAGAACCTGACGGTGACCTGGAACTGGGTCACGACCGTACCTGGCACGACCACGCTGCTGGCGGTCGGCGGGACCTATACCAGCAACGCAGCTCGCGCCAGGACCTACATGGCGATCATCGGCGGCCCTTTCGGCCGGTAACCGGCCGCCGAGGGCTAGAAGAAGATCAGCTTCACCGCGGAGATCACGCCGATCACGACCACGAACCAGCGCAGCGCCAGCGGCGGCAGCCGCCGGCCGTAGCGTGCGCCGATCAGGCCGCCGACGGTCGAGCCGACGGCGATCAGCAGGACCGCCAGCCAGGCGACGTGAGCGAAGATGATGTACACGACCGCGGCGGTCCCGTTCACGATCGCGACCAGGACGTTCTTGGCGCCGTTCACGCGCTGCAGCGGTTCCTCGAGGAACGTGCCCAGCAGCCCGATCACCAGCACGCCCTGGGCGGCGCCGAAGTAGCCGCCGTAGACCGCCGCCCCGGCGACCCCGGCCGCGAGGGCCGGGTTCGTCCGCTCCTTGCCCTCCCCGCCATTGCCGTCGCCCTGGCCGACCCGGCGCTCCCGGCGCGCGGCGATCCGCTTGCTCAGCCAGGGCTGCACGAGAACCAGCACGCAGGCGATCAGGATCAGCACAGGGACGATCAGCTTGAACGAGCTGGAGGGCAGCGAGAGCAGGGCCGCGGCACCCGCGAGCGATCCGACGACCGAGAACACGCCGAGCCGGATCAGCCGCCCGCGCTGGCCCGCGATCTCGCGGCGGTACCCGTAGGCACCGCTGATGTTGCCAGACACCAGGCCGACATTGTTTGACACATTCGCCGTTACCGGCGGGAAGCCGAACGCGAGCAGCGTCGGGAACGTGATCAGCGACCCCGAGCCCACCACGGCGTTAATGGCGCCCGCGGCCACGCCAGCACCGAGGATTCCGGCGGCCTCAGCCGGGCCCACAAGATCCTCGCAACATGACCTTGATCGTAAACGAGCGCCGGGGGTGACCGGGCCGCGGACTGCGCGTGACCACAGCCGGATCGCCGAGTCAGGAAGGACGAGCCGCCGTTCCCCCTCAGGGCAGCTGAAGCGCGGTCGCGGTCCAGCGCGACGCCCGGCGCTCGACCATCAATGGCACACCGAAGCAGCGGGACAGGTTCCGCTGGTTGAATACCTCGCCGACCGGGCCGGCCGCCAGCACGGTCCCCTTGCGCATCAGCAGGGCGTGCGTGAAGCCCTCGGGCACCTCCTCGACGTGATGGGTAACCAGGACCATCATGGGCGAACGCGGATCGCGCAGCAGCGCTGCGATCCGGCGCAGCAGATCCTCGCGACCGCCCAGGTCCAGCCCCGCGGCCGGCTCGTCAAGCAGCAGCAATTCCGGGTCGGCCATCAGCGACCTGGCAATCTGCACCCGCTTGCGCTCGCCCTCCGAGAGCGTCGCGAACCGCCGCCGGATGAGGTGCGCGCAGCCGAGCGCGTCCAGCAGTTCCACAGCCCTGGTCACGTCCGCGGAATCGTAGTCCTCCGCGTCCCGGCCGAGTATCCCGTACGACGCGGTCAGCACCAGGTCGATGACCTTCTCGGCCTGCGGCACGTGATCGGCGATCGCCGAGCTGGACATCCCGATGCGGGTGCGCAGATCGGCGATGTCGGCCTCGTCAAGCCGTTCGCCCAGGATCTCCGCCGTGCCGTGCGTCGGCGTGACCAGCGTCGCCGCCACCTGCAGCAGGGTTGTCTTGCCCGCACCGTTCGGGCCGATTACGACCCAGCTCTCGTCGCTGCGCGCTGTCCAGTCGACGTCACGCAAGAGCATTGACTTGTCGTAACGGACCCCGACCCCGCGCAGCCGGAGTACCTCCGCCGCCATCCGGCTCCCTTCGCACCCGCCTGTCCCACCCCCGAACTTACGGCATAACGCCGGTCATCCGCGGCCCTGCCGGACGGCAAGCACGGCCGCCTGGGTGCGGTCGGCCACGCCCAGCTTGGCCAGCACCGAGCTGACATGGGTCTTGACCGTCTTCTCCGTCACTGCCAGGGCCCTGGCGATCTCCCGGTTGGACCGCCCGTCGGCGAGCAGCGCCAGCACCTCCCGTTCCCGCGCCGTGAGGCTCCCCATCCCGCGGGGACCGGAACGGGGCGCCGCGAGGTCGGCCACCTCCGCCGCCAGCAGCGTATGGCCGTCATGCACGGACCTGATGGCGCGAACCAGCGCGTCCGGGTCGCGGTCGGCACCACGGTCGTGCGGGCACTAGAGACCGCCGCAGGCAACGGGCCGGTCTCCGGGTGGACCAGTCACGTGGTCACGAGGGAAACGGGCCTGCGGGTCGTAGACGGGCTGCTGACCGGGCTGCACGAGCCCCGGTCAACCCACCTGTGGATGCTGGGCGCCCTCGCCGGCGAGGACCTGCTCGACCGCTGTTACGCCGAGGCCGCCGACCGCGGATGCCGCTGGCACGAGTTCGGCGACGTGCATCTGCTGCTGCCCTGACGGGCGCGGCCGGCCCCGGCTCGGCCGCGCCCGCTTCGGGTCAGTACTTGCCGGTCACGAAGTAGGGCTCGATCCCCACGACGCCGAACTCGTTGCCGCGGGTCGCGATCGCGACTTTCATGGCCCGCGTTGCCGGGTTGAACCAGACCAGGGACACGCCGGGGTTACAGCCGTTGATCCGCTCGACCATCAGGCTCGACCCGGTCGCGGTGACGATGCGGCTGCTCTCCGAGCCCGGCACGCTGACCATCTGCTCGGGCCCGCGGGCAGGCTGCCTGCCGATCACCAGCGTGCCGCAGGCACCGTATCCGTTGAGGTACAGGCCGCTCGACAGCTGGAAGGCGTTGAAATCGCCGGCGTCAAAGGTGGGGTGAGTGCGGGCCGGCGTCAGCGCGGAGGGCCTAGCGCCGCTCGCGGGCACCAGCCACAGCTGCGGACCCGGCGCGCTGGTCACTATGCACGAGGCCAGGATCGTGCTCGCGGTCCACCAGCGGACCGGGTCACAGCCGTACTTGACCCCCGGCACCGGCAGTTTCCTGATCACGCCGCCACCGTTGCTGATCAGCGCGAGACCGTTGGACTCGCTGCCTGCCAGCGTTGCCCCGCCGGGCTGGTAGGCAACCTGGCTGACGCTGTAGACCTTGGCCAGCGTCGCCTGCAGGTGGCCGGAGAGGCTGTAGCGCTGCAGCGTGCCCGTGCTGTAGGACTGCCCCTTCCCCACCAGGATGTTGAGACCGTCCGGCCTGGTGTAGCCGACGGCGTTCACATTGGCGGGCAGCGTGAAGCTGGTAATCCGGCCGGTCCTCAGCTGCAGCTGGTGCACCTGCTCCCTGGTGCCGAACCCGCCGGAGGTGAGCAGCGCCCGCCTGGCGTCGCCCGACCAGGCCACCAGCTGCCACTGCGCCCCGGCGCTGCCGGCCCGCCAGGTGTACAGGGAGTACTTCCCGCCCCGCGGGTCGACCAGGTACAGCGTGGCCTTGCCGGCCTTCGGCTTGATGCCCTCGCCGCCCTGCCTGGTCGAGAACATCGCCAGGGCCCAGCCCGGCCCGACCCTGCTCCACGGCACCGCGGCTCGGGTTCCGGTCTGGCCCGCGCCCAGCACCCGCGCCGGCGCCGCGGACGCCATCGCCGGCACACCGAGCCCGACCACCGCGGTGGCCGCAACCACCGTCGCGGCTACCGCGATGGCGCGGCGCCCGCGCAAAACCGTTGCCAATCTCATCGTCATCAACCTCGCATTACGACAGTCACGCCCGTGTTTGGCGCGGCGGTATGGCGTGCGCAGACGATGCTGCCGGACGCGGGGCACGCGGGGAAAGGGGAACCCTCCCCAGCTGGGGACCCCTCCCCGGGCAGTTCGAGAGCAGATCGATAGCGTTGGCAGCGCTATGTCGGGTCCGCAGATCACGCTGCTGGTGACCCTCACTGGCCGGGACCGGCCGGGGGTCACCTCCAGGCTGTTCACCACTCTGGCGGCGCACGACATGAGCGTGCTGGACGTCGAGCAGGTGGTGATCAGGGGCCGCCTCGTGCTCGGCGTACTCCTCGCCGCCGGCGGCAGTCCTGATCTCACGGCCATCCATCGGGAAGTCACCAGGCTCGCCGCGGATATGGGCATGGAGGCGGAGATCACCCTCGGCTCTGGCGAGCCCGCGCCCCGTGGGCGGGGCCGGCTGCATGTGACCGTGCTCGGCCGGCCGCTGTT
The DNA here is from genome assembly GCA_030038495.1 of Streptosporangiaceae bacterium. Lineage (GTDB taxonomy): Bacteria > Actinomycetota > Actinomycetes > Streptosporangiales > Streptosporangiaceae > JAJYUU01. Next base: position 12,340 of record JASHOV010000689.1, read on the forward strand.
CCCGTCGGCGATCGCCGCGATCGCCGGGCGGATCGCGGCCAACGGGGCGAACATCGACAGGATCGGCCGGCTGGCGGACCGGCCCGTGACGTGCATCGAATTCGACGTCTCCGGCGCCGATCCGGCCGGGCTGCGGACCGCCCTGGCCCAGGAGTCGGTCGCCCTGGGCGTCGACATCGCCGTGCAGCGCGGCGGGCTGCACCGGCACGCGATGCGCCTGGTCGTCATGGACGTGGATTCCACCCTGCTGCAGGACGAGGTGATCGAGCTGCTGGCGGCGGAGGCAGGCTGCGCGGACGAGGTCGCCGGCCTGACGGCCGCGGCGATGCAGGGCGAGCTTGACTTCGCCGAGGCGCTGCGCCGCCGGGTGGCCCTGCTGGCCGGGCTGGACGCGGCCGTGATCGACGACATCCTGCCTCGGCTGCGGCTCACGCCCGGCGCCAGGACCCTCATCAGGACGCTCAAGCGCCTGGGTTACCGCTGCGGCGTGGTGAGCGGAGGGTTTACCCAGTTCACCGACAAGCTGACCGAGCAACTCGGCCTCGACTATGCCAGAGCCAACACGCTGGAGATCGCCGACGGGAAGCTCACAGGCGCGATGGTCGGGCCGATCGTCGACCGCGCGGGCAAGGAGCACGCGCTGCGCGAGTTCGCCGCGCAGGCGGGCGTTCCCCTCAGCCAGACGGTCGCGGTAGGTGACGGCGCGAACGACCTGGACATGATCTCCGCTGCGGGCCTCGGCGTCGCGTTCAACGCCAAGCCGACGGTCCGCAGCGCGGCCGACGCCTCGGTGAGCGTCCCGCAGCTCGACGTGATCCTGCACCTGCTCGGCATCTCCAGGGACGACGTCGAGGCGGCCGACGCCGAGGACGGGGCGCTCGCCGACCTGAGGTGACAGGAGTGCGGCGCTTATCCCGGTTTCCGGGCACGCATAGGCCGCAGCGTCGTCAGATACTCGGCTTGCCCTCGGCGCCGCCCGACGGCGTCCAGGTCGCCTCTAGTTCGTTCTCGCCGACGGCAAGCTCGGCCCAGCGCCCCGTGGCGGCGGCGCCCGTGGTGGCGACGACCCCGATGGCGGCGGTAGGGAAGTGCGGTTCGCTGCCGGTCAGCTCGGCTAGCAGCTCGACCGCGGCGGGGTTGTGGCCGACGTACATCAGCGTGGTCACGCCGTCCGCCGTCGCCCTGATGATCTCGAGCAGCTGCCAGGCGTCCGCGTGGTACAGGCGCTCCTGGGTGGCGACGGCGGGCTCACCGCCCAGGACCTCGGACACGTACTGCCAGGTCTGCCTGGCGCGCCGAGCGGCCGAGCAGAGCACCGCGTCCGGCTGGTAACCCCGCTCGCGCAGCCACTTACCTGCCGCCGCGCTGTCGGTGCGCCCCCGATGCCTGAGGGCGCGCTCGAAGTCCGGTCCGCCCGGCAACTCGCCGGCCTTCCCGTGCCGCATGACGATGAGGCGCGCCGTTCCCTTCATGAGGCTATGGTCGGCCAGATCCGCGCTGAGCGCAGCACGGCGCGCGGTGGCGGCCCCGCAGCAAAAGGCGGGCGGGCCCGGTCATGCCGACCGGACCCGCCCGCCTGACGGTGTCGTGATGCCTGCCGCTACGCCGTGGCGGAGCTGGCGGCTGCCTTCGCCTCCGAGCCGCCGGCCGCGATGCTGGTCGACCGGCGCTTGGAGATCACGATGGCCCCGACCAGGATGACGAACCCGGCGATGGCAACGCCGGCCCGCAGCCCGAGGTGCGCGGTAACGATGCTCTGCGCGATCAGCAGCGAGACCAGGTTCATGACCTTGATCAGCGGGTTGATGGCCGGGCCGGCGGTGTCCTTGAACGGGTCGCCCACGGTGTCGCCGATGACGGTGGCGGCGTGCGCCTCCGAGCCCTTCCCGCCGAAGTTCCCGTCCTCGACCAGCTTCTTGGCGTTGTCCCAGGCCCCGCCGGAGTTGGCCAGGAACACGGCCATCAGCGCCCCGGCCGCGATCGCGCCGGCCAGGAAGGAGCCCAGCGGACCGTAGCCGAAGCCGAAGCCGACGGTGATCGGCATCAGCACGGCCAGCAGGCCGGGCGTCGCCAGCTCGCGCAGCGAGTCCCTGGT
>JASHOV010000690.1 GCA_030038495.1 Streptosporangiaceae bacterium
CCGCCGGTATCCAAGCCCGCGCCAGCTTCCGCTCCTGCGCTCGCTCCGGTGTGCGCTCGGCGCCGTGCTGCGACGGCTGCCGGTCAGGTAACCGGCGTCTGCCGCCCGCATCAGCGTCGCGTACGTCTCGTACATGCGATCCTCCTTTGGCTGCGGATCCCAGTGACCCGCAGTGAACAGACTCGCGCTAAGGCGGGGGTCGGCGAATCGGGTGTAGTACCTATCTCTGCCGGGCAGCCGCCTTAGGCCGCGAGCCGGTCTAGCTGATCGGACAAGAAACCGGAGGTGCAACCGAAATACGATGTAGTAAGCTGGTATTTCAGGGTTTCAGGTGACCTCCCCGCGACATGAGGAGGCATTTTTCATGACCAACCCGGCGTCCGGGACGCTCGCCGAGTACTACCAGCAGCGGGCGACCGAATACGACGAGATCTACACCCGCCCGGAGCGCCAGGCCGATCTGGCCGAGCTCAAGCGGACGCTGCCGCCGCTCGTGGCGGGCAGGAACGTGCTGGAAATCGCGGCCGGCACCGGCTACTGGACCCAGGTGATGGCGCCCGCCGCCGCCAGCGTAACCGCGACCGACCTCAACCCCCAGACGCTCGAGGTGGCCGCGAGCAAGGATTATGCAGGCGCCTCGCCGCGGTTCCTGGTCGCGGACGCGTTCCGGCTTGACGCGGTGCGGGGAGAGTTCGACCTGGTGTTCTGCGGGTTCTGGTGGTCGCATATCCCGCGCTCCGACGTGCCAAGGTTCCTGGCCGGGGTCCGCGCGAGAGTGGCTTCAGGCACCCCGATGCTGATCATGGACAACATGTACGTGGAGGGCAGCGTCCACCCGATCGCCAGGACCGGGCCGGACGGGGACACCTACCAGCTGCGGCGGCTGCACGACGGGCGCCAGTACGAGGTGCTGAAGAACTTTCCGACGCGGCATCAGCTTGCTGGTGACCTTGCCCCGTGGGCGGGAAACCTGAGTTACACCGAGCTCACGCACTACTGGCTGGCGTGCTGTGAGCTGGGAGTAACTGCGCCCGCCTAATGTTGGCTCCATGAGTGCGCCGGAGAGCCCAGCGGACCGGTATTCGGCCTCCCGGCAGCGCCGCGAGGCCGACGGGCCCCGGCTGGGCGCGTTCCAGCAGCTGTACGGGTTCGAGTTCGACGAGTTCCAGCTGGAGGCGTGCCGGGCGCTGGACTCCGGGCACGGCGTGCTGGTAGCGGCGCCAACCGGGTCGGGGAAGACCGTGGTGGGCGAGTTCGCCGTGCACCTCGCGCTGGAGCAGGGCCGTAAGTGCTTCTACACCACGCCGATCAAGGCGCTGTCCAACCAGAAGTACAACGACCTCGTCAGCCGCTATTCGGCTGCCACAGTCGGCCTGCTGACCGGCGACAACAGCATCAACGGCGAGGCGCCTGTGGTCGTGATGACCACCGAGGTGCTGCGGAACATGCTCTACGCCGGCTCGCTCACGCTGGACGGGCTCGCCTATGTGGTGCTGGATGAGGTGCACTATCTGGCGGACCGGCTGCGCGGCGCGGTCTGGGAAGAGGTCATCATCCAGCTGCCGGAGTCGGTGCAGGTCGTGGCGCTGTCGGCGACTGTCAGCAACGCCGAGGAGTTCGGCGACTGGCTGCGTCAGGTGCGCGGCGGTACGACAGTAATCGTGGACGAGCACCGGCCGGTGCCGCTGTGGCAGCACATGCTGGCCGGCCGGCAGCTCTACGACCTCTTCGCGCGGAACGGGGCCGTCAACCCGGAACTGCGTCGGATCGCGCAGCGTGACGCGGGCAACGGGCGGCCGGGCCGCGGTGGTGCTGGCCGCGATGGCAGGGCCGGCCGGTCCAGCCCCGTACGGAGTGGGGTCGGTCGGGGAGGCGGCGGAGGGCGGCAGCCGCCGTTCCGGCTCCCGCGCCGCCCGGATGTGATCGAGCGGCTGGATGCCGAGGGGCTGCTGCCCGCGATCACGTTTATCTTCAGCCGGGCGGGCTGCGACGCGGCCGTGCAGCAGTGCCTGGTAGCGGGCCTGCGGCTCACCACGCCGGACGAGGCGGACGAGATCGAGGAACTGGCACGGGCCAGGACGGGGTGGCTGACCGACGACGACCGGCTGGTGCTCGGCTACGCCGACTGGCTGACCGCGCTGCGGCGCGGGATCGCCGCTCATCATGCCGGCCTGCTGCCCACATTCAAGGAAGTGGTCGAGGAGCTATTCACGGCCGGCCTGATCCGCGCGGTGTTCGCCACCGAGACGCTTGCGCTCGGCATCAACATGCCGGCCAGGACCGTTGTGATCGAGAAGCTGGACAAGTGGAACGGCGAGCATCACGCCGACCTGACCGCGGGGGAGTACACCCAGCTCACCGGGCGGGCCGGACGGCGGGGGATTGACGTCGAAGGTCATGCGGTCGTGCTGTGGCAGCCGGACATGAACCCGGTCGCCGTCGCCGGCCTGGCCGGCACCAGGACCTACCCGCTGAACTCCAGCTTCCGGCCGACCTACAACATGGCGGTCAATCTCGTTGGCCAGGTGGGCCGGGCGCGGGCCGCGAAGCTGCTGGAGTCGTCGTTCGCCCAGTTCCAGGCCGACCGGGGCGTGGTGGGCCTGGCCCGGCACGCGGCGAAGGTACGCCGGCAGGCCGAGGAGATAGCCGTCAGCTGTGACCGGGGGGACGTGGCGGCCTACGACGCGATCAGGCGCGAGCTTGGCCAGCGGGAGCGCGACGAGGCGCGGCAGCGCTCGGCGGTCCGGCTGGCGGAGGCGATCACCGCCCTGGAAAAGCTGCGGCCCGGAGACATCATCGACGTGCCGGCTGGCCGGCAGGCCGGCGTCGCGGTCGTCCTGCAGCGCGGTGGTTCCGGTGACGGGCGGCCCCAGCCGCTCGTACTGACATCGAAGCATCAGGTGAAGCGGCTGTCGGTGGCCGATTTCCCCGTTCCTGTCAGCCCGATCGAGCGGATCAAGATCCCGTCCTCGTTCAGCCCGCGGTCGCCCGCCGCCCGCCGTGACCTGGCCTCGACGGTCCGGAACAAGGTCGCCGGACTCGACCTGCAGCGCCGTCGCCGCGGCAGCGCGCTGCATGAGAACGGCGCCACGGAGATCGCGGCCCTGCGTCGGCGCCTGCGCGAGCACCCGTGCCACTCCTGCCCGGATATCCAGCTGCACCTGCGCGACCGGGAGCGGCGGGCCCGCCTGGACCGGGAGGCCGCCAGCGTGGAGCAGAAGGTGTCGGGCCGGTCGAACGTGCTCGCGCGCACGTTCGGGCGGGTGTGCACGGTGCTCGAGCAGCTTGGCTACATGGACGGCGACTCGGTCACCGCGGACGGCCGTCGGCTGGCTGCCCTCTACACCGAGCTTGACCTGCTGGCCGCCGAGTGCCTGCGGCGCGGGACCTGGACCGGGCTGAGCGCGGCCGAGGTGGCCGCCTGCGTGTCCGCGCTGACGTTCGAGGCGCGGCGCGATGAGGCCACCGCGCCCCGGCTGCCGCACGGCCGGGCGCGGGAGGTGCTCGCAGAGACGGTGAGCATCTGGGGCGAGCTGTCGGCGGCGGAGGATGGGCAGCACCTGTCGTTCCTGCGCGAGCCTGACCTGGGTTTCGCCTGGGCCGTGCATGCCTGGGCCGGCGGCGCCCCGCTGGAGCAGCTGGTCGGGGCGGACCTGACCGCAGGCGATTTTGTCCGCGCCATGAAACAGCTCATTGACCTGCTCGGCCAGCTTGCGGTTGCCGACGCCGGCGGGGAGCTGGGCAAGACCGCGCGCGCGGCGATGGACCTCCTGCGCCGCGGCGTGGTCGCATACTCGCCGGTCGAGGACACTGTGGTCGAGGACACTGTGGCCGATGACGCTGTGGCCGATGACACTGTGGATGCCGGGTAAATGAGTTGCCCGTGCCCGAGGCGGGCCGAGAGGCTTGGATCATGAAGAGCCAAGAGGTGCCCCGTCAATTCAAGCCGGCAGGCGAGCCGCAAGTACGGCGGCTGGGGGAGGGCGACTGGGCCGCGCTGCGGACGGCGCGGCTGGCCGCGCTGGCGGACGCGCCGTACGCCTTCGGCTCCACGCTCGCGCGAGAGCGGGATTTTGGCGAGGACGTGTGGCGTGCCCGCACGCATTCGGGCGCGGTCTTCGCGGCCTGGTCAGACCGGGTCATCGTGGGCCTGGCGACTTCCAGGCTGGACCCGGAGGAGCCGGGCTGGGAGCTGGTCGGCATGTGGGTCAGCTCCCGGTGGCGCGGCACCGGCGTGGCCGGCCGTCTCGTCGGCGCCGTGTGCGAGCACGCCCGAGAGGCGGGGGGCGACTGGATCGGCCTGTGGGTCACGGAGGCCAACCCGCGCGCACGGGCGTTCTACACCCGTCTCGGGTTTGAGCCGACCGGTGCCCGCCAGCTGGTCAGGCCGGACGAGCCCGGCCAGTTCGAGGTGGAGATGACTCGCCGGCTCTGATCTTCCCCGGAGCACGGGCCAGGCGCGACAGGGCCGGCTACCGCGCTACCGCACCTGGAAGTACATCGTCGGATGCCAGAACCGGTTCATCCGGTGGAACCCGATCCGCGTGCCTGTGTGCTCGGCGCCGAAGGTCCAGTTGCCGTATCGGTAGAGCTCGACGTGCTCGCGGCCGAAGAAGGCCAGGTCACCCCGGCGCGCCTGGCGCTTGCTGATCCTGATCAGATCGTGGCTGTCGAGCATCTCGTAGGTGGTCCTGGGCAGCTGGATGCCCACCGCACGGTAGGCCGCCCAGACCAGGCCCGAGCAGTCGAAACCACGCGGCCCGACGCCGCCCCAGATGTAGGGCTTCCCGCGCTGCCGGAGCGCCCAGTGCCAGGCCTCGAGCCGGCGCCAACGCGAGATGCCGCGAGGACGGCGGCGGTGCTGGCGAAGGGCGTCCGCGGCCGCGCGGGCGGTCGCCGCGCGGGCGGACGCCCTTCCGGCGTCCGTTGCCGCCGTACGCAGGGCGGT
>JASHOV010000691.1 GCA_030038495.1 Streptosporangiaceae bacterium
TCGCGCGCAGTCGTTCCTCGACCGTGCGAACCTCAAGCCGTGCCTCCATCTCCGCGCCGCGGGCCGCGACCGCAGCGTCGGCGAGTTCCTGCCGGCCGGCCGGCTCGGCCTCGTCCGCCCGCCCGTCGCCCTCGTCCGAATCACCGCCGCTCGCGCCCGGCTGTGCTGCCCCGATATCGGCGGCCTCGGGATGGGCCGTCTCGTACTCCGCTAGCCGGGCCCGGGCCTCGGCCACCTGGATGAGGCTCTGCTGCCGGGACCGCTCGGCCTTCTCGATCGCCGCGGCCAGCCGGCCGGTTTCGTCCCGCGCCGCGCGCGCCCGCCCGGCCAGCGAGCCGAGCTTGCCGGATGTCTCGGCCGCGGCCGCGTCGGCCTCGTGCAGGCTGGCGAACGCCTCGGCCAGTGCCTGCCGGGCCTGCTCCTCGTCCTCAACCGCCGCTGCCAGCTGGCGCTCGGCTCGCAGGCACCGGCTCTCGGCCTCGCCGAGGCGGCTAGCCGCCTCGCCCGCCGCGGCCTGCAGGCTGAGCAGGCTCTGCTCACTCGCCGAGCCGCCCTGCGCCCAGTGCGTCCCGAGCACGTCGCCGTCCCTGGTGACCACGCGTCGCGAGGGGTCGGCCCGCAGGACGACGAGGCCGGCGCCGAGGTCGTCGCAGACCAGGACGTCACCGAGCAGCGCCTCGAGCGCACCCGCGAGCTCGGCCGGCGCGGTTACCAGGTCAATTGCGCGGGGAACGGTCACACCGGCCCCGACCCCGCCCCGTCCGGCCGCGGCGCTGCTGGCCGAAGCACGGGCGGCAGGAACACGGGTGGCGGGAACGCTGGCAGCCGGCGAGCCGATGACGAGCGCGGCCCGGCCGGCGGCCTGGTCCTTCAGCGCGGTAAGGATCGCCGCCGCGGCATCGAGGTCCGCGACCGCAATAGCGCCGGATGCGGCGCCCAGCGCCGCGGCGATCGCCTCGCTCGCACCGTCCTGCACGGTGATGAGCTCGGCCAGCGGGCCGAGCACCCCGGCGAACCTGCCATCGCCGGCCAGCACGATTCCGGACGCATCCGCACCCTTGCTGACGGCTTCGGCGAGGGTCTCGGATCTGGCCCGCAGCGCCGCCCGTTCCGCGCTTGCCGCGTGCTCGGTCTTGCGCAGCTCGGCGACGGTGGCGGTGGCGGCCGACACCGCGGCGGCCGCCCGCTCGTGCACGGCCGCCAGGTCCGCCCGGCCTTCCTCCCGGCCGGAGACGAGGTCCTGGAGGGCCGCGTACTCGACCTGGGCCTGCTCGGCCCTGGCCCTGGCCTGGCCGAGTGCCTCGGCGAGCCGGCCGGCTTCCTCCTGCGCCGCGTTCACGCGGCTGGTGGCGGACTCCACCTGGCTGCGTAGTCTTGCCAGCTGCTCCGCCCGCTGGGTCGCGGCCTTGGCATCCGCGGCCAGCCTGCGCTCGTTCTCCGCCAGCGCGGCCTCGGCCCTGGTCCGGCTGGACACCGCGGTAGTCAGCTGCTGGCGGGCCGCGGCGAGCCGCTCGGACAACTCGCGTTCCTGGGCCCGCAGCTCGCCGGCTTCCTGGTCAAGCTCGTCCGGGTCACGCCCGGCCCGCTGCGGCTCGGGCGCGGACAGGTGCCGGTGCCGCTCGGCCGCCAGTCCCTGCACGCCGCGAAGCCGCTCAGCCAGTCCGGCCAGGGCGAAGAACGCCTGCTGGGCGGCGGCCAGGCGCGGGGCGTGCTGGAGTTCCGCCTGCTCCAGGGCCGCCTCCTGCTGGCGCGCCCGTGCCAGCGCCACTTCCAGCTCCGCGCGCGCCTGCGCGGTCGCGGCCTCGTCCGTCTCATCCCTGGCCAGCTCCGCTGCCAGCGTCGAGTAGTCGTCGGCGAGCAGACGCAGCTTCGCGTCCCGCAGATCGGCCTGGATGACGACGGCCTTGCGGGCGATCTCGGCCTGCCGGCCAAGCGGCTTCAGCCGGCGGCCCAGCTCACCGGTCAGGTCGACCAGCCGGGTGAGATTGACCTGCATCGCGTCGAGCTTGCGGATCGCCTTTTCCTTGCGGCGCCGGTGCTTGAGCACGCCGGCGGCTTCCTCGATCAGTGCCCGCCGGGTATCCGGGCCCGCGTTCAGCACCTCGTCAATCTGGCCCTGGCCGACGATGACGTGCATCTCCCGGCCGAGACCGGTGTCGGACAGGAGATCGGAGATGTCGAGCAGGCGGCACTGGTCGCCGTTGATGGCGTACTCGCTCTGCCCCGACCTGAACAGCAGCCGTGAGATCGTGACCTCGGAATAGTCGATCGGCAGTGCGCCGTCACCGTTGTCGATGGTCAGTGTCACTTCGGCCCGGCCAAGAGCCGGGCGCCCGGCCGTGCCCGCGAAGACGACGTCCTCCATCTTGCCGCCGCGCAGCGGCTTGACGCCCTGCTCCCCCATGACCCAGGAGAATGCGTCGACGACGTTCGATTTGCCCGAGCCGTTCGGCCCGACGATGCAGGTAATGCCGGGCTCGAATTTCAGCGTCGTGGCGGAGGCGAACGACTTGAAGCCACGCAGGGTCAGGGTCTTCAGGTACACCCGCCGAAATCCCTCCCCAACATGTGTACGGCCGACCAGTGGCCGTCACTACTGCGCCGGGCGGTGGCAGCAGGCCGTCCGTTTTCCCCGCACCCTACCGCGACGCGGCGGTGACGATGCGCATTCAAGCGCTTACCGGAGTCATGCATTCGCTAACCGGAACTGTGTGCCGAGCCGGGCCACCGCGAGCAACCAGTCTGGCACGCCGCGGCGGCACGGACCTAATCACGGCCAGAGCTACCCGGCTCCTGGCATAACATCCATCGCAGCTAACGTGCGGGGAGGATCGAACGTGCCGAGCCTGTCACGGCGGGCGGTGCTGCTGGGCGGCCTGGGCCTGGGAGTGGTGCTGGCGGGCGGCGGCATCGGCTACGAGCTGGTTCAGGACGGCACGCTGCCCGGCAAGTATGAGCTGGCCCAGCTCGACGGCGCCTGCGGATCGGCGCCGCCTGCCCCGTCCGGCCCGCCGCCGTCGCGGCATACCGTGTCGTTCTTCTCGGCCTACCGGCACCGTTGGGTGCAGATGATAACGCTGGTCCCCGCGGGTGAATCTCCCGCCGGGCTCGGCCTCGTGCTGGCGCTGCACGGCGCGGGCGGTGACGCGGCGGGCATGGCCGACCAGATGGCGCCCGCGATGATGGCGGCCGGCGTCCGCGGCCTCGCCGTGGTCTGCGTCGACGGCGGCGACACCTACTGGCACAAGCGGGCCGACGGGGACGATCCGATCGGCATGATCCAGCATGAGGTTTTCCCGCGCGCCAGGGCGTACGGGCTGCAGGCCGGCCGGATCGGCCTGACGGGCGAGTCGATGGGCGGTTACGGCGCGCTGTTGCTGGCCGAGCGGTTCGCGCTCGCCCAGACCAGCCAGCACCGGACCGCAGGAGTCGGCCCGGTCCTGACGGCCTCGGCGGACCTAACCCCGGCTGTCGCCGCCGTCGCCGCGCTGTCGCCGGCGATCTTCGCGTCGTACGCGGATGCGCGGGCCGCGAACGAGTCGTCCTTCGACAGCGCAGCCGACTTCGCCCGCAACAGCGTCCTCGCGGGCCTGGCCGCCCTGCGCCGCGTTCCGGCCTGGATCGCGTGCGGCGATGACGATCCGTTCGCGCCCGAGACGCAGGTGCTGCGCGGACGCCTGGCCGCGATTACCGGACGCACCGTTCCCGGCGGGATCTTGGGCGGCTGTCACGACGACGCGTTCTGGGCGCGCAACATGCCCGCGGCGCTGGAGTTCATCGCGCCGAATCTGCGTTAGAACGCCGAAGAGGGACGCATAAAGCGTCCCTCACGGTCGCTGGCCGCTTACGCTCGTCAGGTGAGCGCAGGCTCGCGGACTGGGATCAGCAGGTCCTGGCCGACCGTTGCGATGAGTACATCGTTCTCGTCCTGGAGGCGCGCAAGCTCGGCCTCAAGGTCACGTACTCGCTGCTGCAGGCGGCGCATCTCTGAGACCAAGCGGGGATCCGGCCCGCCGACGTGGCCGTATAGAGCCTTTGCCATTGTGTAGGGTCCTCCACACTGAGTGACCAGAGTGGGCGTGCGCGCAGGTGCCGGATTGGCCTTCGCGCTGGTAACACCTCTATGGTCCCACCGTCAAGGGTATTCGGTCAAGTTTGGCGATCGTGCAGGTCACAGGCTTGAAACAAGGGCCGTTCAGGCGTCTGGACCAACGCGATGTTACCCCCCTAAAGCCGGACGTCCGTCCAGCCCGTCCGGGTAACCCCGAGCGCCCGGCTGGCCTGGACCTCAACGCCTGGTCTTATGCCCAGAGTGGCAGCTCCGTTACCCTCCGTGGCCAGACAGGAACCCTACTCCGGGTCGTTACTCCGGAGGGGCCCCAGATCGAGGTCTCCGAAGGGCAGCAAAGCTCCTACGTTGCCCATCTAGGGGCAGCAGGGGTCCAACGATGCCCCTCCGGCGGGGCCCTTAGCGCTCGACGAAGCCGGACAGACCGCCGAGGGCGGGGGCCCACCGGGTCGCGACCCGGCGCACCCGGCCGGGCGTCTGGCCGCCCTCCAGCAGCGCGAGCAGATCCTCGCACCGATCGCGCGGTCCCTCCGCGACGACCTTGACCCGGCCGTCGGCAAGGTTCTCCGCCACCCCGCTGAGACCGAGCTCCAGTGCCCGGCTGCGGGTCCACCAGCGGAACCCGACGCCCTGGACGCGGCCCTCTACCCAGGCGGTGAGCCGCACCGGCGGCTGGCCAGTCAGCATCCGGCCACCACCGTCAGCACCATCCGGTGCCGTCACCGCCGTCACCACCGGCCGTTGCGCGGCCGCGGCTGGCAGACCGGGC
>JASHOV010000692.1 GCA_030038495.1 Streptosporangiaceae bacterium
ACCGAGTTCTTCGGCCAGCAGACCCGCTGGTCGGCCGGAACCTACGACGCCCTACTCCACCAGGTCTGGCGGACGATGTTCAGGCTCAGGCCCGCCGCGATGCTCCACTACTTCCTGATGCTCACCTACTACCCGTCGGTGGCGCTCGGCTGGCTGATGGGCATCACGATCAGCGCCTGCTACCTGGGCTTCGGCATAGCCAGCCTGCAGACCAACGAGGTCTGGTGGCTCAGCTACTACGTGGACGTCGCGGCGATGCAGTTTCTGCTCTACCGCTTCATGCGGCGGCATAACGTCAGCCCGCACGAACCCGCGGGGTCATCGGGCATATCGGGGATGGTCGTATCCGCGCTGACCGCGCCGATCTACGCCAGGGCCCTGGTCAAGGTCCTGCTCGGACGCAGGCTCACGTTCAACGTGACCGCGAAGGGAGCGTCGGCTGCCACCGACCGGCTGCAGACCTTCCGCTACTCGCTCCTATGGGCACTGGTCCCCGTCGTTGTGCTCGCGGTCGCGATCACCCGGCACCGCCCCTATCCCATGATGATCGGCTGGACGGCAATCATCCTGACTGTCTGCCTGGCCCCGGTCGCGATATGGCTCTGGGATCGCAGCCTGGCGGCCCGGCGCGAGCACGGGAAACCGGCCGCGCAGATGACGCAGCCGGCCGAATCATCGCCCGAAGCGAACCTCACTTCTGTCGCTAGCTAGTAGGAGATTTCGTTCATGAAAAGCCAGTCGGTACTGCTCGACCCGTCGGACGAGACCATCAAGGCGCCCGCGAAGCCTCGATCGCGCCGTCCGCAGCATATTCTCTTAGCGGTGGTGATGGCACTCGGCGTGCTTGCTGCCAACATCCCGACGGTCGGCGCAGCGGTTGCGCGCTGGTATCACAACTACGAGATCACCAGACCTTCCTACGAGGCGAAATACGGGCTGTGGGTCAAGCTCAATATCCCGGCCAGGTTCCGCGTCAACGGGATTCACTCGACGCTGCTCCATAACGGCGATGTGCTGATCATGGCCGGCTCTGGTAACAATCAGGCGTTCTTCAACGCCGGAACGTTCAAGACCCTGCTGCTGAACCCGGTGACGATGACAGAGAAGCTCATTCATACTCCCTGGGACCTTTTCTGCGCCGGCCATATCGAGCTGCCCGACGGCAATATTCTCATCGCCGGCGGGACCGCCCGTTACGAGAATCTGAAGCCCACACATGCCGCCGGCGCGATGACGATCGTCAACACCGACACCAGACAGGCCTGGACGCTGCCGAAGGGCACGATCTTCACCGCCCCCGACGGCGCCAGGTTCGCCACTGCGTTCGCGACGACGGTCCCGCGGGCCAAGGCGAGCACGGCGGCCGACGGGGTCACCAAAGTGGTCGAAGGCCAGCAGGACATCTGGGTCGACGCGATCGCCAAGGGCAAGGGCTCGCTCGTGCCGGACATCGAGCAGTACAAGGTCCAGGGCCTGGTCGGCGAGGAGGCCAACAAGCAGCTATACGGCGTCGGCACGCCGATGACGCTGCAGAAGCAGAACTTCGAGGGCACCAACGACGCCTACATATACAACGTGCAGGAGGAGCGGTTCGTCAAGGTCAACTCGATGAACTACGCCCGCTGGTACCCGACGCTGGCCGAGATGGGCAACGGCATGGTCATGGCCATGTCCGGACTCAATCAGGTCGGCCAGATCACGATGAACAGCGAGATGTATAACCCCACGACCGGCAAGTGGACGGTCGGCCCATACCGCGGGTTTCCCACCTATCCGGCCACGTTCCTGACCGAGAACGGCCAGCTGTTCTTCACCGGATCGAACGCCGGGTACGGTCCGGCCACCGCGGCCTGGCGCACTCCCGGATTCTGGAACGTCAAGACCGACAAGTTCAAGCCGGTGCCGGGCATCCCGGACCCGCAGGATCTGGAGACCAGCGCCTCGGTGCTGCTGCCGCCCGCCCAGAACCAGACGTTCATGGTCATGGGCGGCGGCGGAGTCGGGCAGTCCAACTCCTCGACGGCCCGAACGGCGCTGATCGATACCGATGCGCCCAACCCCCACTGGGTGCGCGGGCCGAACCTGGCCCAGCCGACGCGGTATCCCATCGCGGTGCTGCTGCCCGACGACGAGGTGCTGGTCACCGGCGGCTCAAAGTACTACCGCGGCATGCACGGAAGTGACAACAGGGATACCCGCATCTACGACGTCGCGACCAACACCTTCCAGACGATGGCCAACTCCATCACGGGGCGCGACTACCACTCCGGCGGGATCCTGCTGCCCAACGGCAGCGTGCTGACCCTTGGCGGCAACCCCCTGTACGGCAACGCGCAGGACACCGCGCCGCAGACCTTCAACCAGGAGGTCGACGTCTACTACCCGCCGTACTTCTTCCAGGGAACGCGGCCGAAGATCATCTCCGCGCCCAGGGTCATGCGGCTGAGCCATAACTACCTGATCACGGTGTCGGACCCGGCCGGCATCCGGTACCTGCGGCTGATGCGCCCGGATAACCCCACGCACGTCACCGACGTGAACCAGCGCTCGATCGCGGTCAACTTCACCCGCACTAGCCGCGGAGAGCTGTGGATTACCCTTCCGTCGAACCCGAACATCGTGCCGCCGAGCTACTACATGCTGTTTGCGATCAACTCCCGCGGGCTGCCGTCCACGGGCTACTGGGTGCGAGTGCCGTGATGGGGCGGCCGGCCTTTCGCGGGCCAGGGGGCTGCCGGCACCGACGTTGCGTGACGGGGATGGGAGCAGTGCTGGCGCTGCTGGCACTGGTGCCCTCGGTCGCGGCTTGCGGCACGCCGCCATCGTCGGCGGCGGCCGCGGCCCCGGCGCGAGCCGAGGGGCTCTACGTCTACCCGGGCAACCCGCTGTTCGCGGCCGCCGCGGCGATGAAAGCCAAGGGGCGAGCCGCTGACAGCGCGGAGCTGCGGGCGATCGCGAGCACGGCGTCCGGCATCTGGGCGGCCGACCAGCCTGGCGAGATGAACGAGATCCGCCGGGTCACGCGGTCCGCGGCGGAGCAGCACACCATCCCGGTCATCGTCGCGTACGACCTGCCGGATCGCGACGCCTGCGGCCATCTGTCCAGCGGAAATGACATGTCGTCCGCGGGGTACATGACCTGGGTCAACCAGCTCGCATCGGCGATCGGCCGGGGAACCGTCATCGTCGTCGTCGAGCCCGACGGCGTGCCCGACATCATCCGGCACTGCCTCAGTCCTGGGCAGGCCGCGCAGCGCTACGAACTGCTCAGATACGCGATGCGCAAGCTCGGTGCGCTGCCGCACGCCAGCGTGTACCTGGATGCGGGAAACCCCGGCATGTTCGCCAATCCCGGCCTGATCGCCCGGCCGCTCAAGCGCGCGGGCATCCTGTATGGCAGCGGGTTCTCCGCTAACGTATCGAATTTCCAGTGGACGGGACTGGTCGTGTCCTGGAGCCAGCGACTCGAGCGGGCTCTGGGTCACAACATGAAGGCCGTGATCGATACCAGCCGCAACGGCAATGGCCCTTATACAGGACCGGATTCGCCGCAGTGGTGCAACCCGCCGGGGCGCGCGCTCGGGATCGCGCCGAAGCTGGATCCCGGCCCGCCGGGCGTCGCTGCCTATCTGTGGATCAAGGATCCAGGCGCGAGCGACGGGCAGTGCAACGGCGGCCCTGCGGCCGGCCAGTACTGGCCGCAGTATGCGCTTCACCTGTACCAGAACCGCCGCGGCGGCGGCCGTCCGCGGTAGCCGCGCTGCGCTTCTGACCGCCCGGCTAGCTCGATTCGCCGCCGCTCAGGCGGGCCCGGATCTCGGCCTTAAGTACCTTCCCGAGGCTGGACCTGGGCAGGTCGGCCCAGAACTCCACCTGCGCGGGGGCCTTAATGCCGTCGAGCCGGCTGGCGGCGAACGCACGGACGTCGGCCGCGCTCACGGCCGCGCCCCGGCGCAACTGGAGCACGGCCGTCACCCGCTCGCCGCACTCCGGGTCGGGCAGCCCGACGACGGCACAGTCGTGGATGGCCGGGTGCTCCAGCAGTGCGTGCTCTACCTCGGCGGAATAGACGCTGAACCCGCCGGTGATGATCACATCCCTGGTCCGGTCCACGATGTAGAGGTAGTTGTCGGCGTCGAAGTAGCCGACGTCGCCGGTGTGGTGCCAGCCGTCCCGTGACGCCTCCGCCGTTGCCTTCTCATCGCCGTAGTAGCCGGCCATCACCAGCGGCCCGCTAACGACGATCTCGCCCCGCCGCCCGACGGGAAGCGCCGAGCCGTCGCCGCTCATGATCGCCACGGTAGTGAGCGGCGTGGGCCGGCCGGCCGAGGAGAAGCGCTCAAGAGCCAGATTCCCGTCGGCCATCAGGTACTCGGCCGGAGCCATCGTGCAGATCACCAGGGGCGCCTCGGCCTGGCCGAACAGCTGGCCCAGGACCGGACCGATCGCCCGCACCGCCTCGGCCAGCCGGGCCGAGGACATCGGACCCGCGCCGTACCACAGGCACTGCAGCGACGACAGGTCGGCGCCAGCCAGATCCGGGCGGTCAAGCAGCCGGTAGATCAGCGCAGGCGGCAGGAACGCGTGCGTTACCTGGTACTGCCCGATCAGGGCCAGGAACTCGGCCAGATCGGGTTCTGGCATGATGACGATCTCGCCGCCGAGCGCCATGACCGGCAGGCACAGCACCCCGGCCGCATGGCTGAGCGATGCGAGAGCCAGGTATACCGGGCGGCCGGAGAACGGATAGCTCATCAGCGTGAGCGCCGTCATCGTCTCGAGGTTGCACGCGGTCAGCATGGCGCCCTTCGGCCGACCGGTCGTGCCGCCGGTCGGGGCGATCATTACCACCTCGTCGGCCGACGTTCCGCCCGCGCCGAGCACGTCGTCCGCCTGGCCGGGCCCGTCCA
The DNA here is from genome assembly GCA_030038495.1 of Streptosporangiaceae bacterium. Lineage (GTDB taxonomy): Bacteria > Actinomycetota > Actinomycetes > Streptosporangiales > Streptosporangiaceae > JAJYUU01. The sequence goes on from JASHOV010000692.1 coordinate 4,911, forward strand.
GCCACTGCCGGAACCCGATGGCGTCAGGCACCACGTCCGCTGACCCGGTGCCGTCCAGGCAGACCAGCAGCCGAAGCCCCGGCACGCTGCTGGCGATCTGCGCGACCAGCGAGCCGAACGCGCCGGAAAAGATCAGGCAGGAGCATTCAAGCATGCGGATGAGCTGGGAATTCTCGGCCGCCTCGTTCCCTGGATTGACGGGACACCAGACGGCGCCCGCCCTGGCGATGCCGAACGCGCACGCAAACGCCATCGGGTCGTTGCCGGACAGCACCGCCACCCTGTCACCTGGCAAGATTCCGGACCGGGCCAGGGCGCTGCCGATTATCCGGGACAGCCGCTGCACCTCGGCGTAGCTGCGTGTCCGCCCGTTCATCGTCAGGCAGGGCGCGCCCGGGCCCAGCGAGGCACCCTTGTCGAGATAGTCGGTCAGCCGCATTGCGGCACCGCCATAGCCCTGCTGCACATCGGCCACGCCACGGTCAGCGGATGCTCGTCAGGGCCGGCACCGCGCGCCTGAGCCCGGTCCGCTCCAGGCGCGCTGCGCACTGCCAAGCCAGACACGCTCATCAGGCACCTCCTCCTGCGCCTGTTGCCCGCGTAGCCGGTTAGTCCCTACACTCGCTACAGCCTTGACACCTGTCAAGACTTATCATGACGTTTGTATAGATAAATCTGGCCATTCGTAAAGATCAAAATTATAACGATCAGGTTAGAATCAGGACGCGGTCTCACGGGGAGAGTGGCGAGGTGTGGGAGCTACGGGGACCAGGGCCATGACAGAGATTACCGAGCAGCGGAACAGGGATCGGATAGCGCGCAGGCAAGTTGACAAGTTCGCCGAGCGGAGGGCTCAGCTTGCCGCCGCCGCGCTGCAGACGCTCGCGGAACTGGGATTTGCCCGGACCAGCCTCCGGGACATCGCCCAGAACTCGGAGTTCTCCCACGGAGTCCTGCACTACTACTTCAGCGACAAGATCGAGCTCATCACCTGCTGCGTGCGGCAGTACAAGGCCGAGTACATCAGGCGCTACGACGGCATAGTGGCCGACTCGGACTCCGCCGAGGCTCTGCAGCGCGGCTACGGCGCAGCCATGGCGACCAGCATCCGCGAGGAGGGCACCAAGCACCGGCTCTGGTACGACCTGCGGAACCAGAGCCTGTTCGACGACACGTTTCGCGCGGACGTCGAGGAGATCGACCAGAGCCTGGAGAGCATGGTCTGGCGGATCGTCAGCCGGTACTCCGAACTGGCCGGGGCGCCAGTCGTCGTGTCGCGGCGGGCCGCGTACGCGGTGTACGACGGGCTGTTCCAGCATGCGCTCATGCGGTACCTGGGCGGGGACAGCGAGGCGGCGGCCGAACTGGAGCAAGAGGTACAGCGGTTGCTCGACCGCCTGGTACCCAACGGCAGGCCCGCCGCCGGCTAGCCGACTGGCCTGGCCTCCTGGTCGAAGTGCGCGGCGGCGACCTTCTTCGGCACGACCATCCGCCACGCGTCGTGGATGAGCTCGTGCAGCTCGGCCAGGCTCAGCTCGGACATCCAGGCGCGCACCCAGTGGTAGCGCTCGTCACTGGGCCGGGGCAGGAAGAACTTGTCCGGCTCGCTGGCGATCAGCACGGCCCGCTCCTCGCGCGGGAAGCCGAACCCGAGCACCGTCTCGTCCGGGCTCAGGGCCAGGTAGACGATCCGCCCGACCCGGAATTTCACCTGGTCGCGGATCAGGTGCTCCTCGGTACGCGGCAACGCCATGGCGCACGCCCGGACGTCGTCGGCGGTAACCACTGCCAGTCTCCCTCCGCCCGCTGCCCTTTCCTGCCACGCTAGCCGCGGGTGCCGACATTCTCGGCTGGCCGATGGCCGACGAATAGGTTCCGCAGACCGGCGGCGGCCGGACCGGCATAGGACCGGGCGACGTTGCCCGGCTCCGGCTCGAAGCCCGCGGCGCGCAGCACCCGCATCCAGGTGGAGTTGCGGAACGCGCCGAGGCGGTGCGTCTCCCGTACGACCCGCACGGTGCGGTCAGCCGCGCGCAGGGTGAACTCGTACTCGGTCTCGATCCACTCGTCGGCCGGGTCCGGATCCGCCGTCCGCTCACGGAAGCTGGCCTGGCGGCCGGCGTCATCGCTGCCCCCGCCGCCGCCCCGGCCCGGCCGGAACGTATCCGCCGTGTGGTCGGGGGCGAACGCCGCGATGCCGCCAGGACGGCAGTGGTCGAAGGCCGTCTGCGCGACCTTGAGCAGCTCGCGCTCGGTCGTGACGTAGTCCACCGCGTCGTGGACCAGGACGGCGTCGAAGGACCGGCCCAGCCGCAGGGTGAGCATGTCAGCCTGGATGTGCTCGCAGCCGGGATTGAGCTCGCGGGACACGGCCAGCATCCGCTCCGACCGGTCGACCAGGGTCAGGTCGAACTGTCCGCTGAGGTACATCGCCACGTGACCGCCGCCGCTGCCCAGGTCCAGCACCGTACGTACGGCGGCCGGGCCGCTGCTGAACACCCGTTCCAGCACCGCCGCGTCCGCCGCGTACTCCTCCGGCGGCGAGATCAGCGGCCACCACTCGGCCAGCTCCCGGTACAGCCGGTACTCCCCCGCAGGCTCGGTCACCCGGCCATCATCGCGCAGGCAAGATCGCGGCCGCGACCGGTCTCGCCGCGCGTTCAGGGGATCGGGAGGCGCCTCGGGCAGTGCCCGGACTTCCGGTTACCGAATAGTCTTGCCAGGGGTCATCATCGAGCGCAGGAGGCGGCGCGTTGGCTAAGACACCCGAGATCGGCCAGGAAGCCCCCGACTTCACGCTGCCCGGTGTGCTCATAACGGGCGATGATGCCGAGCAGTCGGAGTACACGCTGTCCGCGCATCGCGGTCACCCGATCGTGCTCGCCTTCTATCCCGGCGACAACACTGCCGTCTGCACCCGGCAGCTGTGCTCCTACACCTCCGGGCTGGAGAGCTTTACCGGTTTCGGCGCGGCCGTGTGGGCGATCAGCCCGCAGGGACTGGCCAGCCATGAGCAATTCGGGCGGAAGCACAGCCTGGCGTTCCCGCTCCTTGCCGACGACGGCCTCAAGGTGAGCCGTGAGTACGGCATCACGCTCGGCGGCGCCGGCCTGCGCCGGTCGGTCTTCGTGCTCGATGCCGACGGGATTCTGCGCTGGAAGCACGTGACGCTCGTGGGCCTGACGTACCCCACCGCGGAGACCATCTCGGCTCAGCTGGCTGCCCTCAGAGTGAGCTGATGCGGATCCTGTTCGCCGCCGGGAACGACGCTCACCTGGGTGCCCAGTGACCGTTCGCGGCCGGGCTCACGCCGGTTATAGCCGCAGGTACGCCTGGACAACCGAGATCGTGGACGGGTACCGCGCGTTCAGGCACTGCGGCACGTAGTCCCAGTCCGGCCGCCCGTTGAACGGCGCGGTGATGGTGCCACCGCCAGAAAGCGTGATCCGCACCGACAGCTGCGGCGCCCGGCTGCCGCACCAGTTCGCCCAGCTCACCGCCAGGTCCGCGGTCTGGCCGGGCGCCAGGAGCACCGGGGCCAGCTGCAGATCCGGCGCGCGTGTCGGCCGTACGGCGAGCCTGCGACCGCGCCGGATGAGCGCGATCCGCGGCAGACCGCGAAGGGTGCACGTAGCCGATCCCGCGTTGGTGAGCTCGATGTCGCCGTGGGCGGTTTCGTTCACGCCCTCCCGCCCGGCGCGGACGCGCAGTTGAGATGGGTTGCAGTTCCCGCCGGACAGCGCCGCTGCGCTTACCGTCCTGCCTGTCGCCCGGTGATTGCCGGCGGAGGGAACGTGGCTGCCAGCGCACCCTGCCATGGCCAGTGCCGCCGCGACGGCCAGGCCGACGACCCGGACACCGCGGCTGCCGACGGGCGGGCGTCGAATCAGCGCGAAGATGAAAGGCTTCATGCCTTACGGACATCAGACCCGCCCCCGCGGTTGCGCGATGTGGTCAGATCACCGGCGAAGCCACGATACTGCGTCTCACGAAACCGGCCGGGGGCCCGGCACCGTGCGGTGCGGGCCCCGGCCGGAGGAAGGGACTGCGAGGAGCGTCAGGCCTTGACGGCCTCGATCTCCAGGTGCAGCGCGATCTTGTCCGAGACCACGACGCCACCGTTGGCCATCGGGGCGTTGAAGCTCACGTTGAACTCGCTCCGGTTGAGCTCGCCGGTGGCGGTGAAGCCGGCCCGGTAGCCGCCGTACGGGTCCTGGCCGAAGCCGTTCAGCTCCAGATGCAGCGGCACGCTGCGGGTGACGCCCTTGAGCGTGAGCTCGCCGTCCAGCACGTACTCGCCGTCCTCGACGCGGATGCCGGTCGACTTGTAGGTCATGGTCGGGTAGGTCTCGACCTCGAAGAAGTCGGCGGACTTAATGTGCTCGTCCCGCTGCTCGTTGCCGGTGTTGATCGAGCTCAGGTCGATCTCGGCCGTGACGGAGGAGGCCGTCGGGTCATCGGCCGTCACGAGCTGGCCGCTGAACGCGGTAAACCGGCCGCGAACCTTGCTGACCATCATGTGCCGGGCGGAGAAGCCGACCTCGGAGTGCACGGGGTCGATGTTCCACGTGGCAGCCTCGTAGCCCGGAATGTTGATCTCCGTGGATGTTGTGGTCACTGTCATCACTTCCAGATCGGATGTAGTTGAAGGCTCTGTTGTTGAACGATCAATAACTATCACGACGCCGACATCTTGTCAAACGTTCAACTACCTAGGCTATACTGAAGCCATGGCCGAATCGCAGACTCGCTGGCTGACAGCGGACGAGCAGCGGGCTTGGCGTACGTTCCTGGACGCCACGCAGCTGCTGTTCTCGACCGTCGAGGGCCAGCTGCAGCGCGAGTCCGGCATACCGCACGGATACTACGAAATCCTCGTCCGGCTTTCCGAGGCTCCCGGCCGGGCGCTGCGCATGAGCCAGCTGGCCGAGGCCTCGACGTCCAGCAAGAGCAGGCTCTCGCACGCGGTCGCGCGGCTGGAAGAGCGCGGCTGGGTGGAGCGGCTCGACTGCGCCACCGACCGGCGCGTCCAGATCGCCCGGTTGACCGAGGCGGGTTTCGCCGCGCTGGACGGCGCCGCTCCCGGTCACGTCGAGCAGGTCAGGCGGTCACTGTTCGATCAGCTCTCCGCCGAGCAAGTAGACCAGCTCGCCGCGATCTGCGAGGCGATCGCCACGGCCGCCCGCGCCGAGGGCACGACCAACACCTGCCCGCTGGAGTCCTATGAGCCGACGGCAGGGGACGCCGCCGCAGTGCTCACGGCCGCAGCGGACACAGCCGGCTACGACCGGTCCCGCTAGGCAAACGTGCTCGACGGTCGGCGGGCGCGCTCGGCACCGGCTAGGCCTGGATCGACCGGGCCCGGGATCGGCTAGCAATGCCGCAGCACGAAACGCAGATCCTCGAAGGTCTCGCCGGTGCCGGGGACATACGACATAACGGTCCCGGCGCGCTCGAACCCGGCCGCGACCGCCACCCGCTGGCTCACCGCATGGTCCTGGCTAATGCGCAGCTCGATCTCATCCGCCTGGCCCTCGGCCAGCAGCCAGCCCGCCACCAGCCTCACGGCGCGCGCCGCGTAGCCGCGGCCCCGGTGCGCGGGCGCGACCCCGTAGTCGAGCTCAGCGGCCCGCTCGCCCCTGGCACGGAGCCCGACCTGGCCGACCAGGTCACCGCAGCCCGCGGCCGTGATCACCAGCGCCGGCCCGTGAAAGCTGTAGGCCGAACCCCAGCCCGCCAGCCAGTCACTGATCAGCCACTCGCAGCTGGCCGTCGTCGCGCCCTCACCCAGCGGCAGCCAGGTCCCGTCCAGGCCGCCCGGCTGCGCGGCATAGGCGTGCAGGACATCCGCGTCGGACGGGGCTGGCAGCCGGACGACCACGACGTCGTCGGCCAGCGGCTCTCGCGGCGGTACCCAGCGCGCAGCGCCCTCCGCTGAACCGCCCTCCGCTGAGCCGCCCGCCGCTGAGCCGCCCGCCCGCGCGCCGGCTCCGGCCAGCCCGGCCCACTCCGCCGCATGAATGCGATCGTCGAACCCGGCGATCTCGGCCACCCGGCCGCCGCGCACGGTCAGCACCTGCCATCGGTCGTGCGGCCCGTTGCCGGCCGGCCGCCCGGTTACTCTCATCCCGACCAGGATCCGGTCACCGGAGACGACTGTCTCCGTCACCGTGGCCCGCGTGCCGGCATCGCGGCCCCGGCGGTACCAGGACAGCACCTGGTCTCGGCTCTGGCACGGCGGCTCCGGATCGCCCGGCGGCCCCCAGCGGACCTCGGGATCGAGCAGCCCGCCAAGCACTGTAAGGTCGGCCGCCTGCAGCGCCGCCGCAACCTGCGCGGCCACGGCCCGGACCGCATCGGTGTCGCTGGCCATAGATCACCTCCGCAACCCCTTGCAGCCAGGATGCACCCGCCGCGCCCAGCCGGGTACCGGTTTTTCAGGCGTCGCCGACGGTCAGCTGCCCGGCCATCAGGTCGGCAATGGCAGCGTTCCCGCCGCCGGGCTCATCACGCAGCCCGGCCACGACTCCCTCGCGATCCAGCTCGCTGCGATTCTGGCTGAGCTTCTGCTTAGCCTCGATCGACGTGATGGCCAGCTCTACGCCCACGATCGCGCGCAGCTGACCGTCGATGTAATCGGGCGGGGCATCCGTGACCGCCCAGGGGTGCTCGCGGCCGCCTTCGTGCCGCCGCGTCAGCCTCGTGACCAGTGCCCGCAGCCACTCGCTGTCCTGATGGAACGTCACCGGCCCGGTCAGGTGGACGATCTCGTAGTTCCAGGTCGGGACCACCCGACCGTGCCGGCTCTTGGCCTCGTACCAGCTCGGCGAGATGTAGGCCTCAGGTCCCGACACGATCGCCAGCGCCTCGGCACCGGGCGCGGCCGTCTTCCACTGCGAGTTCGCGATCGCGACGTGGCCGAGTAGCCGCCCGTAGCTGGCCGGGTCTGCCTCCCCCTCCGGCCCGGATCCGTTCCGGGCCGGCTCCGGGCGGTCCCAGATCACCGGCAGCAGCGTGGCGACCGGCCGGGTGCCGTCGAACGTAACGAGGTGCGCGGACTGCGCGGCGTCCACGAAGGACCCGACCTGAGCGAGATCGGTCCAGGAGAAGTGCCGGGGCATGTACATGCCCTCAAGGGTAAACGGCCCCGTCACCTGCCCGTTAGCCCGAATTGCGGCTTCCGCGATAATCCGGTTGCCAGCACCGGCGCTCGTTCCGATATTCTCGACGGAACGCGCTGACGGAGACAAGTAGCGCCGGGCCCACGCGAGCATCCCTGCTGGATCGCATCTCCAGGGGGCAGAGAGCCGCCGCCAGCTGAGAAGGCGGCCTCGCGTGCCGGAGCGAAGACACTCCCGAGTGCTGGGAGGAACGGCGGCCGCCGCCAGCGGCACCGCCCAATGCCCCGCCGGCCAGCCCCCGTTACCGGGCCCAACGAGGCCACTTTCCGCCAGGCCGGCGGTGGCGGCGAAAGTGCGGTGGCACCGCGAGTTCCCTTATCGCCCGCACTCCCAAGGGGTCAGCACAAGCCCTCAGGGAGCTGTGATGATCTCACGTGTACTATCCGCCGACCTGCCTGCGCACGTCGGCGAGCGAGTCATGATCGCCGGCTGGCTGCACCGCCGCCGGGAACTGAAGTCCGTAACCTTCCTCGTCGTCCGGGACCGGGCTGGCCTGGCCCAGGTCGTCCTATCGCAGGGCACCTCGTGTGACCTGCCGGAAGAGACCGTCGTGCTGGTGCGGGGCGTGGTCACGGCCAACCCGCAGGCGCCCGGCGGCGCCGAGCTGACCCAGCCGACCGTGACCGCGCTGTCCGGCCCGGCGGTCGCGCCGCCGTTCGACCTGTACCGGCCCACGCTCACCGCCACGCTGCCCACGATCCTCGACCATGCCCCGACCACGCTCCGCCACCCGCGGCTGCGGGCTGGCCTGGAGATCTCGGCGGCCAGCGTGGCCGGGTTCCGCGCCGCGCTGGATGGCCTGGGCTTCACCGAGGTGTTCACGCCCAAGATCGTCGAGTCCGCCACCGAGTCGGGCGCGAACGTCTTCCGCCTTGACTATTTCGGCCGACCCGCCTACCTGGCCCAGTCGCCGCAGTTCTACAAGCAGGCCATGGTTGGCGTGTTCGAGCGCGTCTACGAGGTCGCGCCTGCGTTCCGCGCCGAACCATCAGACACCGTCCGGCATCTCGCCGAGTTCACCAGCCTGGACGCCGAGCTCGGCTTCATCACCGACCACCGCGAGGTCATGGAGGTCTGCCGGGATGCGGTCGCCGGGATGATCGACTTGGTAAGGGAACGAGCTCAGCCCGCCGTGGCCCTGCTCGGCTGCGCGCTGCCGTCCGTGCCCGAGCAGATCCCGTATCTGCATTTCGCGGATGCGCTGGAACTGATCTCCGCAGGTACCGGCGAGGACGTCACCGGCGAACTGGACCTGGCACCGGCGCACGAGCGCTGGCTCTGCGAGTGGTCCGCCCGCGAGCACGGCAGCGACCTGCTGTTCGTGCACGGCTACCCGCTGGCGAGCAAGCCGTTTTACACCCATCCCGACCCGGCGCGGCCCGGCTACTCGCGCGGCTTTGACCTGCTGCTGCGCGGGACCGAGATCGTGTCAGGCGGGCAGCGGCTGCACCGGCACGACGACTACCTGGCAGCGCTGGCCGCGCGAGGCGAGCCAGCCGGACCGTACGCCGGCTACCTGCAGGTGTTCGAGCACGGCATGCCGCCGCACGGCGGGTTCGCGATCGGGCTGGGGAGATGGACGGCGCTGCTGACCGGTGCGCCCAACGTGCGCCAGGTGACGGCGTTCCCGCGGGACCTGAACCGGCTCAGCCCCTGATGCTGCCCGGTGGGGCAGCGCCACGCGGCGATGAATCCCGGTGGGCCGGCCAGTAGGTAGGGTCGTGACCGAGATGGCGACCCGGCGGCCTGCCGCACTGGCAGGCGAAGACTTCGAGCGTGCCACCGAGCGGTACCGCGGTGAACTGCTCGCGCACTGCTACCAGATGCTCGGCTCCGTGCACGACGCGGAAGACCTGGTGCAGGAGACGATGCTGCGCGCCTGGCGCGCACGGGACCAGTACGACGCGTCCCTGTCCTCGGTGCGAACCTGGCTGCACCGGATCGCGACGAATGCCTGCCTCACCGCGCTGGCCAGCCGCAGCCGCAGGCCGCTGCCTTCCGGGCTCGGCGCGCCCGGCGACAACCCGGAGGAACCGCTGATCGGCGGGCACGAGGTGCCCTGGCTGCAGGCGTTCCCCGACTCGCTGCTCGACGGCGACCCGGCAGCCGCGCTGCTAGCTCGCGGACGGCTGCGCCTCGCGCTGATGGCGGCGCTGCAGCTGCTGCCGCCGCGGCAGCGAGCGATCCTGATCCTGCGCGACGCGCTCACCCTGCCGGCCGCCGAGGTTGCCGAGGCGCTCGACACCTCGCCGGCCGCGGTCAACAGCGGCCTGCAGCGCGCACGTGCGCGCCTCGCCGCGGCCGGAGTAGACGAGGAGCAGGTTGGTCAGCCCGAGGATGCCCGCGGCCGGGCCGTGCTCGAGCTGTACGTCGCCGCGTTCCGCCGGGCCGATATCGAGGGCCTGAAGCGGCTGCTGGCCGCGGACGCGATCCTCGAGATGCCGCCGTTCCGGAACTGGTATGCCGGGCGCGACGACTACGCCGGGTTCATCGCTCGAGTATTCGCCCAGCGCGGCAGCGACTGGCAGATGCGGCCGACCGCGGCGAACGGCCAGCAGGCCATGGCGTTCTACGCGCGGGGTCCCGGCGCGGATTACCTGGCCCACACGCTGCAGGTGTTCTCCCTGGCCGGCCAGCAGGTGCGGCGCAACGTGGTCTACGGCGACCCGGCCGTGTTCGAGTTGTTCGGCCTGCCGGCCAGCGTCACGGGCTTTCCGACTGAAGGATCGGCGCGGGCAGCCGGCGGGCACCGACGCGAGCCGGGCCAGCGGTAAGGCCGCCCAGGACCAGCAGGGTCGCGACCGCGGCCGCGGCCAGCTGCCAGGCCGACGGGATGTTCAGCGAGCCGCCGCCGTGACTCAGGGCCGCGACGAGCGCGATCCCGGCCGGGATGCCGAGGACGGCGCCGACGGCACCCGGCAGCAGCAGCGCCACCGACAGTCCGGCGGCGACCTGCCGGGAGTTCGCGCCGATGGCCCGCACGAGCGCGGCCGAGTGCCGCGCGTCGAGCGCGATCGCCGAGGTGATGAAGACCGCATTTACCGCGGCGAGCGCCACGAGCACGACGATAAGGACGAGAAGTACCTGGTCGAGCCGCTCGGTGCGCGCGTCGGGCAGCGCGGAGAACCCGCCGCCGCCGGCGTGGAAGCGCCCGTAAACGCACATCATCGCGACGACCGATGCCATCGTGATCGTGATGCTGGCGGCGGTCAGCACCAGCAGCCGCGGCCGCCTGGCCGCCATCCTGAGGCCGAGCAACAGCGGCACAGGAAGCCGCCTCGACAGCGCGATCAGCCAGCCCGCCCGGCGCGGCGCCCGGGCCGTGTCCGCCAGCGCGGCGACGGTGCTCGTGCGGGCCGCGCGCAGCGCCGGGCGGAAGGTCGCGAGGACGGCGACCGCCAGCGCGAGAGCGGCCACCAGGCCCGCAGAACCGAGCGAGAGCGCCGGCGCGCCCGCGGTTCCGAGCAGCCCCGAGCCGGGGCTGGCGAGCAGCGGTGCGGCCAGCCTGCCGACGGCCAGCCCGACCCCGGCCGCGACGAGCGCGAGCGCCAGGTTCTCGGCCATGAGCACGGCGGCGGCGAGCCTGGGCGTGCCGCCGACGGCCTTGAGCAGGCCCACCTGACGCGTCTTGTCTGCCATCCGGCCGCCGACGAGCACGGCCACGGAGGCCACCGCGAGCAGCCCGAGCAGCCAGCTGCCGAAGACGAGCTCACGCTGCTCGACCAGGACCAGGTTGTTGTCCTCCTGCGCGATGTCCTGCCACGACGAGAGGCCAAGGATCGAGTACTGGCCGCCGGAGTGGCGCGACTCGAACGCGTCCGCGGTGGCCGGCTGGTGCAGCTTCAGGTAGGTCAGGTAGGACAGCGGCAGCCCCGGCGTCGCTAGGCGTTCCGTGTCCGCCGTAGTCAGCCACATCGTGCCGAAGTCCGGCGGAGCGTAGGGGCCACCGTCGGTGGCGAGGGCCGCGTGCGGATACGGCGAGTTCGCCGCGCTGACCGCGATGCCCGCGACGGTAAACGGATGCCCGTTCAGAGTGAGATGCTCGCCGACACGGGCGTTCAGGGCCTCGGCGAAGCTGCGCTCGATGACGACGCCTCCCGGCCGCACCCAGCTGCCGTCGGTGAGCTCCGGCCGGTCCACCGCGCTGGGCGCCTGGCTGCGCCCGATGGCCAGCACGCCCGCGCTGAGGCCGTTGACTCGGACCACCGGCCAGGCGAACGGCAGCGGCCCGGAGCTAGCGGCCACGCCTGGCTCGCGGGCCAGGCTCTGCAGGGCCTCGACTCCGCGGGCTACCGTGACGCCCGGCGGCAGGGCGAGGTTCAGGAAGGTCGCGACGATATCCGGCCCGTTTGTCGCGGCCCGGGTCTGCTGGTACGGCTGGCTGGTTACCCCGTCCAGCACCAGCCCGAGCGTCAGCGTGCTGGTCGCCGCGGCGATCACGAGCAGCAGCAGGACGGATTCCGCGCGCCTGCGCTG
>JASHOV010000072.1 GCA_030038495.1 Streptosporangiaceae bacterium
GGGGTGGCAGCGCCGCGGACTGACGGTACCGATGGGTCGTCGGCTGCGGTCGGCACGGTGACGGGCGGCGCTGACGGCTCGGCCGCTGCGGGCGGCGGTGCTGTGATCGGCGGTCCCGAGGCGGCGCCGAAGTCCGGGAGTCCCGATACGCCGGCTGCCGCGGGTGAGGCGGATCCGGGGCTGAAGGCGCCGCCGGCGAAGACCGGCGACACCGTGACGAGTGCCGCGCCTGACGGTGCTGGCCGGCCGTCGGCTGACACCGCTCCCGTGACGGGTGCTGCGGAGGCCGCGCCGCGTCCTGGGAGTCCGGACGTTTCTAGCGGCACCGATGCGCCCAAGTCGCTGCCGGAGCTGCGGCCGCAGGCGAAGACCGGCGAGACCGTGACGGGCGACGGGGTGGCAGCGCCGCGGACTGACGGTACCGACGGCTCGTCGGCTGCGGGCACCGGTACCGAGACGAGTGCTGCGGCCGCTGCCGCTGCCGCCCCCGAGGGAGCCGGCAGCCCGCTGACCGCGCCACAGCACGATGGCCAGGCGACCGGGATCCCCGTCAGTCCCGACAGTCCGCCGCCCGATACCCGCTCGCTGCTGGCCTCGGACGTGAGCATGACGTGGCAGGAGGCCGCCCAGGAACTCGGGTTGCGCGTCACCGCCAGCTCGCCGCTGGGCCTGTCCGACGCCCAGGCCAATGCGATCTGGAAGCACCTCCTCAACTCCACGGGCGCCGTGGCTGAGGGCAATACCGTGACGGCCAGTGCAGCGGCTGCCACGCCCGAGAGCCCTGGCGGGTCCCAGATATCGCAACCGCACGATGGCCAGCAACCGCACGATGGCCAGTCCGCCGAGGATCCCAACGCTGCCCCCGACGGAGCTCCGCCCGATACCCGGTCGCTGCTGGCCTCGGACGTGAGCATGACGTGGCGGGAAGCCGCCAGGCAACTCGGGTTGAACGTGACCGCCAGCTCGCCGCTGGGCCTGTCCGACGCCCAGGCCGATGCGATCTGGAAGCACCTCCTCAGCTCCACGACGGCTGCTACCGGCGGCTCCGCCTCGGCCGGTGCCGCCGGGCCAGCGACACCGGGAACCGCGCGTGCCCTGCGGTGGGGCCGGCGGGCCGTCATGGTGCCGATCGAGCACCTTCCGACTCACGAGGATCGCGGTGCGCTGCCGAACCTGCCCGGGCAGCACGGCTTCCTTATCAACGCGTACTTGCCGCAAAAATTGTGGGTCGGACCCGACTTGCCTGACCGCGATCTGCCGGACGCCGACCTGCCGCCGACGACGCCGCGGGGAGTTGTCGTGGGCGGGTTCTACGATCCCGCGAGCAACACGCTCTACCTGGACGGGCAGTGGCGTACCGCTCAGCAGGCCGCCGCGTGGATCCGTGAGGACCCCGTGTGGGCTGCCGCCAGCAGGCCGGGGGTCATCATTGTCGCGGCTGGCGCCCTGGGGTTCGCGGCCGAGGTGGGCGCGATCCTGGATACCAGCGTCATCGCGACCGGCGGACACGTCCTGCAGACCTGGGACGGATTCATCACCGGGGAAGAGGCACGCCTGGCCGCGGACGCAGCCGGCCTGGGCCTGACCTCCGACCAGCCGGACACACCGGGCTGGCAGCACATCCATCCCGACGGCGAGATCACGATCCTGCACCCCTACCTGGAGGACTCGGCGTACGAGGCTCAGCTGTTCCTGAGGCCGCCCGAGATCGCGCCCGACTACGCCCTCGACCACCTCTGGGGCCAGGCAGCCGACCTGCCCGCCGACGTCACCGCTGCAATCGGCGCGCCGCCCGACCACGGCGTCGAGGCGGAGCCGCAGGACTCGTTCTTCGACGAGTACGAGCTCGAGCTGGCTTACCCGGAGACGACTACCGAGATCGACTTGCTCTCGAACCTCGATACAGCACAAGCCCCCTTCGATTCGGTTGCTGATGGCGGGCAGCAGCCGCCACCCGACATGTGGCTGGCTACGGGCTGTCGGGGCGAGGACGACGGGCAGCCGAGGCTGATGCACCTGGTGAGGCTGGAGCTCGGCGACCTGCTCGACGAGGACGGCATGCGACTGCTGGCACTTGTCGGGAAAAATCTCGGCAGTAGCGATTCGGATACTGCCCGGGACTCCCACCAGGCCGCAGCCGGCCTGGCCCAGACGATAGGCCCCGCCCTGGAGAACGCTCTTCAGCACGCCAGCGTGCCTCCCGAGGAGGTAGCCCTCATGCTCACAGTGAGAGTGAAGGAACTGCCTGGTGCGACCAGGGTAGGCGCCCTGCTCGTGAGCAGGCTCGATCGCCGTCTCACCCTTCATGTCCCGGGCATGGGTGATGTCAATCTGTGTCCCCCGGAAGACAACTGACAGCCGCTAAGGAGACTTCAGACCGCTCATGCCCGAGCATCTGCTGACCGCTGATGAGCGAGGCATGCCGGACCGGCACTGCCTTATCACGGTGGTAGGTCATTACCGGCGTGTCGACCTCGCCGTCCCCGTCAACGCCCCGATCGCCGAGTACGTGATGACCATCGCGCGCCTGGCCGACCAGATTGACAATGGCGCTCCGCTGGACACCTTCCCGGCCGACCGGGAACTGGCTCCCGTCTGGTCGCTGGCGCTGACGGGGCGAGCACCGCTACCGCTGGACAGCTCGCTCGGTGACGCGGGGGTCACCGACGGCGAGGTCCTCTATCTGTGCGACGCGGCGGACGACGTGACCGGCATGCCGCTCGTGACGGATCTCGACGAAATCGTCGACGAGGAGGCCGAACGGTTCACCCCGGCCTGGACGCCCAGGGCCAGGGCCGCCATCGAAGTTGGCGCGGGCATTGTGTGGATCCCCGGCGTGCTCGGCGCATTCGCTCTATTTACTCGCCGGATGCCGGCCGACGGCCCGGCCTTGCTGAGTTCTGTGGGCATCGGGGCGGCGATCGTGTCGGTGAGCATGGCTGCGGCAGCGCGGCGGCGGTCGTGGCCGATGCCCGCCTGGCTGTGCACGGCGCTGGCAGTCTCTGCGATACCGGAACTGGCGGTGGCAGGGGGATTGCTGTCCGGCAGTAGCCTGGCGCCCCGCCTGGTGGTTCTCACTGCGGCCGCTGGTGCCGTGTGCGGAGCCCTTCTCGCGCTCGCGGCCTGTCCCGGGCCTGTCTGCGGCGGGCTGGCGGCCGCCCTCGGCCTGGCCCTGATCATTGCGGCCGCGCTCACAGCGCGGTCTGCTAGCGGCGCGGAGTCCGCTGGTGTAGTCGCTGTCGCCGCCGTATGGCTGTACGACCTGGCGCCGGCAATGGCCGCCTGGCTGGTTACCAGAGCCATCTGGAGCAAGACCGCGGCGGTCGCCGCGCAAGTCCGCCAGACGCAGGTGCTGGTCACAATGTGGCAGGTCGCGCTGGCTCTGGCCGCGGGAACTGCGCTGTCCTGGCTGGCAGACTCCCGGCAGGCGTTCGCGTTCGCGCTGGCTGGCTGCGTTTCGCTAGCACTGCTGCTCGCGGCTTCCAGCTATCGCCTGCTCGCCGCCATGCTGCCGGGAATGACGGCCGGCTCGGCCGGGATCCTCGCCGCGCTCATCTTCGTCCCGGTCCGGCTTGGTGCGCCATGGTGGGCGGCTCCGGCGGCCTGCGCCCTGGCCGGGTTCGCTCTGCTCGGTGCCGGCGTCGGCCACTACTTCGCGGCTGACGTCGCCGAGGAAGAGTCCTTCTATGCCGAGGGCGGCCAGTCGGCCCGGCCCGGCCCGGTACCGGCCCGTAGCCGCGTCACGATTGCCGCCATGCTGCGGGTCGCGTCAATCCTGCTGCTGGCCGGCCTGTTCGGGGCTTTCGCACAGCTGGTCTCGGTCGGGCGGGGGCTATGAGCGGCATCGCGTTCCGGCGCCCCGCACGGCTGCTCCCGGCCGAGGCAGGAGACAACTCGGTCGTGATTCCTCTGCCGCCCCGGATAGACGGCGTGCCGTATCCGGGCCGGCTGAGGAAGCGAGGTTCCGCGAGCGAAAGTAGGCGTTACCTGGAGGTTCTGGCCGAAGCCCGGCAGTCGGCTCGCGAGCTGGCTCGCGCCCACGCAGCTGCGACGAGCTGGCAGTGGCCTGGCCCGGACCGGCTCTGGGCGATCGCGAACGAGCGACGGCGGGTATGGGAACGGCGGCCAGGCGACCGGGACTTCCTGATCCTCCGGGCCGGCCTTGGTCCAGGGCCGATGGTCAACGCCCCGCGGCTCGCTACTTGCGACGATTCCGGAGCACGGTATGACGCCAAGCTGCTCCAGGCCGCGCAGCGAGTCGCCAGCAGCTTCGCGACACTGGGCGGCGAGCCGGCCACTGTCGACCTGGTCCGCGCCGGGGTAGTCAGCATCGTCGGTGCTCCTCAGCAGGCCCGCGCGCTCGGCCGCGCGCTGCTGACCCAGCTCGCGGTGCTGCATGCCCCCGACGATGTGACGCTGGCGGTCAGCGCAGGAGGGAGCGAGGCGCAGTGGGCCTGGGCGGCATGGCTGCCGCATACCCGCGGGTACCGTTCGCCAGACAGCGCCCATGTGCCGGTGGCCCTGGTCGCGAAAGACTTCGGCGATCTCACTGAGGTCGTCGAACGCGAACTGTCGAGGGCGGACGAGGCCAGTCTTGCCCGGTCGGCTGGCCGGCTCCGCGCCGAGGGCGCCGCGAAGGCCAGGCGTTTCGTAATCGCGATCGACGGCCTCGGCCCGCGACCTCCCTGGGAAAGCAACGCTCTCGGGCGCCGGCTAGTGGACGGGGCCGGCCCGGCCGCCGGGATCGCCGTCATCACGCTGGCCACCGACCAGGGTGAAGAGCCGTCGCGGGTGGGAGCACGGCTGATCGTGGACCGGGACGGACGGCTTACGCTTGAGGCTCGGCATCCTGCGCTCCTCGGAGCGGTGACCGATGCGGAGGCCGATCTGCCGTCATCTGCCCTCTGCGAGGCCACCGCCCGGGCCCTGGCGCCGCTCATCCTGGACAGCGAGGCAAGAGAGGGCCCGGCCGCTGAAGGCCCGCTCGGTGGTGAGCTGGACACATCGAAGGACTTCGCCGGCTCCGACCCGGAGCACCGCTGGTTAGGGGCCGCTCACCACGACCGGCTCGACTCGGCCAGCTCCCGCATCGCCGCGGGCGAGCACGGGCCTGCGAGTCGCGAGCTGGTGTAACGCGACCCGCTGTCAGCCGCCATCACAGCGAGAGCCGATCCCGCTGGCCGTTCCGTCCGGAGACGGGACGTAGCTCTTAGCGGATCTGACGATGTGGCGCGCCGGCCCTACCGCCCATGCTGGGCATCCTCAGTACCGGCCCGGAGGTGTGAGTTGTCGACAGGATCCCAGGATCGTGCAACAGCTGGCCCGGTGTCCGCTGATCGCAGGCGGGACAGCCATAGCGCAGATGGCAGTGGCGCCCTGCTAGCGCTGCGTGCCGCTGAGGCCGGCGTGGCCCGGGTCGGGTCCGCGGATGACTAAGGGCGGAGCTGACTACAAGGTCAGGGTGCGGGGCCACCAGGGGCGGGCGATGCGCCTCGCGTTCCCCGAGTTCCGCATCCACGTCGAGGAGGGCGACACCGTGCTGACAGGAGTGCTGGCAGATCAGGCCTCGGTTTACGGAGTGCTCGCGGCTATGGAGTCGCTGGGCCTGGAACTACTCGAGATGCGTCGCGTGATGCCTGACCAGACACTGGCGGCAGGTCACTCGTACCTTCCGTCAAGACGATCCGCTGTCTCTTCGTGAACGAAACTCAGCCCGGTAACGCAGCCGCCTTCCACAATCCAGCGCAAAGCGTAGATAGCCCGGTAGCTGGGCGGCCATAAGGAGGAAAACTCCCCGTCGTCGATGATTGACCACTCGCCGTGTGAAGGCTGGCCGCGGTCGATATACGTTGTGTTCCCGTCGGCGGTGAAAACCTGTGCCGCGCCATCGCCGAAACGCAAGGTGGCCGTGGTCAGAGCGTCGGTCATGTCCTTCGCGAGCACTAGGTCACCGTTTGCCACATTCAGGCCATCGAACCGACTCGACATCGTCATCTCCTCGTCACGATCACTCGACGGCGGCGGCCATACCAGCGGGTCGGCCGAATCCACTATTCCGGGTCGGGAAGGTCGCTGACATCGCTAGGTCGGTTAATTTTCAGCGAGCAGACAGCCGCATTTCTCTGGCCCGGATTTCGCCGCGGGCCTGCAGGTGCTGGACCAGGAGATCCGGGCCCGGAGTGACCAGAACACAGGTTTAAGCCGCAGATCACTGTCACCATCGGAAGACCGATCGGATTCGCACCCGCCGCGCCTATCGCCGGCGCCGCGGTAACAAAAACCGCCTGACTACCCACCGGGGGATGCGGCAACGGGCCCGGATGGCCTACTTTCCCCGAGGCGCTTCCGCGCTGTAGAGCTCACGGCGGCCCGGCCGGTTCGCCCGCAGTGAGGTTGCCGACCGGCAGCGTCCGGCCGCAGAGCGGCCGGCTGACCGGGCCACCACGAGACTCCGGCCCTGCGCGGTTTCGGCTGAGCTCATCATCCTGGCCGCTCGGGCCTATCATCGCGCAGGCGGGCTACGATCTCCTGCACCTCGGACAGCTCGTGCTCGATCCTGTCGATGTGCTCGGTGATCTGCCGCAGCCGGCCCTCGCGCATGCGCTGCCGCAATGTCTGCTGGCCCTGGTTTTGCTCGATCTCGCCGGGGGTAGCCACATATGCATGCTAGGCGACTCGTACAGCTTGTACAACCCGTCTTACACGTCTAGGACGTATCGCACGGCCTGGTTAACTGCCTGGTCTGCTGTCCTACTGGCATGTGCCCGGCCAAGGCGGAGAAGATCGATGTCTACTCCGCCATTCCCGCCTACGCCCAGCTCGCCGGCATCCTGCGCGAGCAGATAGAAAACGGCCGGATCCGGTCCGGAAA
Organism: Streptosporangiaceae bacterium; assembly: GCA_030038495.1. Lineage (GTDB taxonomy): Bacteria > Actinomycetota > Actinomycetes > Streptosporangiales > Streptosporangiaceae > JAJYUU01. The sequence continues at coordinate 6,872 of JASHOV010000072.1, forward strand.
CCCGATCCCGAGCGAGACGACCCTGCAGCAGGAATACGGCGTATCGCGCGGGACCGTCCGCAGGGCAATCGAGGTGATCCGCGATCACGGCCTGGTCGTCACCGTCCAGGGCCGCGGTACCTTCGTCAGGCCCGAGTGACGCGGGTCAGCGTTGACAGCGACGACGAGCGCATCGGATCGGAGGCCCGGCTTGCCGTGGTGTCAGGAAGGAAAGGGGAGCTGCTCCCCTGAATCGGCCGGCGGTGTACTCGTCCGCGGCCGCCTTTCGGGCGGCCGCGGTCTGCGCGGGTCGATGATGGGGCAGGGCGGCCGGTATCTGCGGCCTTTGACCGGGTCTCCGGGGTAGGTTGTATCGGTTCTGATCGCGGCGAGGATCTTGGCCAGCCCGATGATGTCGGCGTCGGCGTGGTAGCGAACCTCCGCAGGCCGGGTCGGCCTGCCGCCCCTGGTCATGCTGCTCGGGTACGCGCAGAAACCTCGTAGGCCAGCGCCCATCTGACAGAGTCGACGGGCAGGTCGAATTCGCCGGCGATGTCCTCGTCGGTCTCGCCAGCATCGGAGTGCTCTCGGAGGATCTCCGTCCGGATGCCGCCGATCGCAGGGAGCCCGAACCGGATGCGGGGATCCATGCGCACCGGCGAGAGCCGGTCGTCGTGCGGGCGCCAGGCCGCCGCCGTGTCACCTTCCCAGGTCACGCGCTCGTAGAACTCCTGCGCGGTCGGCGTGAGCACCAGCTGGTCCCCGACGGCCGCGATGAGGGCGCAGGCGCCCGTCAGCCCGGCCTCCGCCTGCAGCTCACCAGCAGCCGGTTTCCGCCGACATACGGCCGCTGGTCGGCGAGCGGGTAGGGGACGCCGTACTCGTCGCGGATCCTGTCGATGAACGTGCGCAGTTCCAGCATGGGGACGCTGCGGCACAGGTACTGCCGGAGCAGCCCGGCCTCGAGGAATTCGCGCCAGGTGACCGCCGACCGGTCGCCGCGCGGCTCTGCCCTGATCACGGGCCGGTCGACTCTGCGGCGCCGCTCGCCGCCCTCAAGCCAGTAATTCAGGGTGGACTGCGCCACGCCGAGTAGCCGGGCCGCAGCAGCCTCGGTGTACATCTCCCGTTCCAGAACCGTCACGGCCATAGCGGGAGTGTCGCATCCCGGCACCGGTTCGTCACGCATCAGCCCCGGGATGCCCGAAGATCCCGCCCTTTCTGCCGGTGCGGGCCGGGATCTGTGCGAGCGGAGATCGGGCGGGATTCTTCCCGGTCGACGGCGCTATGCCAGCTAGCCGGCGAGACGCGGGTTGCCGGCTAGGTCCCGGTGGTGATCCGCGTAGCTGGCAGCAGATGGGCCGCGACGAGGCGACCCACGTCGAACACGACCCGCCGGTCAGTGCCCGCGTCGTCGCCCGCCAGGTCCGGGGCGCTCCACTCAACGGCGGCGGTGCCGGTCAGCTGAAGCGTGGCCCCGGTGGCGAAGTCCGGAAAAAGCAGCGCTGCGTGCCGGTCTACCTCCAGGTTCCCGAAGCTGTTGAAGAGGTTGTTGCCGGGGAAGTCTGGCCACCAGATCTGGTCGCCCGAGACGCGCACGAAACCGGGCGGCCCACCGCGATGAGAGGCGTCAGTGCCGCGCCCGGGATTGGCGGTGCCGAGGAAGAACGTATCGGCGCGCCGGATCAGCTCGCGATCCTCCGCGCTCAGCGCGGTGCCGACCCGCGCCCCGCCGACGGCGACATCGCCCGCCGGCCAATACGCCGGCGTCCGCTGCCGGATGTACCTCGGGCAGTTCCCGAAAGCCTGCTCCACCTCGATGAGGAGGTGGTCGAGGGCAGCATCAGCCAGCACGCCGTTGA
>JASHOV010000693.1 GCA_030038495.1 Streptosporangiaceae bacterium
GGCTGCTCCTCGACCTTAACGCCGGAGGCCAGACCCTGATCCTCGTGACGCACAGCCCCGAGCTCGCGAGCCGGTACGCGCGGCGGGTCATCCACATCTCCGACGGGCGGATCGCGTCCAACCCGCCAGTGGGTGACGGACCCGTGATGAACAGCACAGGGACAAGGCCATGAGTGCCGTCTTCCGCGCCGCCCGCCGCGGCCTGGGCGGGCGGAAACTGCAGGCCGTCATCATCGGCCTTGTGGTGCTCGTCGCGACCGCCGCCTCCACCCTCGCCCTCGGCATGCTCGCCGACGCGCATTCCCCGTTCGACCACGCGTTCGCTTCCCAGCACGGCGCGGACGTCGCGCTGACCGTGAATACCTCGGTCGCGTCGGCGGCCGATATCACGGCCGCGACTAAGGTCAAGGGCGTCACCGCCGTGGCTGGCCCGTTCGCGTCGGAGAACGTCGACGCCCAAGTGTCGATGCCGGGCATCAGCGGCACGGTTACCAACCCGATGAACTTCGTCGGCCGGCTCTCGCCCGGCGGCCCGGTGGACGACCTCACCCTGCAGCAGGGTCACTGGGCGACCAGCGACAGGCAGGTCGTGATCTCCACCAACGCGCCTGGCGTGCCAGGCTCGACAATTACCGTGGGCAAGCAGGTGATGACCGTCGTTGGCATCGCCAACTCGGTCACCAACACCGCCGACGCCTGGGTGCTGCCCGCCGAGATGAGCGCGATCGCCGGGCCCGCCGGGACCGGCCAGGCCCAGCTGCTCTACCGGTTCTCTTCCAACGCGACCAGCGCCGACATCACAAGCGACATCAACGAGGTCAGAGCCGCGCTGCCGCCGGGCGCGGTGCTCACCCCGGTCTCCTACCTCGACGTCCGCACCTCCGAGCAGTCGGGCGTGGCTCCCTGGGTGCCTTTCATCATCGCGTTCGGCGTGATTGCGCTGGTCATCTCGGTGCTGATCGTCGTCAACGTGGTCGGCGGCGCGGTCGTCGCGGGCACGACGCGGATCGGTGTGCTGAAGGCCATCGGCTTCACGCCACTGCAGGTCGTGGCCTGTTACGTGCTGCTGGTCGCGGTTCCCGCGGTGACCGGCGCGGTCGTCGGCGTGGTCTGCGGCAACCTGCTGGCGGCACCGCTGTACCGCCAGAACGCGCAGGTGTACCAGATCGGCGTGCTGGGCGTGCCGTTCTGGGTGGACCTGGCCGTGCCGCTGGCGGTGCTCGCGCTCACCGTCGCGGCGGCGGTCGGTCCGGCGTCGCGGGCCGGGACGATGTCCGCGGTGCAGGCGATCGCCACCGGACGCGCGCCGAAGCCGAAGCACGGGTTCTTCACCCAGCGGCTCCTCGCGAGCCTGACGGGTGTACCCCGCCCGGTCACCCTCGGCTTCGCATCGCCCGCGGCCAGGCCGGGGCGCACGTTCGTGACGGTGGTCGCGGTGCTGTTCGGAGCGGCGGCCGTGACGTTCGGGGTGGGCCTGGCGACCTCGCTGAATCGCGTCTACAACGACATCTCCGAAGCGGCGAGGCTGCCAGTGCGGGTCATGACACTGCCGCCGGGCGTGGCGGCTCCCGGTCCGAGCGCGGGTGGGCCCGGCAAGGGCACTAAGCCGCACAAGCTTCACGTCGCCGTCATCGGTCCCAGCGGACAATCCCTGACCCCGGCGCAGCAGCACGCGATCACGACGGCCATCGCCGCCACGCCGGGCACGCTGCACGCCCTGTCGATCGCGGAGGACAGCTTTTCGCTGCCCGGCCTCGGGGACGCCGACGGCGGCGCGCAGGTCACCGCCTACGGAGACTGCGACCCGTCCTGGTCCGGCCTGGCGCTGATCTCCGGGAGCTGGTACTCGCAGTCCGCGAGCGTCCGTGAGATTGACGTCAACACCCTGTTCCTCAACGACACCAATACGCAGGTGGGCGACACGTACACGCTGGTCAACGGCGCGCACAAGGTCACGGCGAAGATCGTCGGCGAGGTCTTCAGGCCGGGCAACGACGTCGACATCTACCTGTCTCCCGCCACGCTCACCGCGATTGACCCGACGGTTTCCGGCCCCGGCTCCTACGGCGTCTCGCTTAAGCCGGGCGTGAACTCCGACGCCTACGCCAGCGCGCTGCAGAACACACTCGGCGCCGCCTACATCGTTCCCTCCACCAAGGGCGGCAACAATGCGCTGATCGCCGTGGTCACCCTGATCACCATGCTCACTCTGCTGATCATCGCGGTCGCCTGCCTCGGCGTGCTGAACACGGTTGCCCTCCAGATCCGCGAGCGCGCCCACGACATCGGCATCTTCAAGGCCCTCGGCATGACCCCGAGGCAGACCCTCACCATGGTCATCTGCTCGGTTGGCATCACCGGCCTCGTCGCGGGCATCGTCGCGGTCCCGGCCGGCATCCTGCTGCACCACAACGTGCTCCCGGTGATGGGCCATGCGGCCAACTCCGGCCTGCCGGCCTCGCTGTACTCCGTCTACTCGGCACCGGAAATGGTGATCCTGGCCGTGGCGGGCCTCATCATCGCGATCGTCGGCGCCCTGGTCCCGGCGAGCTGGGCGGCCAACTCCCGCACCGCCACCGCGCTGCGCACGGAGTAAGTCACGATCGAGGTTCGGACGCGCGCTCGGCTGCGCGCAGTGCCGCCGTGAATGCCTCGCTGTCGGCTTGCCAGTCGGTTACCGGCGGATAGGTCTCGCGCCGCCAGCGGTATGGCAACTGCACGACCAGTCCCGGCCGCGGCGCCCGCCGCGCCATCGACAGCATGTCGTGCAGGACGGCCCGCTGCTGCTCAGGCTTGCCCGGCTCGCCCAGCGCGTGCCCGAAGGGCCAGTGCAGATAGAGCATCCTGGGCGCCCTGGCCGCCTCGGCCACCTCCTTGACCAGCGCCAGGCTGACTGTGGTCAGGCCGGATCTTTCCATCTCCCTCGCGAGCAGCCCCACGGACCGCGTGCAGATCGGTCAAGCCGGCACTAGCAGGGCAAGATCCACCCCGCTGTCGTAGAGCCGGGCGGCGACCTCCCGGCCGGGGCCGATCAGCTTGGAGCCGAAATCCACCAGGCCGAACCCGTAATGCTCCGCGGCCAGCGCTCCGATCACACCGGCCGCTTCCAGCTCGCGCAGCCGCGGCAGCGGGAATACCAGGTTGATGTCGCGCAGCGCGTCGGTGCGGTCGTAGGCCTGGTGGGTGATCGCGAGATCACCCGGGTCGGCATCCTTCGGGATGATACGGAACGAGGAGTCGCTGTCCGGGTTGAACGGCCGGTCCCGCCGAAGGTGGACACCGCCGGTCGTGACCAGCGCCACCGTCGCCTCCGTGATCGGGCGCTTCAGCGGTGTCCACGGGATCGTCTCGTCGGTCAGCCGCCGCAACTGCGGGAGTGCCAGCCGCCTGCTCGCCCAGCGCCCGAATGCCTGCCCGTGTGTGCTGCCTGTGGTCCAGTGGCTGAGCCGCTCGGCGAGCGGGTTCACTCGAGTCCGCTCCGGGCCCCGAGTCTCGTCCATGCCTGCCTCCGCCTTCCTTGAGCCTACGCCCCTGCGATCGGCTGAGCTGGACGGACGGCCCCGTTCCCGCCCTTATGCGGTCAAGGGAGGGAACGGGACCGTCGGTGGCGCGTCAGCGGCGCATCAGCGGCAGCCTGAACTTGCCGACCATGCTCGTCGCGCCGAGAACGTCGGGCGCGATGGCCTGGATCAGCTGCGGGTAGGTGAGGTGGACGCCATTGATGTGTGCAGCGGACAGGGCGTAAACGGTGAAGATGTAGTGGTGGATCTGTCCGTCCGCCGGCGGGCACGGACCGCCGTAGCCGATTGTCGGGTAATCATTGGTGCCCTCGCTGAAGGGGTTGTGATGGTGACCCGCGAGGGATGTCACCCGGCGCGGAATGTTGTACACGATCCAGTGGTGGAAGCCGCCCGCGACCGGAGCGTCCACGTCAAACACCGTGAAGGCGAAGCTCTTAGTCCCGGTCGGCACGTTGAACCAGCGGAATGCGGGCGCCAGGTTCTGGCCAGTGCATCCCGTGCCCTTGCCGCCCTCGGCGCTGACCGGCAGGAACTGCCCGTCGCGGAAGTCGGGGCTGACAACTGTGAACGGGTGGAAGCGAGAGTGATGAGCGGGATGAGCCGTGGCGCCGTTTGCCGCGGTAGCCGCAAGCGGGGCGATGGCCAGCGCGGCGGCCGCGATCAGGACCGCAGCCAGCCGCTTCCTTCCCCGCCAAGCCAGCAGTGCTCTTGCCATGCCGTGCCTCCTTGCCCGGCGGCCTGGCGGGGCCGGCGTCTGCCTGCTGTCCGCCGGTGGTTGACGATGACCTCTGCGTGCCGGCCCGTCACGAGCATGGCATAGTCGACTATCCCGACGTACGGCGAATTACCGGCCTTCCGGTCCGGCCCTGCGCGCCTCACCGGGTGGCCGTCGCGGCTTACGGGCGACGCCCACCCTGCGGCCGGGCCGGGCTACTTCGAGAACCAGCTGACTACCGGCTTGCCGAGCGGCAGTGCCTTGCCGCCTACCGATTCGACCGCGCCGCTGAGGTAGGCGTAGTACCCGAAGGCCGCGAAGATCAGCACGAACACGCCGCCGGCCCGGTACATCCCGGAGGACGTGCCCATGACCGCGACGGCCAGCAATGCGACGCCCACGGTCCCGGCTCCCAGGATTATCGAGTAGACCAGCGGGAGCAGCAGGGTGACCAGGAACAGCATGAATATCGCCACATCCCAGCCGATGAGGAACTGTCCCAGCGTGTGCGGGATGTCGGCGGCCGGTATGGCGTACCAGTTATGCGTCAGCCCCAGGACCATCGCCGTGTAGCTCAGCCAGAACCCGGCGAATGTGCCGAGGATCGTCGCGACGAACGTCTGCTGTAGCGAGGCGGCCCAGATCGTGGCGATCACCAGGCCGAGGCCGGTGCCGGCGTAGACGATGGGCTGTACGGTTCCCGGCTGCACCGCCAGCGGTACGTTGCCGAGCAGCGAGATGCCCAGCACGAGGCTGCCGGTTGCAAAGACGATCAGCCCGAGCACCGCGGGATTGCCGGCCAGCTGCGGGATTTGGACTGACTCCGCTGGCTGGATCTCGGCATGGTGCGCGTTGCTGTCGGCGGCTTCGGATTGCACGTCTGTCATCGGACCTCCCTGCCTGGGTGGCCGCGCCGCGACGGCGCAGACCCCGAAGTGAGCGAACTCATGCCCAGACGGCCGGACGACACGAGAGCTGCTGGCAATCGGCCGTGACCGGCATACGGACAAAGCCTCGCGTAGCGGACGGGCACAGCATTTCTCTGGTGAGTACCGCTGTCAAGAGGCCCTTTCCTGTCACGGAAGGCTCCTTTTATCCGGCGTCCTGACCAGGCTCAGAATCGGTGTCGACGTGCGGTGCGACGAAGCTAATGCGGTCGGCACGAGGGCTGGTTGGCTACTGCGATCGGCGGCCTTGGGCCGCGCGCGGCCCGCGGCAGCGTCAACTTGTCCGCGATGCGGACACGCTCCGGCCCTCGTGCTAGTGCGGGTGTCGGCGTTGACCGCAGTACGGCTCGCCGGCGGTCAGCTGGCCGGTGACAGCACCGCGATGCGCTCGCCGCACTGGGACAGGACGTAGCCGGGCAGGCTCGCCAGCTGATCGAGCAGCCACGGCGATGAGAGGGCTTTCAGCAGGCCCTGTATCTCCCGCGATCCGACTAGCGCGGCCGGTATCACCAGGTCGAATCGCTCTTCTGCGAGCGGAATGAATGCCAGATTGTAGGCGAGGGCGGCGGGCTCGCTGCCGATGCCGGCGTCTGCGAGCCCTGCTGCGATCGCCGCTGCCAGCTCCAGATGTCCTGTCGCAGCGGTCGCATAGCCCGGCACCTGATCGTGCCCGATGCCATATCGCGCCAGTTCCCGGTCGAGCACGCGCCGCGCCTCGGCGCCGGACTCGCGATTGACCAGGCGCAGCCCGGCCTTGACCACGTCGGTCAGGCCAGATATGCGCCCGGCTAGCTCGGGCCGAAGGACCAGGCCCTCGCGCCAGGAGCAGAATCCGATTACCTCGGCACCGTCACTCAGCACTCGCCTGGCGGGTCCGGTGTTGTAGTCGCCGGACTGACCGCGCAGGTGCGCTCCGGCCACGTGCACCAGCCCTTGGGCGGCAAGTGCCAGCGCGTCCCGGCTCGGGCACGACCACCACACGAACGAGAATGCTGGATCGAGGAGACTGAGCGGGTACTCGAGCAGGGCCAGGGCCGGATCGCAGCCCGCTACCACCAGGGTAGGGCGGGGCGGGCCCAGCGGGCTGACCTCATCGCGCCGGCTGACGCGACCGCCCGCGGGGGCGAAGCCTGCTCGGGTGCCGCTGGCTCCCGACATAGGCAAGGCCACGTAGGAGTCGCCGACCGACGCCAGGGACACCCGCGTCCCGGCGGGACCGAGTGGTGCCAGCGGCCGCACCCGGACCACGGGCTCGGGTATGGCCGGCCCGAACAGCTCCTCGACGGTGAGTCCCAGCGCGCGCGACAGCGCGATCGCGACCCGCAGCGATGGATCGGAGATGCCCGCTTCGACGGCCGACACTGCCTGGCGCGATACCCGCGCCATTCCGGCGAGCTGCTGCTGCGAGAAACCTCGAGCCCGGCGGGCTAGCCGCAACCGGGATCCCGTGAGGGCGCCGCCTGCCTGCGGCTGGGCACCGGGATCCTCATCGGGAGGCTCGCTAGTCATTCCCGGCTCCGGGCAACTGCCTCGTCCTTATCGCCGTCACGCTGATTACTCTGCCAGGTCGGCTGCGGCTCGTCATGCGAGGTCCAGACCGCCACGGCCTCGGTGTCGGTCTCGACCCGGCAGCTGGTGCCGACGCTGAGGTCGGGCAGTTCGCGGGTCCGGGCTCGTAGTTCGATGCCGGATGACAGCGTGATGAGTACCTCGGCGGTGCGGCCCAGGTCGATGATGTCGGTGATCGTGCCCGGTCCGAGGTCGACGGCCGATCCGTTGGCGTCTGACGGTGATGGTCGGGTGGAGACCCGGAGGGCCTCTGGTGGTATGTGCCATAGGAGGGGGGCGCCGGGTGGCAGGCCGGCGGCGAGGCCGGCCAGGACGGTGCCGGCGGGGGTGTGGTCGCGGCTGGTCAGGAGCGTGCCGTCGGCGCCGGCCGTGCCCTCGAGCAGGTTGTCGATGCCGAGCAGGTGCCCGATCTGGGCCGAGGCGGGGTGCTGGTAGACGTCGCGGCAGGTGCCGGACTGGAGCACCTGGCCGTCGCTGACGACGAGGATTTCGTCGGCGAGCATGGCGGCCTCGTGCGGGTCGTGGGTGACGATGACCGTGGACAGGTTGGCCTCGTGCTGGAGTCGGCGCAGCTCGCGGCGTAGCTCGGTCCGGACTGGCGCGTCGAGCGCCGAGAACGGCTCGTCGAGCAGGACTACCTGCGGATCGACGGCGAGCGCGCGGGCCAGGCTGACCCGCTGGCGCTGCCCGCCGGACAGCTGTTCGGGCCGGCGGTCGAGCAGGTCGTCGAGGTGGAGTGTGCGCAGCCACCAGGCGGCACGGG
>JASHOV010000694.1 GCA_030038495.1 Streptosporangiaceae bacterium
CAACGCTGCGCCTGTCGGCCCAGTTCATGGTCTTCATGCGCACCGATATGTACTTCGTGCTCCAGGACCTCACCGGGTGCAGCAACCTGTACGCGGATGGCTCGGCTTATCTCAGATACCTTGCGAGGCGCGGTACCCGGCTGGTGCGGAGCCATTACGGCGAGCTGGATGTCGATCCCAGCGAGGAGCGTCCGCTGCCGCTGCGCCGCACGATTCGCGCCTACAGCGCAGTGCTGCTTTTCGGCACGGCGATCTGCCTCGGCGTGGAGTTCGTCGTCACATTGCCTGCGCTCATCGCGATTATTGCGCGCGCAGTATCCGAAACGGGTGTCGCGCTGGCCGGGACACTCGACGGATCTGCGGCCCTGGCAATCGTCCTGGTCTGGTACGTCCTCTGGACTAACCGCTGGTGGTGCCGCCACCGGCATCAAGTCCGGTCGATGGCCGGGCAACATCTGCGAGCACGGAAGGAGGTGTAACTACATGGACGTTAAGCCGCTTCTCCCCGCGGATGACGAGTCCGTCGCTGAAGACAGCCTGCGGCCCATCGGTATCCGCAAGTCCGACAGCATCGACAGCCTGCAGCCAATTAGCATCCGCAAGCTCGACCGGCTCGAGACCACCGAGCTCGTCAGCAACCCGTGTGGGAACTGATCGGCCACCGTGGTCCGCATCTGGATGCTTCAGCCAGGCCCGCCGCTTGCGGGCCTGGCTGAAGGCATTCCGTCTGCCCACGCCCGAAGCAGTGGAGCGTGACCCGAATCGTTGGTGGTGGAGAGTCGCGGATTCTGGCTGGCGCGAGCCGGACCCCTGCGTCCGCCGTCAGGCGTCGCCGCTAAAGGGCGGACTGGTGCCGCTATCCGGCCGCATCCGGGGCGGGCCACTGGATGGCATTTTTCGCGGTGAACCACGTCGCGACGCGCACGTCGTAGCACCCGGCCCGGACGGCGGGGTCGTCCTCGGCGAGCCGGCGGGCCCGCTCGAGGTTCCCGGCCCGGTACAGGCAGATGCCCGCGATAGCGTCGTCGCCGCGGACCGGGCCGGCCACGGTCATCAGGCCGGCCCGGCGCATCCTGGCGAAGTGACCGAGATGCTGTCGCTGCAGCGTCTGCGCGGCCTCCTCGTCCAAGTCCGGCGCCGTGGCTGACCGCTCCAGCAGCACGAGCTGGTATTCGTCGAACTCGGCCGGCGGTCCGCTCTCGGGTGTCAGCACGAGGGACTTGAGCTGGTCGAGGTGCAGGTCGAGGTGGAAGCTGACGTTCCCCTCGATGAACGCGCCGATCGTCATCGGGCCGTCCCTGACGATCTCGCCGTGGTCTCTGATGATCACGTGCACCGGGGTATCCGCCAGGTCGCCCAGCGCGTCCCTGGCCTGCTCCAGCCGGATCGCGGAGCGCTCGACCTCACGGGCCAGGCCCGGCAGGCCCCCGGCGCCGGCCGCATAGCGGGCCAGCTCGGCCTCGTCGACGCCGGAGGCGTTGTCGTACCTGACTTCCTGCCCCGCGGCAATCCGCTCGGCTGCCTCGGCGATCATGTCGTTGTTCCTGGCGATGTGCGCGGCCACGAGCTCCGCGGGCCACTCTCCATCCGGCGGCGGACCGAATCCGCCCGCCAGCAGGGAAGCCAGGAACGGAGCGTAGACAGCGTCAAAGTTCTGCGGCATAGACGGGCCTCCTTGGGGTGCGGCCACTCGACATTGCCAAGGCAGGTGCCGCCGGTCAAGCCCGGGTACGGTCGTGCTTCCCGCCAATGCGGTCACGGAGGGGAACGGCGGCACCGGGACCGACCGGCCCGGAGGGTCAGGACGTCTGGATGTCAGTGCGGGCCGGATCGTCCGGATGGGCCTGCGCGTACTCGGAGAACATCTCGTAGCTCCAGGCCAGGGTGCCGGCCTTGAGCTCGTCGATGACGCTCGTGACCCAGGCGAGCTCCGCGGCCGTGACGGCGCGCCGGTACTCGTCGTCCATCAGCGTGACCCTGGGCAGATCGGCAGGCACCTGGCCCAGGTCGGCATCGATCTCGCGGAGCACCGCCGTCAGTGCCGCCGCCCGCCGTTCCAGCACCTCGCGCATCCGGTCCGGCCCGAGCAGCATCACGAACGAGAGTGCCGCGGGGAACTGCGGGAACTCGTTGCGCGGTACTGCCACCATGTCGGCGATCCACTCGGTCGCCGTCGCGCGGCCGGCGTCGGTTATCTCGTAGACAGTCCGCTCGGGGTAGCGGTGGTCGCGCTCGGTCTGGCGGACGGACACCAGGCCGGCGTCCTGGAGTCGCCTGATCGTCTTGTACAGGTTGGCCCGCTGTCCGACGTTGACGACGCGGTCCTTGCCCCAGTCCCTGATGAGCCGCTGCATGGCATAGGGGTGCAACGGTCCCGCGTGCAGCAGGCTCAGCACGGCCATCGCCAGCGGCGACGGGCGAAGCTCGGCATCCATGAAACCAGCCTACTAGTACGCCAGGCACTAGTGCCATGGAGTTGGCGGGGATAGTATTCTAGAAACTAGTTCATCGAATATAGTTGCCAGGCGACTAGAAGAACGAGTAATATCGCGTTCAGTCATAGCGAGAGGACAAAGAGATGACCAGCACGACTGTGATGTCCGGCCAGGGTGCGCATGCCGTGGCCGGGATCGAGCCAATCCGGGCGCACGGCACAGCTTCCAGGCGGCTCGGCCACTGGACCACCGCCCGGCACCTGGATGTCCGGGCGTCGCGGGGAGTGGTCACGCTCGACCTGCTGCGCCGGTCGGAGGTCAGGATCTACCGGGGCGGCGTCGCGATCCTCGCGGCGATATGCAGCCGGGAGTACGTCGCCGACGCGCTCCAGGCGCGCCGCGAGGGCCGGTTCCCGACGATCGACGACCCGTCCCGATGAGCGCCGCGATGGCCCCGCCTGTCCCGGCCGCATCGGCTCCTGGCGCCGGGACGGGAACGCCCCTGATCGAGGCCGGCGACCTGACCGTCAGGTTCGGCAAGGTCACCGCGCTCAACGGCCTGAACCTGACGGCGCCGGTCGGCCAGGTCCTGGCCGTCCTCGGCCCGAACGGCGCGGGCAAGACGACCTTCGTCCGGTCGGTCGCCACGCTGATCAGGCCGGACGGCGGCGAGCTGCGGGTGCTCGGCCTGGACGTGGTGCGAGAGGCCGCGGGCGTGCGGCGTGAGATCGGCCTGGCCGGCCAGTTCGCCGCGGTCGAGCCCGCGATGACCGGGCGGGAGAACCTGGAGATGACCGCGCGGCTGTTCGGCCACGGGCGGCGGGCCGCGCGGTCCGCCGCCGGGGTCGTGATCGACCAGCTCGGGCTCGGCGAGGTTGCCGGCCGGCGGAGCGCCACCTACTCGGGCGGCCAGCGGCGGCGCCTGGACCTGGGCGCGAGCCTGGTCGGAGCGCCCCGGCTGCTGCTGCTTGACGAGCCGACGACGGGCCTGGATCCCGCTGGCCGTCGTGAGGTCTGGGAGGCGGTCCGCGCGCTCGCGGCCAGCGGCACCGGCATCCTGCTGACCACCCACTACCTGGAGGAGGCCGACGAGCTGGCCGACCAGGTCGTGGTCATCGACCACGGGCGGGCCATCGCCGCCGGCACGCTGCGCGAGCTCAAGTCCCGGATCGGGCTCGACGTGATCGAGGCGTCGGTTGCCGACGCTGCGCTGCTGGAGGACGTGAGCCAGATCCTGCATCAGGTCTGCGGGGGCGAGCCCCGGCTGGACCGGCCCGCCAGGAAGGTGACAGTGCCGGCCGCCGGGGGACCGGCGGAGCTCGGCGCCGCCATCACCCTGCTGGCCGGCGCCGGCATCGTTGTCGAGGAGATTGGGCTCCGCCGCCCGACGCTCGATGAGGTCTTCCTCGCTCTCACGGGCGAGCACAGCGAAGGGAGCAGGCCATGACGCCGGCTCAGGCCATACCTCGCCCGGTCGGCCCGCCCGCGGCCGTCGCCGCCGCTTTCCAGGTCGCCCGTCGGGCACTGCTGAAGTACATCCGCACCCCTGGGCTCTCGGTCATGGGCATCGTCCAGTCCGGCATGTTCCTGTTCAGCTTCCGGTACGTGTTCGGCGGCGCCATCCACGCGGGGTCGGTGAGCTACGTCGATTACCTGGTCCCCGCATACGTGGCCACGATCGTCCTGTTCACCGGCGGCGGCATTGCCGTCGCCGTCGCGGAGGACAAGGCTGGCGGCTTCACCGACCGGATGCTCTCGCTGCCGGTGCCGCGGCTGTCGCTGGTGCTGGGCCGGACGGTGGCCGACTCGACCACCAACGCATGGTCGATCGTGACCACCGCGGCGCTCGGCTTTGCCTTCGGCTTCCGTCTGACCGGCAGCCTCAGCGGTGCGCTCGCCGCCTTTGCCCTGTGCCTGGCTTACGCGGTGGTATTCACCATCGTGTTCATCGTGATGGGCCTGTTCGCGCCGAACGCGCAGGCCGCGCAGGGCATGTCGCTGATCGCGTTCGTGCTCGCGTTCATCTCCAGCGCGTACGTGCCCGCGGCGTCCATGCCCGGCTGGCTGCAGCCGTTCTCGAAGTACCAGCCGATCACGCCGATGGTCAACGGGGTCAGGTCGCTGCTGGCGGGCGGGACCAGCGATGTGGGGCTGGCCCTGGCCTGGTCGGCGCTGCTGCTGATCGTGTTCACGCCCGTCGCGGTTCTCCGGTACCGCCGGGCCTGAGCTTCGGGTCAGCTGCCGCGGCCCGGTACTACCAGGCCGGATTCGTAGGCCGCGATCACGGCCTGCGTCCGGTCCCGCAGCCCGAGCTTGCCGAGTATCCGGCTGACGTGGGTTTTCACCGTCTCTTCCGACACCACCAGGCGCGCCGCGATCTCGGGGTTCGACAGGCCCTCGGCGATCAGCCGCAGCACCTCCGTCTCGCGCGGGGTCAGGGTGGCCAGCGCCGTCGGCCGGTGCCGTGATGCGGTCGGCCGCAGGTGGGCGAACTCGCTGATCAGCCGCCTCATGACCGACGGCGCGAGCAGTGCGTCCCCGGCGGCCACGACCCGCACGGCGTCGAACAGCCGCTCGGCGGTGACGTCCTTGAGCAGGAATCCGCTGGCGCCGGCGCAGAGCGCCTCATAGACGTACTCGTCCAGGTCGAACGTGGTCAGGATCAGCACGCGCGGGACATGCGGCCCGGCGGCGTCCGGCCCGGCCAGCTGCCGGGTCGCCTCGATGCCGTCCATGCCGGGCATCCGTACGTCCATGAGGATGACATCCGGGTTCAGCTCGCGGCTCGCGCGGACCGCCTCGTTCCCATCGCTGGCCGTCGCGACGATCGTGAAGTCCGGCTGCGTGTCCAGCAGCGCGGCGAACCCGGCCCGCACGACCTGGTGGTCGTCGGCGACGATGATCCGGACCGGGCCCGGCGGTCCGGTCGCGGCGGTGGGCATCGGGGCACTGGTCATCGGGTCGCCGCCGTCTCGGCCTTAGCCGGCAGCCTGGCCGCCACCTCGAAGCCGCCCGGCGCAGCGGCGCCGGTGCGCAGGGTCCCGCCCACCGCGGCGGCCCGCTCGCGCATGCCGAGCAGCCCGTTGCCGCCGGCCGGCGCATCG
>JASHOV010000695.1 GCA_030038495.1 Streptosporangiaceae bacterium
CGGGCCCGCCGCTCCTGGCCCGGCCGGGCCACCGCCCGGCACGTCCGCCGGGCCACCGGCGCCAGGCCCGCTACCCGCAGGCCGTTCACCCATTGCGCCGCCGCCCATTGCGCCACCGCCCAGGCCGCTGTCACCCGGGCCGCCGCCACCCGGGCCGCTGTCACCGAGCGGATTATCGCCAAGGCCGCTGTCGCCCCGCACGAGCTCGGCCACCTGGCCGACCAGGCTCCTGATCACGCCCGCCTGCGCGGGCGCGAAGTAGCAGGCCGCTCCGCCAGGAATCGGGCGGAATGTCGCGGCGAGCTCCTCGCTGTCGTCGCCGGAGTCGTCCTCGTCGAGCCCGTCGGGCTCGTTCGCGCCGAACGGCTCGCCGGCGCCCGCGCGATCGCCGTCATCGGCCGGAAATCCGCCCGCCCCGATCCCGCTCATGAGTCGTGGCTCACCGTGGCCCACAGGCCGTAGCCGTGCAGGGCCTCCGCGTCCCGCTCCATGGCCTCCCTGGCCCCGGAGGACACGACGGCCTTGCCCTTGTGGTGGACGTCGAGCATCAGCTTCTGCGCCTTCGCCTTGGGATAGCCGAAGACCCTCTGGAACACGTAGGTCACGTAGCTCATGAGATTAACCGGATCATTCCAGACAATCGTGATCCATGGTGCATCCAGTCGAGCATCCTGGCTTGTTTCTGGCTGCTCAACCTCGACCGGCGCCGTGCTCACTGCTGTCACCTCCCCAGGACCTCAGTGTCCCACTCCCCCGGTGTCAGTGTTCCATGCAATCCGGTCCCGGACGCCCCTCGCCTCGCCCGAAATGCTCGCCGCCCGGCCGTCCAAGCAGGGAGCTGATCTACGTAAATCTATAATTAAGGATTAATAGTGGTATAAATTCATCTAGGCTGACCCTCCCCGCAGTCCCAGTTTCCCGCCCGGATCCGTGCGAGCCCGGCGCGCCCAGAAGGTTCGAAGAATGTACAAGATGAAGCTGGGGCGCGCCAACGTCGGCGCCCGTGCTTTGGTGTCCGCCGCGATCGCCGCCACGGTCGCGCTCGCTCTGCCGCTCGCATCGACACCTGCCCGCGCGGCCTCCCTCTCCCCGTTTGGCTCCCCGGCCGGTCTGACCGGCGGGGACTGGACGGCCGCCAGCCTCCCGGCCGGCAACTACTTCGCTGCCGGCAGGCCAGCGCCAGTGAGCTGCGTCCCCGGCACCCGGTTCTGCCTCGCAATCGCCGACAACGACTCCGTCGCCGGGCCGAACGGCACCATCGGGCAGTCGGCCCTGGTGACCACCGACGGCGGCACCTCGTGGACCGCGTACGCCACCCTTCCTGCGGCCGACTTCTCCGAGGTCCTTGGCGCCTCGTGCGTCACCACGTCGACCTGCTGGATCGCCGGGGCCGGGCCGAACGACCAGCCCGAGGTCGCCGATACGACTGATGGCGGCCAGACCTGGACTCTGCAGACCCCAGCGGCCTGGGCCGACGCCGCGTACTCGTGGTGGCCGAATTCGATCGACTGCGTCACCGCAACTACCTGCTGGGTGGCGGGCGGGACGGCTAACAGCACCCAGAACCCGGTCGTGGCCGAGACTACCGACGGGGCCGACTGGACCACCTTCACCAACCTTCCTGCCATAAGCCAGTACGACCCCAACGGCACGTACCTGCTGAACGCGATCTCCTGCATCTCCGCGCTCGATTGCGTGGCCGGAGGCGGCCTCGACGAGGCTGACGGGCGGGCTCAGGTGATCTTCACCACCGACGGTGGCGCCACGTGGACGCTATCAACCGACCCGACGCTGACGGGGGTGCAGCAGATTTTCAGCCTCTCGTGCCTGCCGGGCGGTAGCGGGCTGCCGGACTGCACCGCGGCCGCCGACGCGGTGGAGGCGGGTGGCCCGGTCGTCATCACCTCCGCCGATGGCGGCGCGACCTGGAGCGGAATGGAGACCTACGACGACACCGGCTGGATGAGTTCCGTCAGCTGCCCCGACTCCGCGCACTGCTGGGCGGCGGGAGCGGGTACTACGGTCGGCCTCGTCGGCACCGCCGATGGCGGAAGCACCTGGTCGGACGTCGTGTCTGACACCTCGAACGAGTACGGCACCGTATCCTGCGCGAGCGTGGCCTTCTGCGCCGCCACAGTGGACAACGCCCTGTGGGTCACCACCAACGACGGCGGGCTGGACGCGCAGGCAGCCGTCGGGGCGCGGCCCGCCGGGGCGCGGCTGGAGGGGCAGGCCGCCGCACGCAGGCCCGTGAGCACGGCCCTGCCCCACGTCAGCGGCGGCGTCGTCTCAGGACGCACGGACCGGACCGTCACCGTCACCGGCCAGTACCGCCGGGCCAGCGGCGCGAAGACCATCACCGTCACGATCAGGCCGCCATCACGACGTGTCACCACCGTCCGGACCACGATCGGGCTGAACGACTTCTACTCGGTGTCGGTGAAGGACGTAGCGCGCGGCACCACGAAAGTGACGGCCGCGATCGGCCGCACGATCATCCAGACGGTCGCGGTGCACGGTTACACCGGGCCCGCGCCGGCCGTGCGGTCCCTGTCCGCCCACGCCGGCCCGCTGCACGCAGGCACGCTCCTGACGATCAGGGGCTCCGGCTTCCGCGGCGTGTCGGGCGTCTACTTCGGCACAGCACGAGCCGGCGATCTGCGGGTGCTGTCGAGCTCAGAGCTCACGGTGCGCGCTCCGGCCGGAAGCCGCTCCCGGTTCGTGACCGTGGTAACCCGCGATGGCGGGCCGAGCGGTCTCACCGGCCGGGCGGTCTTCAACTACCTGCCGCTGCCTGCCGTGCGCGGCCTGCTTCCCGGCTCAGGACCCGCGTCCGGCGGCAACACCGTCACGATCACAGGAACGGGATTCGGCTACGTCACGGGCGTGTACTTCGGGCGCGCGGCCGCCGCCCACGTCAAGGTGGTCTCGGCGCGAGAGATCAGGGTGACCGCGCCGCCAGGTACCGGCACTGTCCAGGTCACGGTGGTCACGGCGGGCGGCCGCACGCCGGGCGGAGCCGCCAGCACTTACGGTTACTGATCCCCGGGCCGCCCGGGGCACGCACCGCTCGTTTGCGGCTCCGTAAGCTGCCATAGGTGAGCACAGATGAGCTGCGAGCGGGAGATACCGCACCGGACCTCTCGGCCGCCGCGATGCCGGGCACGGCGCTGCTGACCGACCATTACGAGCTGACCATGCTCCGCGCCGCGCTGCACAGCGGCGCCGCCCACCGGCCAGCGGTGTTCGAGATGTTCGCCCGGCACCTGCCGAACGGCCGCCGTTACGGTGTAATCGCAGGCACGGGACGACTGCTCGATGCCCTGGAGCGATTCCGGTTCGGCCAGGCCGAGCTGGAGTTCCTGGAGCACACCCGCGTCGCCGACGCGGCGACGCTCGAGTACCTGCGCGGCTACCGGTTCGGCGGCGACATCTGGGGCTATGCCGAGGGCGACTGCTACTTCCCCGGATCGCCGATCCTGGTCGTGGAGGGAAGCTTTGCCGAGGCCGTCATACTCGAGACGCTCGCGCTGTCGATCTTCAATCACGACTGCGCGATCGCCTCTGCGGCCTCCAGGATGGTAACGGCGGCCGGCCCGCGGCCCCTGATCGAGATGGGATCGCGGCGCACGCATGAGCGCTCCGCCGTGGCCGCGGCACGGGCCGCGTACATGGTCGGCTTCGCGGCGACCTCGAATCTGCGCGCGGGCTTCGAGTACGGGGTACCGACAAGCGGAACGAGCGCCCATGCCTTTACGCTGCTGCACGACGACGAGCGGCAGGCATACGCCGCGCAGCTGGCCGTTCTTGGCTCCGGAACGACGCTGCTTGTCGACACCTATGACGTGCCGGCCGCGATCGAGACCGCCGTGCGGCTAGCGGGCCCGGACCTGGGTGCGATCCGCATCGACAGCGGCGATCTGGCGCAGGTCGCGCGGGATGCCCGCGCGCAGCTCGATGCGCTCGGCGCGGCCAAGACCCGGATCATCCTGACTGGCGACCTGGACGAGCACTCGATCGCGGCCCTCGCCGCCGAGCCCGTCGACGGCTACGGGGTCGGGACGGCCCTGGTGACCGGGTCAGGAGCGCCGACTGCCGCGCTGGTCTACAAGCTGGTCGCGCGGGCGGGCAACGATGGTCAGGGCCTGCGGCCGGTGGCGAAGCGCTCGGTCGGCAAGCCGTCACGCGGGGGCCGCAAATGGGCGGCCCGCGTGCTCGATGAGTCCGGCCGGGCGGTCACAGAGCTCGTGACGGACCGGCCCGACGTCGCCAGTCGCGGCCGGCCGCTGCTCAGGCAGCTTGTGCAGGAGGGGCAGATCGTGGGGCGTGAGCCGCTCACGGCGGCCAGGGCCAGGCATCTGGAGGCGCTGGCCGAGCTGCCAGGGCACGCGCGGCAGTTGTCCCGCGGATACCCGGCCGTTCCCACCGTGTTCGAGCCCGACTGGTTCGAGCCCGACAGCGGATAAGCCGCGGGGCGACGAGGCAGCAGGCCTCGTGCCAGACTGGCTCGATGCACCGCAGCGCCGAGCATGTTGCCAGTGAACTCCGCGCTCTCGGAGTGAGCGGCCAGGTCCGTGAGTTGCCGGAGCCAGCGCCGACCGCGGCCACTGCCGCAGCGCAGCTCGGCTGTCCGATGGCCGCGATCGCCAACAGCCTGCTGTTCAGCGCCGACGGAGAACCGCTGCTGATACTGACGAGCGGCGCACACCGCGTCGACACCGCTAAGGTCGCGGCCGAGGCTGGCGTCGAGAAGCTCGGCCGCGCCGACCCCGAGTTCGTCTACGCCAGCACCGGACAGCGCATCGGGGGCGTGGCTCCCGTCGGCCACCCGAAGCCGATCCGCACCCTGGTCGACAATGCGCTGGAACCGTATCAGGTGGTGTGGGCGGCCGCGGGTCACCCGCACACCGTCTTCCCGACCTCTTTCGCCGAGCTCGTCCGTATCACGGGCGGAACGGCGGTGGATGTCCGCTAGCGCTACGCTCGGCCTGTGCGCGCACTGGTGATCGTGGATGTGCAGAACGACTTCTGTGAGGGCGGCTCGCTCGCGGTGGCGGGCGGCGCGGCGGTCGCGAGGGCGCTGACGGGCTACCTGGCCGGGCCGGAGGGGGCGCGTTACGAGCACGTGGTCGCAACCCAGGATTTCCACATCGATCCGGGCCCGCACTTCGCGTCCGAACCGGACTACGCGGCTAGCTGGCCCGCGCACTGCGTGGCCGGTACCGAGGGCTCGCGATTCCATCCCGACCTGGACATCAGCCGCGTCGAGGAGACCTTCCGCAAGGGCCAGTACTCGGCCGCCTACAGCGGCTTCGAGGGTGCCAGCGAGAACGGCGAGTCGCTGCTCGACTGGCTCACCGAGCGCGGGGTCACCGACATCGTCGTGGCCGGCATAGCGACCGATTACTGCGTGCGGGCGACGGCCACCGACTCGGCCAACGCGGGCTTCGCCACCACGGTGCTGCTCGACCTCACCGCCGGGGTCTCCGCACCGACCACCGTTGCCGCCATCGAGGCCATGCGCTCAGCCGGCATAACGCTCAGCGGCACGCACAGCCTGGCCGGGCCGCCTGGCCCGGCGAGCCAGTCACGGGATAGGCCGGGCGAGCCAGGTCAGTCGTTGTCATCTCCGGACAGCGACTCGTAAATGCGCTGGCAGTCGGGGCAGACAGGGAACTTCTTGGGATCCCTGTTCGGGACCCAGACCTTGCCGCACAGGGCCACGACCGGCGTGCCGGTCACCGCGCTGTCGACGATCTTGTCCTTCTCGACATAATGCGCGAAACGCTCGTGGTCGCCATCGCCGAACGAGAGGTCTGGCCGGATATCGGTGTCCTGGCGGATCTCGGTGCCAGGCAGGACTTCTGTGCTCACAAGGGGCTAGTTTACGCCCGGTATCCCGTCGGCCGACCCGGCGTGAGCGAGGCGCTGCTCAGTTCCAGACCGGATCGTCGGGATAGGTGGCGACAAGTGCCAGCTCCCCGCCCTGTCTCCTGAGCACCTCCTGCCACAGCCGCTCCGGCTCAGTCACGAACGCGTCCGCGGGATTACCGGGCAGCACATACCAGGCACCCTCGTCGATCTCGTCCTGGAGCTGGCCGGCGGCCCAGCCCGCATATCCGGCGAAGACCCGCATCGAGGCGATCCCCTCGGCCAGCAGCTCAGGCGGCGCGCCGAGGTCGACCAGGCCGAGCCGCGACATGAGCGGCGAGCCTGCGAGCGACCGCCAGCCGACCGGCTCGGCGGAGCCCTGGGCAAGCGCAAGCGCGAGTGCGCTGTTAGGGGATATCGGCCCGCCGCGGAATACCACCGGAGGCCCGGACACCAGGGCGGTCCACGGCTCGAGGACCTCATCCAGCGGAACCTGCGTTGGCCTGTTCAGTACGACACCCAGTGTCCCGTCGGTACGGCTGTCCTCCACGATCAGGACGACCGTACGGCGGAAATTCGGGTCACCCAGCAGTGGCGTCGCGGCCAGCAGCCGTCCGCAGAGGGACTCATCCTCCATAGGCCCATAATGCGCTAACGGCACCGCAATGGCGCGCCTGGCTCCCGATGCGGAGTACCGAGTCGGCCAGCAGGGCCGCGCCCGCGCCATTTCGGCCCGCTCGGTCGCCGAAGACCGGCCTCACTTTGCCTGTTCGAGTGGTCGGTTTTGCCAATTTTTATCCTAGTAAGATAACGTGAATGCGTTCAGACTCCGGGCCCGGCGGCGCATTCGTGGCCCGGCTTAGGACGGTGACGTGCCGATAGGCAACTACTCTGCAAGGGTGCCTAGCGGAATGAGCGACGTCAGCGCGGAGACGCGGGCGGGCGTCTGGGCTGGCGCCGCCGACCAGGCCGATACGCAGGCCGACGAGGTCCGCGGGCAGGCCAACGAGGTCCGCGGGCAGGCCACCGCGCCGACTGACGGCATAGACGCGGCCCGGCTGCGCGTGGCCGTGCTGCGTCTGGCGCGGCGGCTGCGCAAGCACGATCTCGCGGGCCTGACCCCCAGCCAGCTATCGACGCTCTCCACCGTGGGCAAATGCGGGCCCGTCCGGCTGGGCGATCTTGCGGCGGCCGAGCGGATCGCGCCGTCGACCCTGACCCGGCTCGTCAACGTCCTGGAGGCACAGGGGTACGTGCGCCGGGACGCCGCACCCGGCGACGCCCGTGCCTTCCTGGTCAGCCTGACCGATCAGGGCTACGACGTCCTGCTGCGGATCAAGGACGAGGCGACCAGCCTGCTGACCGAGATCCTCATGACCCTGCCGCCCGACCAGATCGACGCCCTC
>JASHOV010000006.1 GCA_030038495.1 Streptosporangiaceae bacterium
CGGCAGCGGGGTGCTGAAGAGCAGTGCCAGCAGCTCGGCCCGGCGCAGGATCGACTCGATCTGGACGTGCTCGTCCGCCGAGTGAGCGCCGCGGCCGTTCGGCCCGAGCCCGTCGACGGTCGGGACCCCGCTGGCCCCGGTGAAGTTGGTGTCGCCGGCGCCGCCGGCGGGCCGGGCCCCGATCTGCTCGCCGAGCCGGGCAGCCTGCTCGCGCACGAACGCGACGATCGGGCTGCCGGAGTCCGGCGCCCAGGCCGGCCGGCTGGACAGTACGGTCGAGCGCACCTGGGCGCCGGCCCGGACCGGAGCCAGCGCGGCCAGGCTGGACAGGACGGATTCTTGTGCCGCCGGGGTGGCGAACCGCAGTCCCAGCTCGGCGCGGGCCTGTCCGGCCACTACGTTGGCGCGGGTGCCGCCGGTGACATGCCCGACGTTGCAGCTCACTCCGTCCACGTCCGCCAGCGCGTGCCGCAGCCGCAGGAGCTGATCGACCAGCTCGTCGATTGCCGACACGCCGTCGGCCGCGGCCAGCCCGGCGTGCGACTCGCGGCCCTCCACCTCCAGCCGGATCCGGGCCACGCCGCGCCTGCCGTTCTTGAGATCCCCGTTGGGATGCGCTGCCTCGAGGCCGAGCACCGCCGCGGCACCCGCCGCCGCGGCCAGCACCGGCCCGCGGCCGTCCGGGCTGGAGACTTCCTCGTCGCAGACGAGCACAGCCTGGACCGGATGGGCGAACGGCAGCCGCATCTCGCGCATCAGGCGGAGCGCGAGTTCCAGCGCCACGAGCGCGCCCTTCATGTCGAGGGTGCCCGGCCCGTGGGCGATAGCGCCGTCGACGCGGAACGGGCGGCGCTGCAGCGTGCCCGCAGGCCAGACCGTGTCGATGTGACCGACGACCACGACGTTCCGGCCGGGCACGGCGGACCCGCCCAGGCTGGCGCGCAGGTGGTCTCCGGCCGGGCCCGGCACCGTGGAGACGGTCGCGCCCAGCTCCGCGAGCCGGTCCGCGAGCACTGCGTGCAGGGCGAGCAGCCGCGCCGCGTCGCCGGAGGGTGACTCCAGATTCACCAGCAGCTCAAGCCTTCGCACGGCGTCATCGCGGGCAGCGTCACTGCGCCGGCGCAGCTCGGCCAGCCCGGTGTCGGCCAGCCCGGTGTCGGCCAGCCCAGGGGAATCCGACGGACCATCGTGCATGCCAGTGCCTCCTGACCGCCGGTTACTGCCCGGCTGCGAGCTCAGCCGTCCTGAGCACATGATCCGCCACTTCAGACCAGACCACCTCATGGCCGAGCCCGGGCCGCTCGGCCGGCACGGGGACGCGTCCGGCTACGGCCCGGATCGGCGGCTCCACCACATCCCGTGCGAAGTACTTGTCCGAACCGGACACGTCACTCGGAAGCGTGAAGCCGGGCAGGCTGGCCAGCGCGATGTTCGCGGCCCGGCCCACGCCGAACTCGTGCATGCCGCCGCACCAGGCCGGCACGCCGTGCGCGCGGCACAGGTCGTGCACCTGTTTGGCCGGCCCGAGCCCGCCGAGCCTGGACACCTTGATGTTGATGACGCGGCAGGCCCGCAGGGCGAGTGCCGCCCGCGCCAGCCCGACCGTCGTGATCGCCTCGTCCAGGCAGACCGGCGTCTGCAGGCGCTGCTGGAGTAGCGCGTGCCCGAGCAGGTCGGTCTCTTCGAATGGCTGCTCGATCATCAGCAGGTTGAGCTCGTCCAGCCGCGCGAACACCTCGTCGTCGGGCTGGCTGCCATCGTAGGCGCCGTTGGCGTCGACCTGAAGCCCGATATCGGGGAACGAGGCGCGCACGCGGCGGGTCGGCTCGACATCCCAGCCGGGTCGGATCTTCAGCTTGACCCGCCGGTAGCCGTGCCCGACGTGACCGGCCACCTGGTCCAGGAGCGCGTCGATCGTCGGCTCGATGCCGAGGCTGACCCCGGCCGGCACGTCACGGGCGGTGCCGCCGAGCGCGGTGGCGACGGATACGCCGAGTCGTCGGCTGGCCAGGTCCCAGCACGCGATATCGAGCGCGGCCCGCGCGAACCGGTTGCCCTGGAACTGCCGGAGACAGGCGGCCGCCTGATCGGGAGTTTCCCAGGGCCTGCCCAGGAGCGCGGGCCCGAAGTAGTCGCGGAGCATGAGCCAGCAGGTCTCGACGTTCTCGCCGCAGTAGTAAGGATCGCTCGGGCTGGCCGACTCGCCCCAGCCGACCGCGCCGTCGGCGTCGGTTATCCGGACCAGGATGTGGTCGAGGTGGCCCTTGCGGTGCGAGCTGGTCTCGAACTCGTGCACGAGCGGCAGCCGCACGAGGAACAGCTCGATGCGCTCCACCGTGATCACGGCTGCAGGCCTTTCCCGGCGAACCGGTACACCGCCGTATCCCGGTCCAGCCGCCAGCAGGAGACCGCTACCAGGCCCGCGCCCATCAGCTGCTGAGCGTGCTCCAGTATCTGGTCCCGCAGCGGTCCAGCGGCCAAAGGCGAGGAGCGCCGGAATGTGCGCCAGTCGGCCGGGATGCCCAGCAGCGCGGCGTCCGTTCCGGCCCGCAGCTCGCCTGGCCTGATCGAGACGGGCTGCCGCTCGCGCACGTCCGTCGCGGCGCCTTCCGCCCGTTCGGCAACCGCCGGGTCGCGCAGTTCCCAGTCGACCACGAACCGGTCGGTCGGCTCGCCGCGATCATCGGGCGTGGCCATGGGGCCGTAGAGGTCGCGCGCGATGCTGGTCGCCACCGCTCCGAGCACATCGAGGTTGAAGTGCCCGTTCACCGCCAGCAGCGGGTCGAACGTCCAGCGCACGAGGTCGATGCCAGCCGCCAGGGCGGCCGATCGCTGGCCGAACTTCATCGCCCGCCCGACGCCACGGCCCTGCCAGCCCAGCCGCACGGCGGCGGTCTGCGAGTACTGGTAGAGCCGCCCGTCGCCATCCTGCTTGGCCAGGAAGCTCAGCGCGAAGCCGACCAGCTCGCCGTTGCCGTAGGCGCCGATCACCATGCCGCTATTGCGGCTCAGCCCGGTCAGCAGCCGGGCGTTGAGCGACCCGTCATCCGGGGCCAGGCCGAACACCTCGCGGTAGATCAGCTCGCAGCGGGCGAAATCCTCCGGTGTGCGCAGCACCGCGGTCGCCACTGCCGCCCCCGCCGCCATGGGAGCTCTCGCGCTCATGTGCGCTCAGGTGCGGCTCCGGCCAGGGCGCCGCGGATGCTGCCGTCCGCGTTCGCGAGCGCCTTAGCCGCCGCCTCCGGCTCCAGGCCGGAGAGCAGGCAGAGCAATGCCAGCCGCAGGTCGCCGCCGCACCGAGTCAGCTGAGCCCGGCACGTGGACTCGTCCTCGTCGGTGGCCTCCATCAGGATCGTCAGCTGACGACCCCGCAGCTTGGCGTTAGTGCCCGACAGGGACACCATCAGGTTTGAGAACGTGCGGCCGAGGCGGACCATCGCGGCCGTGGACAGCGCGTTCAGCAGAAGCTTCTGCGCCGTTGCCGCCTTGAGCCGGGTGGAGCCCGCGATCGCCTCCGGCCCGGTGTCAGCCACGACGACGTAATCGGCCAGGCCGGCCAGCGGCGCATTCGGATTGCTGCTGACCAGTACCGTTACCGCGCCCGCCAGCCGCGCAGTAGTGAGTGCACCCGCCACGTACGGAGTGCGGCCACTCGCGGTGATCCCGACGGCGATGTCGGCCGCGGACACCGAGGCCGCGTCGTGCGCGCCTAGCGCCGTGTCGTCCTCGGCATCCTCGACGGCCGTGCCCAGAGCCCGGTCGCCGCCGGCGTGATGGGCGATGAATACGCCGTGATCCAGTCCGAACGTCGGCACCACTTCGGCCGCATCGAGTACCGCCATCCGACCGGACGTGCCCGCCCCGAAGTAATGCACCTGGCCGCCCGTGCGCACGCAGTCCACGACCTTGTCGACCACCTGGGCGAGCACCGGCAGGGCCCGCGCGACCTCGCCCGCGACCGTCGCATCCTCGGCGTTCAGCAGCCGCAGGACCTCCTCGGTCGGCACGATGTCGATGTCAGCCGTCCGGGGGTTCCGCTGCTCCGTACGCGAGGCGGCGCGCGGCGCTGCCGGCGCGCTCGGCTCGTCCTGCGTTCCTGCTGACACCAGCCCCTCCTCGGACTGCCAGAGATATGCGCCACCGGGCCTCGCCGTGCGCCCGAGGCGACCGGCTCGCGGCCGGCCGCCGCGATGCTCGTTCGGCGGTCCAGGGCGGCCCCCGCGGCAGCCGGACCATTCAGGTGCTTCCGGCTGCCGCCCTGACGGAGGCTGACTCCAGCGATGTTGTAGTAAATATCCACGCAAGCTTGTTTGGATGTCAATAACTGACATAATCATAGACGTGATCATCCGCACTGCCGTCCCCGGCGATCTTGCCCGCATCCAGGGCATTTGCGCACAAGCGCTGGATCGTGACCCGGATGCGCCCCGGCTCCCAGCGATCATGGCCGCCGCGCCGGGGCGGCTCAGCGTCGTCGCGGAGGCGGCCGGCGAGGTGACAGGAGCATGCTACGGCAGCCTGCGGGCCCGGCCCGGCCGGGCAACGCTCGGGTATGTCGATCTGCTCGCGGTCGCCCCGGCCGCAAGCGGCCGGGGCGCGGGTCGCGCGCTCCTGGAAGCGATGGAAGCGCTGCTGGCTGAGCGCGGGGCGGGGGAGCTCATCATCGGCGGTCACCCGCCGGTCTACCTGTGGCCGGGAATCGATGTCCGCTATACCGCCATGATCTGCCTGGCCGACCGGGCTGGTTATGAGAGGTACGCCGACGCCGTCGATATGGTGGTTGACCTGAGCACGGTAGAGCTAACCACGGGTGAGCTAACCACGGGCGGAATCACCCTGCGGCGCGCCACCAGGGCCGAAGCACCCGATCTGACGCACTGGCTGCGGGCCGGGCCGTGGGGGCAGTCCACCTGGCCGCAGGAGGCGGCGGCGACGCTGGAGCGAGAGCCGCCTGGCTGCCATGTCGCCTGCCGGGACGGGCAGTACATCGGTTTCGCCTGCCACGGCAGCGTTCGGTCTGGGTGGTTCGGGCCGATGGGAACGCTGGACGCCGAGCGGGGGGCC
>JASHOV010000696.1 GCA_030038495.1 Streptosporangiaceae bacterium
TCCGGGCCCACCGCCCGTGCTGGCTCGGGCGACCCGGGCTCGGGCGAGCTCTTCCCGCCCGAGCCAGCACAGCCGGTGTTCGCTGGGTACTGGCTGCATGGCAAGGGCCCCGCGCCGGCCGGGAACATGCCGACCGCAGTGCACCTGTCGCCCCGGCAGGTCACGCTCGACGACAGCGGGCCCGCCCTCATCCGGCTCACCATCGCCTGCGGCCCGCGCGCCGCCTCAGGAACGGTGCACCTGGACGCACCTGACGGCATCGTCCTGCACCCGCCCGGCCCGCTGCGCTACGATCTGTCGCCGCTCGGTCACCAGAGCTTCGAGCTCACCGCGCAGGCCAGCACCGGCCAGCCGGCCGGGCGTGGTTTCGCGACCGCGCGGATCACCGATGCGTGCGGGCAGGCCATCGAGGACAGCGTCCTGCTGGCCATCGGTCAGCCTGCGCCGCCGCCCCCGGTGCAGTTCGGCGCGGGCACCGACCTGGTCGAGTTCGCGTCCCGGCAGCAGGCCGCCGACGACGCGCAGGCTGCCGAGGTCGAGGTGACGGTCACCAGCCCGAGCCTCCGGCTGCGGGCGGGCCAGGCCGGCCGCATCGAGGTGCGGCTGGACAGCCGCTGCTGCTCGGCCATCCGGGGCGAGGCGCAGCTGCTGTCGCCGTACGGCAGCTGGCATCAGGCCGGGCCGTGGACGTCCGGGTTCTCCGTAGCCGCGGGCGCAAGCACCGTCCTGGAGTTCGATGTGACCGCTGCGCCGACGGCCAGGACGGGCGAGCACTGGTGGGCGATCGTCAAAGTGATGTATTTCGGCCGCCTCAAGTACACCGAGCCGGTGGAGGTCACCATCATCTGAGCGGTCTCCGCATGCACCGCATATGGAGAGGCCCGCGCACGGACACGGCTTCGGTGACAGAATGCAATGGCGATTGCCGGAGCCTACCGAAATGACCACTGCCTTCACCGCCCCTGTCGTGGCGCGCCTGCCGTCCGAGCCGAACAGCTTCGTCGGTCGCGAGCGAGATCTCGCCGACCTGGCCCTGCTGCTCGCTGACGTGCGCATGCTGACGCTATGCGGCCCCGGCGGGGTCGGGAAGACCCGGCTGGCGGCCCGGCTGGCCGGCCAGCTGGCGGGCCGGTTTGCCGACGGTGCCTGGCTGGTCGAGCTGGCCGAGGTGACCGATCCGGCGCTCGTCACGATCCGCGTCTCGACGTTGCTCGGCATCCGCGAGGAGCCCGACCGGCCCCTGGTCGAGACCCTCGCCGACGCGCTCAGGCAGCGGCAGCTGCTGATCGTGCTCGACACCTGCGAGCACCTGGTCGAGGCCATCGCCGACATCGCGCACCGGGTGCTGACCGAATGCCCCCAGGCCCGGATTATCGCGACGAGCCGCGAGCCCCTGCACGTGCGCGGCGAGACCGTCTGGCGGGTGCCCCCGCTCGCGGTGCCGCCGGCCAGCCCTGCCGCCGGCCGGCCGCTGACCGATCTCGAAAGCTACGAGGCGGTGCGGCTGTTCCTGGACCGGGCAGCGGCGGTGCGGCCGGGTTTCGCGCTCACTCCGGATAACGCCGGCGCGGTGAGCCGGATCTGCCGCACGCTCGACGGCATCCCGCTCGCGATCGAGCTGGCGGCCGCTCGGATGCGCGCGCTGTCGACCGGGCAGATCGCCGAGCGGCTGGACGACCGATTCCGGCTGCTTGCCTCCAGCGACAGGACCGCCCCGCCCCGGCAGCAAACACTGCGCGCAGCGGTCAACTGGAGCCACGACCTGCTGACGCAAAGCGAGCAGATCCTGCTGCGCAGGCTCGCCATGTTTTCCGGCTGGAGCCTGGAGATGGCCGAGCGCGTCTGCGCGGACGAGCTCGTGCCACCGAGCCAGGTCCTCAACCTGCTCGCCGGACTGATCGACAAGTCACTGGTCATCAGGGACGGTGAGAGGAACGGGCTCGCCCACTACCGGCTGCTGGACACGATCAGGGAGTATGCGGCCGCTCAGCTCGCCGAGTCCGGCGAGGCGCCCGGCATCCGCCAGCAGCACCTGGACTACATGCTGGAGCTGGTAGAGGCGATCGTCGAGCGCGCGTTCCGCCGCGGTGACCCGCCGTGGCCCGAGCGGGTCGCCATGTATCAGGGTGCGGCGTCCGAGCTCCCCAACTTCCGCGTCGCGCTGGCTACCGCACTGCAGAACGGCCAGGCCGAGCTTGGCCTGCGACTCTGCTCCGCGCTGCGCGCACCCTGGGTGGTCTACGGTGACGTCACCGAGGGCATCAACTGGTTCGACCGGTTCCTGCGCATTGCCGATCAGGTCGATCCGGGTATCCGGGCGATGGCGCTGAGCCGCAGCGCCGAGCTCGCGTTCGAGCAGCAGGACTATGCCCGGACGGCGACCGCGGCCCGGGCCGCCGCCGACCTGTACGACGACGAGGGCATGGCCGGCAGTTCCTGCGCACTGCGGCTGCTCGGCCTGGTGAGCCTGCGGGCAGGTCAGGCGGAGGGCGCACTCGCCAGTGTGCAGGCCGCGATAGAGGCGGCGGCCGCGGACGGGGATCCGTGGGAAGAGGGCCTGGCGCTCGCGGCCAGGGCAACCGTCCTGGCCCGCCTCGGGCAGTTCGACGAGGCTGATGCCGCGTTCACGGCAGCGCTCGAGATTCTCGCCGACAACAACGGCTGGGGTGTCGCGCAGGTGCTGTACGGCTTCGGGAGCCTGGCCCGGGCCAGGCGCGACAACGACTCGGCAGTGCGGCATTTCCGCAGCGCCCTGCGGCTGTTCGAGGCGATCGACGCCCGGACCGAGATCGCCAGGTGCCTGGCCGGAATCGGCTGGGTGACGCTCGCCGCCGGGAATCTCAGCAGCGCCGCAGCGAGCCTGAGTGAGAGCCTGCGGCTCAGCACGGCCACCGGCCAGCGCCTCGGCATCGCCCGCGGCCTGGATGCCGTCGCGGCGCTTGCCGTCGCGGCCAGGGACCCGGCTACGGCGGTCCGGCTGCAGGGCGCGGCCGGGGCGCTGCGCGACCAGGTAGGCCCGGTCCGGTCGACAGCAGCACAGGTCAGGCTGGATGACGTGCTCGTTCTGGCGCGCCGGCAGGTCGGCGAGCAGCAAGCCGTCCGGCTACTGGCCGAGGGAGCGCGGATGGGCGTGCACGATGCCGTCAGCTCCGCGATCGGCTTCGCCGAAGGTCTGCTGGAACCGCCGGCTAGTGACGCGGCCGGCTCCGGCTCGTATGCAGATGGCCCGGGCCCGCGCGGCCGCCGGGCCGAGAACCGCGATGGCGGGGACCGTGATGCGCAGCAGCCCGGCGTACGCAGCCGCGACGGCCACGGGCGGCCCGCACCGGGCCTGACTCCCCGCGAGCAGCAGATCGCCCAGCTCATCGCCCGCGGGCTGTCCAACCGCGCCATCGCCGCCGAGCTGGTCATCAGCCCGGCTACCGCCGCCCGGCATGTCGCGAACATCTTCAGCAAGCTCGGCGTCACGTCGCGAGCACAGGTAGCGGCCTGGACCGCGGAGCAGCTCCGCGATTCGCGCGGCATGTAGCGGCCCGTCTACATATCTCCGCCTGCAACATGCACATATAGATGCGCCATCTGGCGCATGTCATCAGTCTTGCCTGCTGCGTACCGTTCAATGTCAGGCTCCCGCAAGCGAGCGTCGGCCGGCCGCCAGGAGGGGGGTGGCCGGCCGATGCGCAGGCGAGCCAGCGGGGCAGGCAATCCGAGCTGGATACATAGCCAGCTACACATTCCTGACGATGCGCTGACCAGCGTCCATGCATACTTTCGTACCGTGACTTCACCGGACTTGCGTCGGGGAGCAGCAAGGCGCGCGATGGCTATCAACGGCCAGCCACAAGACACGACCATCACCCAGCGGCTCGTGGGAGCGGCGGCGGCCTACGGCTGCCGCCCGGCGTTAGTGGGCTGCCGATCCGAGCCGCCGTATTCCTTCGCGGACCTCGCCGGAACGGTCCAGCGGGCTGCGGCCGGCCTGGCCTGGCGCGGTCTGCGACCGCGAGACGTCGTCGGCGTCTACGTGCCCGACGCGGCCTCCTATGTTCTTGCCTGCCACTCGGTCAGCGCAGCGGGCGGCATTCCATCGCCGGTGAGCGCGCAGCTTACGGTCCCTGAGATCGCCGGTCAGCTGGCTGACTGCGGCGCGCGGATGCTGCTGACCGCGCAGCCGCTCGCTGCGACCGCTTTGGCGGCCGCCGACCGATCCTGGGTGCGACAGGTCATCTCGTTCGGCGAGGCGCCCGCCGCGACCGCGTTCGGATCGCTGCTCGGCATGGGCTCGCTGCGCCCGCCGAGCGCGCGCCCGCACGAGCTAGCGCTGCTGCCCTACGCGCGTCGAGCCGACGGTGCGCTGCACCCGGCCGGGCTCTCGCATCTCGACATGGCCGCGGAGCTGAGCGCGCTGTCGGCGGCCGCCGACATCGGCACGCAGGATGTCGTGCTGACCGCTCCGCCGGCCGGTGATGGCCGCTCGTACAGTACCTTCCTCGACCACGCTCTGCTGCACGGCGCGACCGTGGTCGCGACCAGGCCGGACGAGCTGGCGGCCGCCGCGACCGAGCATCACGGCACGGCCGCCATCGTCCCGCTGGGCTTTGATCTGCGGGATGCGGGGCCGCTGCGGCTGTTTGCCGTCGCATCCTGAACCACGCACTACAGGACACGCTGCTGGCCGCCTGGCAGGGTCTGGGCGGGTCCGAGGGACGCGCCTCGCTGCGGACCTGGCTCTACCGGATCGCCACCCCGATAGCACCGCCCTAGTCGAGCCGCGGCGGCCGGTTCTCGAAGGGCGTGCTCAGCACGATCGTGGTGTGCGTCGAGACACTTGCCGCCGCGCGGATCTCCTGCAGCAGTTCCTCCAGCGCGGTGGGAGAGGCAACCCTGACCTTGAGTATGTAGCTCTCGTCACCGGCGACGCTGTGGCAGGCCTCGATCGCGCTCAGATGCGCCAGGCGATCCGGCGCATCATCGGGCGAGGCCGGATCGAAGGGCTTGATCGACACGAATGCCGTCAGCGGCAGGCCGATCTCCTCCGGACTGATCACCGCCCCGTATCCCCTGATCACGCCCCGCTGCTCCAGCCGCCGGACTCGCTGCTGGGCAGCTGAGACCGACAGGCCGGTCCTGCGCGCCAGCTCGGTGAAGCTCATCCTGCCGTCAGCCGCCAGCAGCGCGATGATCTTGCGATTGATCTCCTCCACCGGGCCACCGTAACGTGTACTCCGTCCAGGCCGCGAAAAGACATGAAGGTAACAGTCCTGTCACGACCCTTACGCTCCCGTAACGTGCGGATCCGGCCAATAGCACCCCGTCGGTCCTCAGGGTACGCTCCGCGAAACGGTTGCGACGGCGCTGGCAACGGCGGCGATCGCACGGGCAGCGGAGGGCTCTGATGGCGCAGATCGTGCTGGACCAGGTGGACAAGGTCTATCCCGGCGGGGTGAAGGGCATTGACGGCCTCAACCTTGAGATCGGCGACGGCGAGTTCATGGTGCTCGTCGGGCCGTCGGGATGCGGCAAGTCCACCGCGCTGCGGTCGATCGCCGGGCTCGAGGAGATCACCTCCGGGACGATCACCATCGGCAGCAGGGTGGTCAACGACCTGCCGCCCAAGGACCGCGACATCGCGATGGTGTTCCAGAACTACGCCCTCTACCCGCACATGACGGTCGCGCAGAACCTGGCCTTCGGCCTGCAGCAGCGCAAGACACCCAAGGACGAGATCAAGCGGCGGGTGGGCGAGGTCGCGACAATGCTCGGCCTGGAGGACTACCTGGCCCGCAAGCCCGCCGCGCTGTCCGGCGGGCAGCGCCAGCGAGTCGCCATGGGCCGGGCCATAGTCCGCGAGCCGCAGGCGTTCCTGATGGACGAGCCGCTCTCGAACCTGGACGCCAAGCTGCGGGTATCGATGCGCGCGTCGCTGTCGCAGCTGCACGCCCGGCTCGGGGTGACCACCGTCTACGTCACCCACGATCAGGTCGAGGCCATGACACTCGGCCAGCGCGTCTGCGTGCTGCGCGAGGGCAGGCTGCAGCAGGCAGACACCCCGCAGACGCTGTACAACGCGCCCGTCAACCTGTTCGTGGCCGGGTTCATCGGCTCGCCGGCCATGAACTTCGCCACCGCCGAGCTCGTCCGCGACGACAGGCCGACGGCCGTGTTCGCCGGTCACCGGCTGACGATCCCGGACGCACTGCTGGCGTCCCGGCCGGGCCTGGACGCCTACTTCGGCAAGGAGGTCATCCTCGGCATCCGGCCGTCCGACTTCGAGGACTCCACGCTGGCCGAGCCGGCCTGGCCGCGGATGCCGGTCGAGGTAAGCGTGACCGAGGAACTCGGCAGCGAGATCCACGTCATCTTCGCGATCGACGCGCCGCAGGTGCAGCACGCCAGCATCACCCAGGCCCGCGCGGACGACGGCGAGGACGAGGCCATCCCGCTGGCCGCGAACAAGACGCAGTGGACGGCGCGGGTCGCCGCCCGCAGCCCGATCAAGCCGGGATCGTCCGCGCAGCTTGCCGTCGACACCTCCAATCTCCAGTTCTTCGACCCGGCCAGCGGGCTCGCCATCGGTCATCCGGCCAACTAAATCGGTGACGCGGCCAGCTCGGCCGTGACCCGGTCGGCGCGACGGTCAGGGGCCGAGCACGACCGCCGCGGGCTCACGGTCGGCAGCCCGCGTAGTCGCGAGGCCGACGACCGCCGCCGCGGCCACCATCACGGCTACGGCGCCCGCAACCGGCACCGCTGACGGTGGCCTCGCCAGGCCCGAGCCGAGGCCGTACAGGCGGGACACAGCGCTGATCAGCGCGCTGCAGGCGGCCATGCCCGCCGCCGAGCCGAGCGCCACCGCCAGCGCGGCGAGCACGGTCGTGCGCACCACCACCGCGGCCCGCACCTGCACCGGCGTCAGGCCCATCGCCCGCAGTACGCGGACGTCCCGCTGATGGTCGCGGCTCCCGACCCTGGATGCGGTCAGCAGGCTGGTCAGCCCGGTCAGCGTGAGCACCACTATCAGCGCGGCCAGCGCCGCATGCACGATGCCGAGCTGATCGGCGGGGTTGGTGACCAGCTCCACGTCCAGACGACCGCCCGAGCGGCGCAGCAGCCAGGCAGCCGCCGCGGCGGGCTGCACGCCTGGGCGCAGCACGAGGCTGTAAAAGCCGACCGGCGACGGCGCGCCCTCGTCCGCCAGCGTGTCGGTGCCGTAGGCGAGTACCTCGCCGTCGTACTGCGGGTCGATGATCCGGCCAACGATCCTGAACGTAACGGGAACGCCACCGAAGTACATGCGCACGAACTGGCCTACCTGCAACTGCAGCGCGTCTAGCAGGGCCTGCGTGGCGACGGCCTGCTCCGGTGCGTGATACAGCCGGCCCTGGACTACCTGGAACGGGTAGGGCCGTGCCGAGGTACCCATGCCCAGGGTCGTGATCGTGGTTGTCTCACCCGGCGCCAGCGCCACCGCCTTGACGCACGGATAGGCAGTCTGTACGTCCGGGTCCTTTCCTATCAGCGCGGAAGCCTCCGACCAGCTGAGCGGTCCTGGCCCGACGGTAAGGCTGGCCGCCATGCCGATCTCCGCCGGGTGCCGCTGCACCTCGTGCAGCGTGGCCCAGAAACCCAGCCCAATCGTGATCATGAGCATCGGGACCGCCAGCCCGACGATAGTCAGTACGGCCGAGGTCCGGCGGACGAACGCGGCGCGCGCGCCGAGCACCATCGCGGGTGGCATCCGGGCCGCCATGGCCGTGGCTGCGAGCCGGGACAGGTGCCCCCGTGGCGGGCCGGCCCGCACCGCCGCCACGGGCCAGACCCGGCCCGCCCGCCAGCTGGGCACGGCGGTCGCCAGCACGACCGAGCCGAAGGTGCCGACCACAATCAGCAGTGCCCAGCCACTCGGCACGGCGGTCCCCGCCGCGGTGACACCGGGGACGCTGCCGAGCAGGACCGGGGTCAGCAGCCGGGCGGCCACAAGCCCGGCGGCGATTCCGGCACAGGTCAGCGCGGCGTGCTCGGCCGTGAGCATGGCCATCACCTGCACTGGTGTGAAGCCCAGCGTCTGCAGCATGCCAAGCTCCGCCTGCTGCACTAGGACCCGCCCGCTGGTGACGTTAACGATCGCCAGCACGGCCGCGCCCAGCGCGACCAGCCCGAACAGAGCGAGCAGCAGCCCGAGCAGCGGGTCGCGCCGTGCCATCGACTGCTCGACCTGCTGCCAGGTCGAGACGCTGCCGACCGAGCTGCTGCCCAGCTGGGTGACGACCTCTTGCACCACCAGGCCGGTCGCCTCGGGGTCAGCGATCCGCAGGCCCACGATCTCCTCGGTATGCGCGCGATCTGGCTCGACCCGCTCCAGCAGCGCAGGCAGCACCCAGATCAGGCCGGGCGTCTGGTCCGGATAGAAACCCTGCTCCGACGTCTCGGCCAGGCCGGCCACCCGCACGTGGGTGATAGTTCCGTCGACGCTGTCCAGCGAAAGCACTTCCCCGACGCTCACGTGCACCGCCTGCGCGAACGTCGACTCGAGCACCACCCCGTCGACGTCACGTGTCTGCAGCCAGCGGCCCGATACCCGTAACGGCCGGTACCCGCCGGCAGGCAGCGAGGCCGTCATCGCCTGCAGCTCCACCCGGGTCCGCTGGCTCGGCTGCACCAGCGAGGCGGCCGTCGCACGGTACGGACCCGCGACAGAATCGATGCCGGGCACCCGCGAGCGCAGCCCCGCCGCGTCAGTGCCCGGCGTAAGGTGCAGCCAGATCTGAGCGCCCCTGGTCGCGCTGAACAGGCCCTGCCACGGGTTAGTCGCGCCCTCCAGCAACGCCGCGGATAGCAGCAGCGCGGCCACGACCCCGCTGACCACCGCGACAACTGCCAGTGCCTGGCCGGTGCTGGCCCTCAGGTCCGCGCGGATCCAGCGGGCCATCGCGCGCATGGCATCAGCCCCGCAGCCGGAGCACGCTGGGCAGCGCCGTCCCCGCAGCCGACCGCGACGGCGGCGCCATCACGGCGTCGTCGACCACGGTCCCGTCGAACAGGCTGATGACGCGATCCGCGGCACTCGCTACCCGCGCGTCGTGCGTGACCAGCAGGATGGCCTGGCCCTCCGCGTGGGTCCGGTCGAGCAGGCGCAGCACCACCCGGCTCGCGGCACTGTCGAGGTTGCCGGTCGGCTCGTCGGCCAGCAGCAGGCTCGGCCGGTTGGCCATCGCTCTGGCCAGGGCCACGCGCTGCTGCTCGCCGCCCGACAACCGGGCGGGCGCCGCGTCGGCGCGGTCTCCCAGCCCAAGCTCGGCCAGCAGCTCCCGCCGCCTGCCAGCGGCCTGCTTACGGCTCGCGCCGCCCATCAGCGCGGCCAGCTCGACGTTGTCGGCCACCGTCATGTTCGACACGAGGTTGAAGAACTGGAACACGAATCCAATGTGACGGCGGCGCAGCACCGCCCAGCCCGCCTGCCGCAGTCCATCGACCCGCTGCCCGGCTAGCCATATCTGTCCGCTGGTCGGCGGCTCGAGCCCGCCCAGCATGTGCAGCAGCGTCGACTTGCCCGAGCCCGACGGCCCGGTAACGGCGACGAACTCGCCGGGCCCGACGGCCAGATCGACGTGGCGGACCGCCGGCACGGGGACGCCGTCACCGCGGAACACCTTGGTGAGGCCTATCGCCTGCAGCAGTAAGCGCTCACCGCCGCTGGTCACACCAGCTCTTCCTGGCATCGCTGCAGCCATTCCAGGTCCGCTTGCAGGTGCAGCATCGCGCCCTCGATCAGAAGCCGGGGAATGCACCGGTCGGATCCCTCCGCCAGTTCGGAAAGGCTGCGCATCAGGCCGAGGTAATGCCGTCGCTGGCGATTGATGAGGCCAAGCCCGGCCGAAGAGCCAGTCAGCTGGCTCAGGGCCAGCTTCATGAAAAAGTCGTCCCTGACCCGCGGTCCCTCGCTCGGGCGATCCATCCACTGCACCAGCGCCTCGCGACCCGCCTCGGTCAGCTCGTAGACGCGCTTGTTGGGCCGGGTCGCCTGCACGACATCCTGGCTGCAGACCAGGCCGTCACGTTCCAGCCGCTGCAGCGTCACGTAGACCTGGCCGATGTTCGGCGAGGGATACGCCTCACCGAAGATCTGCTCCAGCTGCATCTTGAGCTCGTAGCCGTGCGCGGGTTCCTTGGCCAGGAGCGCCAGCAGCGGCATGCGCATAGCGCACGTCCCCTCTCCCCGCCGAGCCCGCTGTCCACAGCGAGCTGGCCATGCCCTCAATGCCCTCAATGCTCAATGGTCGCACACCGTACGGCCGTGCGCACCGTTCCGACCTGCCATTCTGGCATTGGCCGATAGTTCGTTGACTAGTACCTAACACGCGTATATAACAAGCATGTACCAGCCGTCCGCTCAGGGCCCGGCTTCCGGTCGTCTGGGGTGGCGGTGACACCGCTGGCAGAAGGCGGGCCCACATGCGGATCACGCGGAGCGCAGCGGCCGCCGGCGGGCTCCGCTGGGCCCTTGCCGCAGGAGCGGCCGCGACCGCGCTCGCCGGCTGCAGCGTGGTCTCCCCGCCGGGCGCGACCGGCACCGCCGACCGGATCAGCGGCACCGGCCCGATCACCTTCGCGACCGGCCAGGTCGACACCGGCTACCTCGGGCCGCTGATCGCCCGCTGGAACGCCGCGCATCCCACGCAGAAGGTCACGCCGATCTACCTGCCCGACGACGCCGACGACCAGTACGCCCAGCTGGTAACCAATCTCCAGGCGCACAGCAGCGTCTACGACGTCATGAGCCTGGATGTGATCTGGACCGCGGAATTCGCCTCCAGCGGCTGGATCACGCCGATCAGCTCGCGGGTGGTGCCCCTCGGCCAGTTCCTGCGGCCCGCCGTGGATACAGCCATTTACCAGGGCCATCTGTACGCGGTCCCGTTCACCAGCAATGCGGGGCTGCTCTACTACCGCAAGGACATCCTGGCCGCGGCAGGCGTCGGCCCGCCGACGACCTGGGCTCAGCTGGAGCACCTGGCGGCCACGCTGGCGCCTCGTTACCATATGGGCGGATACGGCGGCCAGTTCCAGGCCTACGAAGGCCTGACCGTCAACTTCGCCGAAGCCGTGCAGTCCGCCGGCGGGTCGCTGCTCGGGCCCGGCGGCGGCACCGTCACAGTCAACTCACCCCAAGCGCGGCAGGCACTGCAGTTCCTCGTCGACGGATTCCGCCAGGGCTGGATCCCCAAGGCCGCGCTGAGCTGGAACGAGGAGGCTTCGCGGCGGGCGTTCGAGGCCGGGAAGCTGCTGTTCCTGCGGAACTGGCCCTACGTGTACGGGGACGCGAGCCAGCCGGGACCAGGCAACGTTGTCGCGGGAAAGTTCGGCGTCACCACACTGCCGGGGCTGCACGGGCCAGGGTCGAGCACGCTCGGCGGCGCGAACCTGGCGATCAGCGCCTACTCCGAGCACCAGGGCACGGCGCTGGCCTTCATCAGGTACCTCACCAGCGAGGCCAGCGAGCGGTACATCCTCGTGCGCTCGGCGCTGCCGCCGGTGTGGACGGCGCTGTACAG